>NZ_JAJNRF010000002.1:0-391047 GCF_022228075.1 Halorhodospira sp. 9628
CCCCCCCCCCCCCCGGGGCGGGGGGGGGGGGGGGGGGGCCCCCCCCCCCCCCCCGCCAGGGCCAGAACCAAAGCCATCAGCCCCAGTCCGCCCAGGCCCCAGGTGGCCGGGGGCACATCGGCCCAGGCCTCGGGCGTCCCCTCGCCGGTGTGGCTGAGCACGGCGGCGATGATCAGCGCAGCCCCGGCGATGGCGGCGTAGACCCGTCGGTTGCCCCGGTCGACCTCCCGACGCAGCTGTTCCATCTCCTGGCAGTGGCGGTGGAGTTCCGCGCGCATGCTGGCCAGGTCGTCCAGCCCGCGGTCGATTCGGTTGGGCAGCTCCGGTAGCTTGTCCCCCCACTCCGGCAGCTGTTTGCGGATGTTGCGCAGCGCTGCCGCCGGGCCCAGCTCCTCGCGCATCCAGCGCTCCAGGAATGGTTTGGCCGTGGTCCACAGGTCCAGATCGGGGTAGAGGTTGCGGCCCAGCCCCTCGATGTTGAGCAGGGTCTTCTGCAGCAGCACCAGCTGCGGCTGCACCTCCATGTTGAAGCGCCGGCCGGTCTGGAACAGCCGCAGCAGCAGCTGGGCGAAGGAGATCTCGTGCAGCGGGCGGGCGAAGGCCGGTTCGCAGACGGTACGGATGGCGGCCTCGAACTCCTCGACCCGGGTACCCGCCGGGACCCATCCCGACTCGACGTGCAATTCGGCCACCCGCCGGTAGTCCCGGTTGAAGAAGGCCATGAAATTACCGGCCAGGTAGTGGTGGTCCGTCGGTGCCAGCGAACCCATGATGCCGAAGTCGATCGCGATGTAACGCGGCTCGGTGGGCCGCGTGGGGTCGACGAAGATGTTGCCCGGGTGCATGTCCGCGTGGAAGAAGCTGTCGCGGAAGACCTGGGTAAAGAAGATCTCGGTGCCGCGCTCGGCGAGCTTCTTGAGGTCGATGCCGTGGGCCTTGAGGGCCTCGATGTCGCTGATCGGCAACCCGTGCACCCGCTCCATGACCATTACGTTGCGCCCGGTGTAGCGCCAGTAGACGGCTGGCACGTAGAGCAGCTCCGAGTTCTCGAAGTTGCGCCGCAGCTGCGAGGCGTTGGCCGCCTCGCGCATGAGGTCGAGCTCGTCGTAGAGGTTCTTCTCGAACTCGCGGATGACGTCCACCGGGTGCAGACGTCGTGCGTCGGGTACGTAGCGCTCGGCCAGGGCGGCGGCGGTATGTAGCAGGTCCAGGTCGCGGCGGATGACCGCCGGGATGCCCGGGCGTACCACCTTGACCACCACCTCGCTGCCGTCGTGCAGCTGCGCGCCGTGGACCTGGGCGATAGAGGCCGAGGCGATGGGGGTGTCCTCGAAGTGGGCGAAGACGTCCTGGATGGGGCAACCGTAGGTCCGCTCGACGATGCGCCGGGCATCCTCATGGGGGAACGGCGGTACGCGATCCTGTAGCCGCGCCAGCTCACGGGCAACGTCGGCCGGGAGCAAGTCCTGGCGCGTCGACAGGATCTGCCCGAGCTTGACGAAGATCGGTCCCAGCTCCTCCAGGGCACGCCGGACGCGCACCCCGCGGGGGACCTTGCGCCGTACCCAGCGCCAGGGCATGAAGATGACCAGAAAGCGCAGCGGGCGGAAGATGGGGGCCGCCAACACGACGTCGTCGACGCCGTTGCGGAGCATCACCAGCTGGATCCGGGTCAGGCGCAACAGGCGACGCGGTCCGATCATCAGCGCCCTCGTTCCAGCCGCTGGATGCGTACGGCGAGGCGGTCGGTGTCAGCGCGCAGGCGGTCCACGTCTTCCAGGAAGGCGCGGGCGCGCTCGGGCTCCGGCACTAGGCCGGACTCCTCGGCCAGCCACTCGCCGAGGTCGGTGGCGCTCTGCTGCGCGCTTTCGCTGAGCCAGCGGCCTGCGTTGCGCAGGGTGTCGGCGCTCCACTGTGCCAATGGGTCGCCGAGCAGGCGCGCCAGCGGTTCCTCCCAGTCCGGGCGCAGGCCGCTGAACAGGTTGCGCAGGTGCTCGACCACCGCCACCTCACCGCGGATGCGCAGTCGTCCCACGGCGTCGCTGCCCTGACTGAGTAGCGCCGTCAGTGCCTCGCGGCTGGCGATGATCTCGGCGTCGGTCTCCTCGTCGGCGTCGGCCCCGCTGCCGCAGAGCACGACACCCGATTCGCGGAAGCGCACCACCAAGTGCGGGAATCCCTCCACGCTCAGACGCACCCGCCGGCCGAGCAGCGGGGCGAGCAGCTCGGCGGCGTCGGGATCCAGGTGGATCCAGCGGTTGATCAGGGCGTCGAGCATGGCGTCGGCGTCTTCAGTAGACCCAGCCGGTGTGGATGGCAGCCACACCGGCGGTGAGCAGGGTGTAGTCGCAGTCCTCGAAGCCGGCCTCCTCCATCATGCCCTTGAGCACCGGGGCCTCGGGGTGCATGCGGATCGACTCGGCCAGGTAGCGGTAGCTCTCCGCATCGTTGACCACCAGCTTGCCCATCATCGGCATGATGCGGAAGGAGTAGAGGTCGTAGAGTGGTCGCAGTGCCGAGACGTACACGTGGGAGAACTCGAGGATCACAGCCCGTCCACCGGGGCGTAGCACGCGGCGCATCTCGGCCAGGGCGTTTTCCTTGCGGGTGACGTTGCGCAGACCGAAACCGATGGTCACCCGATCGAAGGAGGCGTCGGGAAAGGGCAGTTCCTCGGCGTCGGCAAGGACGCAAGCAGCCTGTTTGCCGACGCCCTCGTCGATCATGCGGTTCCGCCCCCGGGCGAGCATGGAGAGGTTGATGTCGCTCATCACCACCCGGCCTTCGGGGCCAACGCGGGGCAGCGCCAGGCTGGCCAGATCGCCGGTGCCCGAAGCGATGTCCAGAACCTCGTGGCCCGGGCGCAGCACGGTCTGGCCGATGGTCTGGCGTTTCCAGATGCGGTGCAGGCCACCGGACATCAGGTCGTTCATGAAGTCGTAGCGGTCCGCCACCGAATCGAAAACCGAGCCGACCCGCTTGGCCTTCTCCTCCAGCGGGACCTCGCGGTAGCCGAAGTGGGTGGTCTTGTCGTCGCTCACGCTGTCCTCCCCCTACCCGCCCCTGCGGGTTGTCTCGGATGGGCCGGTCACAGGATGTACCGACTCAGGTCCTCGTCCTCGGCCAGGCCGGCCAGGTGCTCTTCCACATAGGCCGCATCGACGGTGCGGGTCTGGCCGCTGTGGTCCGCCGCCTCGTAGGAGAGCTGCTCGAGCAGGCGTTCCATCACGGTGTGCAGGCGCCGGGCGCCGATGTTCTCGGTTCGCTCGTTGACCTGACGGGCGATCTCGGCGATGCGGCGCACGCCGTCGTCGGTGAATTCCAGGGTCAATCCCTCGGCGGCCATCAGGGCCCGGTACTGCGCCACCAGCGAGCTGCTCGGCTCGGTGAGGATGCGCACGAACTCTTCGGTGCCCAGGGCCTCCAGTTCAACGCGGATGGGCAGGCGCCCCTGGAGCTCCGGGATCAGATCCGAGGGCTTGGCAACGTGGAAGGCGCCGGAGGCGATGAACAGGATATGGTCGGTACGCACCATGCCGTGCTTGGTGGAGACCGTGGCGCCCTCGACCAGCGGCAGCAGGTCGCGCTGGACGCCCTCGCGGGAGACGTCCCCGCCGCCGCTCTGCTCGGCACGCTTGGTGACCTTGTCGACCTCATCGAGGAAGACGATGCCCTGCTCCTCGACCCGCTTGACGGCCTCGGCCTTGACCTCTTCCTCGTTGACCAGTTTGGCGGCTTCCTCGTCCCGCAGCACCCGTTTGGCCTCGGCGACGGTTAGCTTGCGCCGCTGGGTCCGCTCCTGGCCCATGTTGCGGAACAGCCCCTGGAGCTGGTTGGACATCTCCTCCATCCCCGGCGGAGCCATGATGTCCACGCCGGGCCCGCTGGCCTGGACCTCGACCTCGATCTCGCGGTCGTCGAGTTCGCCGTTGCGCAGCTTCTGCCGGAACTTCTCCCGGGTGCGGTTCTCTACGTCCTCGGGTCCGCCGCCGCTGGGCCCGGGCAGCAGGGTGTCGAGCAGGCGGTCCTCAACGGCCCGATCGGCCTTGTGGCGCATCTCGGCCATGGCCTCTTCGCGAACCAGCTTCAGGGCCAGGTCGGTGAGGTCGCGGATGATCGACTCGACGTCGCGGCCGACGTAGCCGACCTCGGTGAACTTGGTCGCCTCGATCTTGATGAACGGCGCCCGCGCCAACCGTGCCAGCCGGCGGGCGATCTCGGTCTTGCCGACGCCAGTGGGGCCGATCATGAGGATGTTCTTGGGGGTGATCTCGCTGCGCAGCGGCTCGTCGACCTGCATGCGCCGCCAGCGATTGCGCAGGGCGATGGCCACGGCGCGCTTCGCCTCGCCCTGGCCGACGATGTGCTTGTCCAGCTCCTGGACGATCTCGCGCGGGGTCATCGTGGCTTCCGACATGTCGTTACGACTCCTCACGGGTCTCGGGCAGCGTCTCCACGGTGATGTGGCGGTTGGTATAGACGCAGATATCGCCGGCGATCTCCAGCGCCCGCTGGGTGATCTGGGCCGCGGGCAATTCGGTGGACTCGAGCAGGGCCCGGCCGGCGGCCTGGGCGTAGGGACCGCCGGAGCCGACGGCCATCAGGTCGTGCTCCGGCTCGATGACGTCGCCGGTACCGGAGAGCGTCAGTAGGGATTCGGTGTTGGCGACCACGAGCAGGGCCTCCAGGCGGCGCAGGACGCGGTCCGAGCGCCACTCCTTGGCCAGCTCGACGGCGGAGCGGGCCAGTTGCCCGTGGTGCTTCTCAAGCTGCGCCTCGAAGCGCTCGAACAGTGTGAATGCGTCCGCCGTGGCGCCGGCAAAACCGGCCAGAACCCGGCCGTGGTAGAGCCGGCGGACCTTGCGCGCGTTGCCCTTGAGCACCGTGTGCCCGAGGGTGACCTGTCCGTCGCCGCCGAGGGCGACCTGCCCCTCGCGGCGGACGGCGAGGATGGTGGTGCCGTGCAGTGTTTCCAAGATCGGCCTCCTGAGTGTTCGCGCCGCTCATTGTACCCGAGAGCATCGCCCGCGGGTCGACGCTGCCGTGGCACCGAGCCCGCGGTTCACTCCGGATCCGGGTCCCGGCGCCGCCGGGCCCGGGGGTGGGCGCGGTCGTAGACCTGGGCCAGGTGCTGGAAGTCGAGGTGCGTGTAGATCTGGGTGGTGGAGATGTCGGCGTGCCCGAGCAGCTCCTGGACGGCGCGCAGGTCGCCGCTGGACTCGAGCATGTGTGTGGCGAAGGAGTGGCGGAGCATGTGCGGGTGGACCCGCCGTTGGACCCCGCGCAGTCGGGCCAGGCGCTGGAGCCGGCGCTGCACGGTGCGCGGACCCAGCCGCGCACCGTGGCGGCCGACGAACACGGCGGTCTCCTCGGCGTCCGCCCAAGCCGGTCGGTGGCGGAGCCAGGCGTCGAGGGCTCGCAGGGCTTGGCGTCCGACCGGCACCACCCGGTCCTTGGCGCCCTTGCCGCGCAGCACGCGGACCAGCCCGTCGCGCCGGTCGATGTCCATCACGTTCAGCCCGACCACCTCGGAGAGGCGCAGCCCGCTGGAGTAGATGAGCTCGTAGAGCGCGGCGTCGCGGGCCTGGAGCGGGTGCTCGAAGTCGGCGCCGTCGAGCAGTCCGGCCGCCTCGTCCGGGTCGAGGGTGCCGGGCAGGCGCCGCGGGGTCTGTGGCGGACGTACCTCGGCGGCCGGGTCCGCGGCGGCCGCCCCTTCCCGGATCAGGAAGCGATAGAAGCTGCGCAGCGCGGCCAGCTGCCGGCCCAGGGTGCGGCCGGCCAGGCCGCGACGGCGGCCGCGGGCGACCCAGGCACGGACCACGTCGTGATTCACGGCGGACCAGCTGGAGAGGTCCTGCTCGGCGCAATAGGCGGCGAAGGCCTCCAGATCCTGGCGGTAGCGCTGCCGTGTCGGTTCAGCCAGGCGGCGCTCCGAGGCCAGGTGGCGGTCGAACCGCTCCAGCCAGCTAAGATCCAAGGCTACCCCCGGTGCAGGAGCCGGTCGAATACGCGCGCCGCGGTGGTACCGAGCCGGCGCAGGAAGACCGTGCCCTGGCCCGGGTGGTAGCGCTGGGGATCGCTGCTGCCGATGCCGAGCACGCCCACGGCACGCTCGTCGATCATCGGTACCAGTGCGGCACTGGCCACGGTTGTCTCGGTGTCCGGAAAGATGGTCCGGGCCTGGGCGTCGGTGGGTGCCCCGCAGCTGGGGCGGCCGCGCTCGAGCAGGGGCCTGAAGCAGGTCAGCGTCGGGTCGCCGTCGCCGAGCAACTCGGGGAGGGGCTCGCGCGCCGCGGCACCGCCCTGCTCCGGGGCGATGAGCAGCAGACCGACGGCATCGGCCTGGAAACCCTCGCGCAGTCCGGCACGCAGGGCCTCGACCGCCGCCTGCAGGTCGTCGGCGGCGAACAGGTCCAGGGTCAGCTCGTGGAG
The DNA here is from genome assembly GCF_022228075.1 of Halorhodospira sp. 9628. NCBI lineage: Bacteria > Pseudomonadati > Pseudomonadota > Gammaproteobacteria > Chromatiales > Ectothiorhodospiraceae > Halorhodospira > Halorhodospira sp. 9628. The sequence goes on from NZ_JAJNRF010000002.1 coordinate 6,433, forward strand.
CCGTTCGGCGGTTCCCTCGTTCTGCCGGGCCACCCGGACCATGTCGTCGAGACGCCGGCGCAGCCCCGCACTCTCCTCCCGCAGGACCCGGACCTGGTGTTCGATCAGCGAGGTGGCATCGCCGCAGTCGTGGCGGAGTTCGAGCCGCGCGAGAACTTCGGGGTGGCGGTGCAGCAGGTCGGGGTGTTCGACCAGGTAGGCGGCCACCTCGGCCTCGTCGAGCAGCGGGGCCTCTTCACGCTTCGCGCTCTCTGTCACACCGTTCGTCCTGCTTGCTTAGCGGGTCGGTCCCCGGGGCGTCACCGCGGCGGAGGCGGGTAGCTCGATCTCGCCGCGGAAAACGGTGCGTGCCGGGCCGGTCATCCACACCGAGCGCCCGGGACCGTGCCAGTGTATCACGAGCACTCCGCCGGTCAGCTCCACGGTCACCGTGGTGTCGAGCCAGTCGCGCAGGCGGCCGGCGACCACGGCGGCACACGCCCCGGTGCCGCAGGCCGGCGTCTCGCCGACGCCGCGCTCGAAGACACGCAGACGGATCCGATCGCGGCTGCAGACCTCCATGAAGCCGACGTTGACCCGCCGCGGGAAGCGCGCGTGCCGCTCGATCTCGGCCCCAAGCTCGGCCACGGCGGCGGTGTCGACGTCGTCGACGCGGAGGACGGCGTGCGGGTTGCCCAACGAGACCGCACCGATGGTCCGCTCACCGCTGCTAGTGGCCAGCCGGTACGCCTCCTGCCTCACCGGCGCCTGGAACGGGATCCGTGCGGGCTCGAGTTCCGGTGGACCCATGTCGACGCTCACCTGGCCGTCGTCGCGGGGCTCCGCCTCGGTGATCCGGCCGTCCGTCTCGATCCGCAGCACCCCCGGCGCGGCCAGCCCCTCGTCGATTAGGAAGCGGGCCAGACAGCGGACGCCATTGCCGCAATGCTCGACCTCGCCGCCGTCGGCGTTGAAGATCCGGTAGCGGACGTCGGCGGCGACGTGCGCCGGCGGCTCGGCGACCAGCAGCTGGTCACAGCCGACGCCGAGCCGGCGGTCGGCCAGGCTGCGGATGGTCTCGGTGGTCAGCTCCAGGCGCTGGCGGACGCCGTCGAGGACGACGAAGTCGTTGCCCAGCGCCTCCATCTTGGTAAAGCGCACGGCTTCACTCCTCCGGTAGCAGCGCTTCCCCGGTCATCAGCTCGTCGAGGGTCTCACGGCGGCGGATCAGATGGCTCCGGGGACCATCGACGAGTACCTCCGGCGGCCGAGGCCGGGCGTTATACGCTGAAGCCATGACGGCGCCGTAGGCGCCGGCGCTGCGGATGGCCAGCAGACCGCCGGCGGCGGCCGGCAGCGGGCAATCGCGGGCGAAGGTATCTGCGGACTCGCACACCGGTCCGACCACATCCACCGGGCGGCAGTGCGCGCTCGTCGGGGCGATGGACTCGACGGTGTGGGCGGCGTCGTAGAGCGCCGGGCGCAGGTAGTCGTTCATGCCGGCGTCGACGATGGCGAACTCCCTGCCTCCGTTTTGTTTGAGATACTCGATGCGCGTGACCAGGACGCCGGCCTCGGCGACGATGGCCCGGCCCGGCTCGACCAGAACCGCTACCCCGAGATCCCGCAGCGGCGCCGTGACGGCCTCGATGTGCTCCGCCGGGCTCGGTGGCCGCTCATCGACGTAGTGCACCCCGAGCCCCCCGCCGGCGTCGACGTGGTCCAGGACGATCCCCTGCTCCTGCAGACGGCGCGCCAGTGCCGCCAGCCGCTCGGCGGCCTCGGTCAGGGGAGCCACCGAGAGCAGTTGCGAGCCGATGTGGCAGGCGATGCCGCGTACCTGCAGGCGTGGGTCGTCGGCCGCCTGCCGATAGAGGGCTTCGGCCTCGTCGAGGGCGATCCCGAACTTGCTCTGTGCCAGTCCGGTGGCGATGTAGGGGTGGGTCTCGGGGTTGACGTCGGGGTTGACCCGCAGGGCCACCGGCGCCGGGGTGCCCTCGGCCTCCGCGACGCCGGCGATGCGTTCGAGCTCGGCGGCGGACTCCACGTTGAAGCAGCGGATGCCGGCGCGCAGCGCGCGGCGGATCTCGTCGGTGCCCTTGCCAACGCCGGAGAAGACCACCCGCGCGGCTTCCCCGCCGGCGCGCAGGACCCGTTCCAGTTCGCCGCCCGAGACGATGTCGAAGCCGGCGCCGTGGCGGGCGAGCAGATTGAGCAGGCCGAGGTTGCCGTTGGCCTTGACTGCGTAGCAGATATCGGCATCGCTGCCGAGGGCGGTGCGGTAGCGATTCCAGCGCGCCTCGATAGCGGCGCGGGAGTAGACGTAACAGGGGGTGCCGTAACGCTCGGCCACCTCGTCGAGGGGCAGTGATTCCACCCACAGGCGGTCATCGTGTCGGGTGAAGCCGGGGTGCGTCATGACGGGTCCTCTTCGCCGCTTTCGTCGGGGAGGTAGAGATCGGCCTTCTGGCCGCAGCCACCGGCGAGGATCAGCAGGGCGAGCAGCACCAGCGCCGCCGTCCGGGATCGCGTAGGCATGAGCCTCTCCACGGATGGGTGATAAACCGCTCATTATAGCGGCTAGCGGGGCCCATCGTGAGGGCGGCGGGTGCCGGCCGTTCCGCGGTTTCCGTCCCCGGACCCCCTCGTTATACTGATCCAACCATCAGATAAACTAAGGCATTGAGAGGGGTCATGACGGACAATCCGCTTCGAGGGCTGGCCGGCGTCGGGCAGAGCGTCTGGTACGACAACATCCATCGCGGCATGCTGCCGGAGGAGCTGGAGCGCCTGGTCCGGGAGGACGGGCTGAGCGGCGTGACCACCAATCCGGCCATCTTCCAGAAGGCGATCGGTGGCACCGACGCCTACGACCAGGCCATCACCGAGGCGATCGGGCAGGTCGGCCGTGACCCGGAAGCGGTCTTCGAGGCGCTGGCCATGGACGACATCCGCGCCGCGGCGCGGGTCCTGCGTCGGGTTTATGAGGCCAGCGACGGCGTCGACGGCTACGTCAGTATGGAGGTGTCACCGGATCTGGCCGGGGATGCGCGCGGCACAGTCACGGAGGCTCTGCGCCTCTCCGCCGAGGCCGGCGAGCCCAACGTCATGATCAAAGTTCCCGCCACCTCGGCCGGCGTGGAGGCCTTCGAGGAGCTGACGGTCCGGGGCATACCGGTGAACGTGACCCTGATCTTCGGGGTCGAGCGCTACCGGCAGGTGGCCGATGCGTACGTGCGCGCCCTTGAGCGGCGCCGTCAGGCCGGGGATCCGGTCGCCGCGCCGGCGTCGGTGGCGAGCCTGTTCATCAGCCGCCTCGACGCCAAGATCGATCCGCTGTTGTCGGACGATGCGTCGGCGCCCGTGCCGCCCGGGCAGGCGGCCATCGCTAACGCGCGGACCGCCTACTCGGTCTATCGGGAGATCTTCCACGGCGCCGGCTTCGCCGCCCTGGCCGAGGCCGGAGCGCGGCCCCAGCGGCTGCTCTGGGCTAGCACCGGGGTCAAGGGCGAGCGCTACCCGGAGACCTACTATGTCGAGGCGCTTGCCGGCCCGGAGACCGTCACCACCTTGCCGCCGGCCACCTACGAGGCATACCGCCGGGACGGCCAGCCGCAGGAGCGGATCACCGAGCGGCTCGAGCAGGCGCCCGCGGTGCTCGACGAGCTGCGGGCGCAGGGCATCGACCTCGACGGTGTCCTCGCCGAACTTGAGCGCGAGGGAATCGATGCCTTCGTCCAGGCCCACCGGGCCCTGCTCGAGGCCCTGGAGAAAAAGCTGCAGGCCGCCGCCGGGACGTGAGACCCTGACCCGCCGAGATCCCGTAGGCGTCATGCAGAGGAAGGAGGCTGCCATTGGCCACGTACGCGATCGGTGACATCCAGGGATGCTGCGACCCGCTCAAGCGACTACTGGAGCAGATCCGCTTCGATCCGGCGCAGGACACGATCTGGTTCGTGGGCGATCTGGTCAACCGTGGCCCGGACTCGCTCGGTGTGCTGCGCTTGGTGCGCAACGAGCTCGGCGATCGGGCGATCACCGTCCTCGGCAACCACGACATCCACCTGATGTCGGTCTGGAGTGGCCACGGCCGGCTGAAGAACGCCGATACCCTGCGCGGCACCTTGGATGCCCCGGACGTCGATGAGCTGATCGAGTGGCTGCGGCGCCGGCCGCTGATGCACGTCGACGAGAGCCTGGGCTACGCCATGGCCCACGCCGGCCTGCCGCCGGCCTGGAGCGTGGCCGAGGCGAAGCTGCGCGCCCACGAGCTGGAGCGGGCCCTGCGCGGCGACATCCCCCTCGACGACCTGATGGACAACATCTACGGCAACCGGCCCATCGAGTGGTCCGACGAGCTCGAGGGCTACGACCGGCTGCGCTTCATCACCAACGCCTTCATGCGCATGCGCTTCGTCGACGGTCAGGGTCGGCTGCTGCTGCGCGAGAAGGGTCGACCCGACCGTGCCCCAGAGGGGCACTACCCATGGTTTGTCGCCCGGAGGAGGCTGCGCGCCTCGCCGGATCCGGTGAAGCTGGTGACCGGGCATTGGTCGCTGCTTGGCTTCCACAATGACCACGGGGTGCTGAGCATCGACACGGGCTGCCAGTGGGGCAATACGCTGACGGCCGTGCGGATCGATGACGGCAGCGAGGCGGTGCATAGCCTCAAGTGTCCCGAGCACGCCTGAGCGGCCGCTCAGAGCGCCTTGAGCAGTCGCTGCCAGTCGAAGGCCGGCCCCGGGTCCGTCTTGCGTCCCGGGGCGATATCGCTGTGGCCGGCGATGCGATCCGGCTTGATCGCCGGGTAGCGGGCCCGCAGCGTCTGTACCACCGGGAGCAGCGTCACGTACTGAGCCTCCGTGAACGGAGTGCGCTCGTCGCCCTCGAGCTCGATCCCCACCGAGAAGTCGTTGCACTCGGGGCGTCCCCGGAACGACGAGCGGCCGGCGTGCCACGCGCGGCGGTGGAACGGTACGTACTGCGTGACATTGCCTTGGCGGTCGATGAGCAGGTGGGCAGAGACGCGCAGATCGGCGATCGACTCAAAGGTGGGGTGAGCCGCCGGGTCGAGCTGGTTGGTGAACAGCTCGTCGATCCAGCCGCCGCCGAACTCCCCGGGGGGCAGGCTGATGGCGTGGAGGACCAGCAGGTCGACGACGCAGCCAGGCGGGCGGGGGCCGTGATTCGGTGAAGGGCAGTGGCGGGCCGGGTGCAGGAGCCCTGTGGCGGGATCAATGCTGTAGCGTCCGCTGCTGGGCACGGGACGGCTCCGGCAACCGTTGACCGATGGCCCCCGCCGCCTGGCGGGGGCCATCAGATACCGTCGAAAGGGGTCGCCTCAGCGGCCGATGGCCACGTCGAGGCGGGTGCCGAAGGCCGACTCGTAGCGGCTCTTGAAGCTATCGGCGTCGATGGAGTGGTTCTGCGTACCGCTCTGCTCGACCTTGATCGCGCCCATCAGCGAGGCGATACGGCCGGTGGTCTCCCAGTCCAGATCGCGCAGCAGGCCGAAGAGCAGCCCGGCCCGGAAGGCGTCGCCGCAACCCGTGGGGTCGGCGACCTGGCTGATCGGTGCCGCCGGCACGTGGATGATCTGGCCGTTGGTGTAGATGTGGGAGCCCTCGGCGCCGCGGGTCACGATCAGCGCCTCGACCTTGTTCGCGATGTCCTCGAGCTCCATGTGGGTCTTCTCGGTGAGCAGGCGCGACTCGTAGTCGTTGACCGCCACCCAGGTGGCGCCCTCGACGAACTCACGCAGCTGATCACCGTCGAACGCCGGCATGGCCTGGCCCGGGTCGAAGATGAACGGGATACCGGCGTCGACGAACTGCCGGGCGTGCTTGACCATGCCCTCCGGGCCGTTGGGGGCGACCACCCCGACCTTGCCGCCGGCGTCGGTGGGGACGTCAACCTTGTGGGCGTCGCCCATGGCGCCCGGGTGGAACGCCGTGATCTGGTTGTCGTCCATGTCGGTGGTGATGTAGGCCTGGGCAGTGTAGTGCTCGTTGAGCGTGCTGATATAGCGCTGCTCGATGCCGTGGCTTGTCATCCAGTCGGCGTAGCTGCCGATGTCGGCGCCGACGGTGGCCAGGGTGAGCGGCTCCTCACCGAGCATCTTCAGGTTGTAGGCGATGTTGCCGGCGCAGCCGCCGTATTCGCGGCGCAGCTGCGGCACCAGGAACGAGACGTTCAGGATGTGGACCTGCTCCGGCAGGATGTGGTTCCGGAAGCGGTCGTGGAACACCATGATGGTGTCGAAAGCGACAGAGCCGCTGATAATGGCGGACATTGAATCCTCCTTGTCGTGGGTGTTCGTTAGCCTTCCCAGCGCAGATCGAGCTCACGCGCGGCCTTGACGTCGTCGAGCCGGCGCACGGGCAGGCGGTACGGAGCGCCCTTGACCATGTCGATGTTCTCGCGCGCCTCCTCGCGGATGCGCACCATGGCGTCGACGAAGCCGTCGAGCTCGCGCTTGGACTCGGTCTCGGTCGGCTCGATGAGCAACGCCTCGGGCACCAACAGGGGGAAGTAGGTGGTCGGCGCATGGTAGCCGAGATCGAGCAGGCGCTTGGCGAAGTCCATGACGTTGGCGCCGAGCTCCTTGGCCTCGTGCTTGAGGCTGACGATGAACTCGTGGCTGGCCCGGCGCTCCGGGTAGGCCACGGTGAAGCCGGCCTCGCGCAGCCGGGTCATCAGGTAGTTGGCGTTGAGCGTCGAGTACTCGGCCACCCGGGGCATGCCCTCGCGGCCGAGCATGCGCATGTAGGCGTACGCGCGCAGCAGCACCCCGGAGTTGCCGTTGAAGGTGCACAGCCGGCCTATGGAACTCGGGCAGTCCGTCTCGGTGAGCCAGCGGTAGTGATCGCCCTCCCGGGTGACCCGGGGGATGGGTAGGTAGGGTAGCAGGCGCTCGCTGACGCCCACCGCACCGGCACCCGGTCCCCCGCCGCCGTGGGGCGTGGAGAACGTCTTGTGCAGGTTCATGTGGATGACGTCGAAGCCCATGTCACCGGGCCGCGCCTTGCCGAGGATGGCGTTGAGGTTGGCGCCGTCGTAGTAGAGCAGGCCGCCGGCCTCGTGGACGGTGGTGGCGATCTCCTCGATGCGCCGCTCGAAGACCCCCACGGTCGACGGGTTGGTGAGCATGATCCCGGCGGTCTGCGGTCCGACGGCCGCCTTGAACGCCTCCATGTCGACGTCCCCGTCGGCACCGGTGGGGATCTCGCGCACCTTGTAGCCGCACATGGTGGCAGTGGCCGGATTGGTGCCGTGGGCCGCATCGGGCACCAGGATCTCGGTGCGCCCGTCGTCGCCGCGTGCGTCGTGGTAGGCGCGGATCATGGCCACACCGGCGAACTCGCCCTGGGCGCCGGCCATCACCGACAGCGTGACATCCTGCATGCCGGTGACGACGGCCAGATCCTGCTGGAGCTCGTGGATGCAGGCCAGGAAGCCCTGCCCCGTCTCGTCGGGCGCCAGCGGATGGCGCTCGAGGAACTGGGGCAGCATCGCGAGGTTGTTGGCACCCCGCGGGTTGTACTTCATGGTGCAGGAGCCCAGCGGGTAAAAATGGGTGTCGATGGAGAAATTCTTCTGCGACAGCCGGGTGTAGTGACGCACCGTCTCCAGCTCCGAGACCTGCGGCAGTTGAGGCTGGCGCTGGCGGCGGAAACGGCGCGGGAGGCTGTCAGCCCCCGGCGCCTCCTTGGGGGCCTGGGCGTAGGCACGCCGGCCCTCACGGCTGATGTCATAGATGAGCACAGCTTCGGACTCCTCAGTCATAATCACAGGGCGCGCTGCACGTCGTCGTAGTCGGGTTCCTCGGCGATCTCGGGGACGAGCTGCGTGTACACCACCTGCCCGCCGTCATCGATGATCACCACGGCCCGGGCGCACAGGCCCTCCATGGGGCCCTCCTCGATGCGCACGCCGTAGTCGCGGGCGAAGGCCGAATCGCGCATGGCCGAGAGCATCACCACGTTGCCGACGCCCTCCGCGCTACAGAAGCGCTGCTGGGCAAAGGGCAGATCGGCGGAGACGGTGGCGAAGGTGACCTCCGCATGGCTGCGGGCCAGCTCATCGAAACGCTTGGCCGAGGCGCTGCACACCGGAGTGTCGAGACTCGGCACGATGTTGAGCACCAGCCGCCGACCGGCGAAGTCGCCCAGTCGGTGATCCTGCAGCTCGCTGTCAACCAGCCGGAAATCCGGGGCTGCCGAGCCGGTGCCCGGCAGCTCGCCGCAGGTACGGAACGGGGTGCCCTTGAGGGTGACGGTGGCCATGGCGCGATACCTCCTCCGCGACGATGCGCGGTTGTGGGGCTCAGGCGCGGGCGCGCTGCCCGGTGTTGCGCAGGGCATCGGCCAGCGCCGCAGCGAACCGGTCGATCTCCTCGGAGGTGCGGGTCTCGGTGGCGCAGACGAGCAGCGCCGGACCCCACTCCGGGAATTCCTGACTGAGGTCGTAGCCACCGAGTACGCCGCGGTGGGCGAGCGTCGGCAGGACCTCCTCGGCAGGCGCGGGGATCCGCAGCGGGACCTCGTGGAAGAAGGGGCCGTCGAAGAGCCGCTCGACTCCATCGATGGCTGTCAGCTTCTGTACCAGCTCCCGTGTGCGCTCGTGGCTGACCGCCGCCACGCGGGCGAGCCCCTCGGCACCGAGCAGGGACAGGTGCACGGTGGCCGCGGTGACCATCAGCCCCTGGTTGGTGCAGATGTTGGACGTCGCCTTGGAGCGGCGGATGTGCTGCTCCCGGGCCTGCAATGTCAAGGTATAGCCGGTTCGCCCGTCGGCGTCGACCGTTCGCCCGACGATCCGGCCGGGCAGTTGACGCACGTGCTGCTTGCGCGTGGTCATGTAGCCGAAGTATGGGCCGCCGGAGGCCAGCGGGATGCCCAGCGGCTGCCCCTCGCCACAGGCGATGTCGGCGCCTTCGCTGCCCCACTCGCCGGGTGGGGTCAAAAGCGCCAGAGCGACCGGGTTACACACGGCAATGACCAAGGCGTTCAGACCGTGGGCCCAGTCGGTCAGGCGGTCCACCTCCTCGAGGGCGCCGAAGAAGTTCGGCTGCGGGACCACCACCGCGGCGAAGGGTTCGTCCTCGAAGCGGCCGAGTGCCTCGGGATCGATGCGCCCGACGGTGTCGTCCAGGGGCGCCTCAACCAGCTCGATGCCCTGGTTGGCGACAATGGTCTCGACCACGCGCCGGTAGTACGGATGCACGCTGCGCGGCATCAGTACCCGCTTGCTCTTGGCCTTGCGGTTGGCCCGCACGGCCATGAGCACCGCCTCGGCCAGCGCGGTGGCGCCGTCGTAGAGCGAGGCGTTGGAGGCGTACAGCCCGGTGAGCTCCGACATCATGGTCTGGAACTCGTAGAGCAGCTGCAGGGTGCCCTGCGACGCCTCGGCCTGATACGGCGTGTAAGCGCTGTAGAACTCACCGCGGGTGGTGATCTCCCAGACGGCCGCCGGAACGTGGTGATCGTAGGCGCCGGCGCCCACGAAGCAGGCCGGCTGCACGTCCTGCGCGGCCCGGCGACGCATAAGCTGCGTCACCTCCATCTCGTTCATCCCGGCGGGGATGGCATCGATGGACGCCTTACGCAGCGATTCGGGGATTTCGTCGAAGAGATCCTCGATCCGCTCGACGCCGATGGCGTCGAGCATCTCGCGGATCTCCTGCTCGGTATGCGGTACAAACGGCATCGTTCGGGTCCCGTGTTAGCGGACGGGTTTCAACCCTCGTCGGCCACCAGCTCCTGATAGGCGGCGGCATCCAGAAGACCGTCGATCTCACTAGTGTCGGCGGGCTGGATGCGCATGATCCACCCATCGCCGTAAGGGTCGGTGTTCACGGCCTCGGGGTTGTCGGCCAGGGCCTCGTTGCCCTGGGTGACCTCGCCACTGATCGGGGCGTAGACGTCGGAGGCGGCCTTGACCGACTCGACCACCGCGCACGCCTCTTCGGCCTGGACCTGGCTTCCGGCCTCCGGCGGTTCGACGAAGACCAGGTCGCCCAGCGACTCCTGGGCGTGCTCGGTGATCCCCACCGTCACGCTGCCATCGGCTTCCACGCGGACCCACTCGTGGTTGCGCGTGTACTTGAGGTCTTCAGGTACCTGACTCATGGGATGCGTTCCTCGCAATTCGGGGATGAATTCGCGTCTGAAAGCCGTGGAAGGGCTAGACGCATACCTTACCATGGCGGACGAAGGGCGGTTTGACACGCCGCGCGGCGGCCTCGCGGTTGCGGATGACCACGCGGAAATCGCCCTCGGCGTCGGCGGGGATGCGGGCCAGTGCGATGGGCCCGCCGAGGGTCGGCGAATGGGCGCCGCTGGTGATCACCCCGTCGCCAGCGTCAGTGCGCACGACGTAGCCCGCGCGGGCCGGGGCGCGACCCTCGACCACCAGGCCGATCAGGCGCCAGGCGACGCCCTGGCGGTGCTGCTCCTCGAGTGCCGCACGGCCGACGAAGTCGCGATCCTCCGGGGCCCACGCCACGGTCCACCCGAGCGCGGCCTCCAGCGGCGTGGTCTCCTCGTCCATCTCGTTGCCGTTGAGGTTGAGTCCGGCCTCGAGGCGCAGGCTGTCGCGGGCGCCGAGCCCGCACGGCTGGGCGCCGGCCTCAGTCAGCCGATCCCACAGAGCGGGGGCCTGGTCGGCCGGTAGGATCAGCTCGAAGCCGTCCTCGCCGGTGTAACCGGTGCGCCCGGCAAAGACCTCACCCACCGTGGCCGCCTGGAACGGTTTACAGGCCAGCGCTGCGGCAGCCTCGTCGCCGTAGAGCTGCTCGAGCAGGGAGGTCGCCCGCGGCCCCTGGACCGCGACCATGGCCAGGTCGTCCCGGGCCTCGGCGGTGACGCCGGCCTGCTGCGCCTGTTCGAGCAGCCGCGGGCGGACCTTCTCGCGGGTGGCGGCGTTGGAGACCACGCGGTAGGTCTCCTCGTCGCGTAGGTAGACGATCAGGTCGTCGACGACACCGCCGCGCTCGTTGAGCAGGCAACTATAGAGGGCTTGCCCGGGGCGCCCGTCCAGCTTGGCGACATCGTTGGCCAGCTGTTGGCGCAGCAGGCCACGGGCAGCCGGGCCGGAGAGGTCGGTGACGGCCATATGGGAGACGTCGAACAGGCCGACGTCGCTGCGCACGGCCTGGTGTTCGGCCAGCTGAGAGCCGTAGTGAAGCGGCATCTCCCAGCCGGCGAAATCGACCACGCGGGCGCCGGCGCCCACGTGTCTATCGTAGAGCGGAGTTCTTTGCGGCATCTCTGGAATCGGTCGCTAGGGTGGCGAAATACTATACGCACAAAGTCCGATAAACCCAAACGAGGGGCCCTGAGGCGCCGGGTGCCGGGCCCTAGCGACCGCGGATCGTGCCCCGTACGAGCAGGATCACCGGCAGCAGCCCGACGCCGACCAAGGTGATCGCCGGCACCGCCGCCCGCTCCCACACGCCCTCGGTGGTGAACTCGTAGATGCGCACCGCCAGGGTATCCCAGCCGAAGGGTCGCAGCAGCAGGGTGGCGGGCATCTCCTTCATCACGTCGACGCCGACGAGCAGCAGTGCGGTGAGTAGCCCCGGGGCGAGCATGGGCACGTAGATCCGGCGGATCACCTCGCGGTCGCCGGCGCCCAGGCTTCGCGCCGCATCGCGCAAGACGGGACGGACCCGCTCGAGGCTGCTGTCCACGGCGCCGTAGGCGACCGCCATGAAGCGCACTACGTAGGCGAGGATCAGGGCGAAGATGCTTCCCGCAAGGAAGGTGGTGCCCAGTCCGCCCCAGGGGCCGACCAGGCTGGCTACCAGGTGATCGAGCCAGGTCAGCGCCAGCATGATGCCGACGGCCAGCACTGCGCCGGGTAGCGCGTAGCCCAGGGTCGCGGCGGTGACCGCGCGCTGGGTCAGCCGGTCCGGCTGCACGCGGCGGGCATAGGCCAGCAGCAGTGCGATCAGCACGGTGAGCACTGCGGCGCTGGCGCCGAGGGTGAGGGTGTTCTGGATCAGCGACCAGTAGGTGCTGTCCAGATCCTCGAGGCGCCGGGAGGCCCAGATCAGCAGCTGGATCATGGGTAAGACAAAGCCCAGCGCCAGAACGGTGCCGGCTGCCGCTGTGGCCGCCCAGCGGCGCCAGCCCCGCAGCTGGATGCGCTCCAGGTGCTGGGTGCCGCCCTGGGAGAAGCGAGCCCGACCGCGGGCCCGGCGTTCGACCCACAGCCCGGCGAGGATGATCAGCAGCAGGATGGCCGCCAGCTGCGCGGCGGCGTTGATGCTGAAGAAGCCGAACCAGGCACGGTAGATGGCCGTGGTGAACGTCTCGAAGTTGAAGATGGCTACAGCGCCGAAATCGGCCAGCGTCTCCATCAGGGCCAGGGCCGTGCCCGCGGCGATGGCCGGCCGGGCCATGGGGACGGCCACCCGGAAGAACGCCGCCCACGGTGACAGCCCCTGGATGCGGGCGGCCTCCAGGGGGCCTCGGCCCTGGGCGAGGAACGCCGTCCGGGTGAGCATGTAGACGTAAGGATAGAAGACCAGCGCCATGACCAGCACCACCCCCGGTGCCGAGCGCACCGAGGGTAGTTCGAAACCGGGGCCGATGAGCTCCCGCAGTCCGGTCTGCAGCGGGCCGGCGTACTCGAAGAAGCCGATGAATACGAAGGCCAGCACGTAGGCCGGAACCGCCAGCGGCAGCATCAGGGCCCAGTCGAAGAAGCGGCGCCCGGGGAATTCGCAGACCGCCGTCAGCCACGCCAGGCCCACGCCCAGGACCATTACGGCGCTGCCGACGCCAAAGATGAGGATGGCGGTGTTGCGCAGGATCTCGGGCAGCAGCGTGTCGGCCAGGTGGCGCCAGACCTCGTGATCCGGGTTCAGCCACGAGAACAGGGTCACCAGGATGGGCGTAAACAGCAGGCCCCCGGCGATGACTGCGAAGACACGCCAGGGGCCGATGCGCTGCCAGAGTCGGCGCAGCCTGGGGCTGCGCGCCGCGCTCGTGAGCGAGACCACGTCGCTTACCGGTACCCGGCCCGATCCATCAGCATGGTGGCCTGGCGCTGGAGCCGGCCGGCTTCGCTGACGTTGATGGTATCGGGCTTGAACTCGCCCCACCCGGCGACGATGGGATCGAGTTCGACGCCCTCCACCGCGGGATACTCAAGGTTAATGGCGGCGAACTGCTCCTGGGCGTCATCGCTGGCCAGCCACTCGAGCAGCTTTTGGGCCTTCTCGGGATTGGAGGCGTGCCGGGTTACGCCGGCCCCGGACACGTTGACGTGGACGCCGTGGCCATCCTGATCGGGCCAGAAGACCTCGACCGGGAAGTCCGGGTCATCGCGCAGGATGCGCCCGAGGTAGTAGGTGTTGGTGATGCCCACGTCGCACTGGCCGGCCTCGATGGCCTCGAGGACCGAGGTGTCGTTGGAGAAGGGTGAGGTGGCCAGGTTGTCGACCCAGCCCTCGACGATGCGGGCTGTCTCCTCCTCGCCCTCGTGGTGAAGCATCATGGCCACCAGAGACTGGTTGTAGACTTGCTGCGAGGTCCGCAGGCACAGCCGTCCCTCCCACTGGTCGTCGGCCAGGCCGGCGTAGGTGTCGAGTTCTTCGGGATCGACCCGCTCGGGGCTGTACATGATGGTGCGTGCGCGCACGGACAGACCGAACCAGCGATCCTCCGGATCGCGCAGGTGCTCAGGGATGCGCTCGCGCAGCTGCGCCGAGTCGAGGCTGGCGAGCAGGTCGTTCTCGGTGGCCTGGTGCAGGTTGCCGGCATCCACGGTGAGCAGCACGTCCGCTGGGGTGCGCTCGCCCTCGGCCTTGAGCCGCTCCATCAGCGGGCCGGCGTCATCGGTGACGAAGCGCACGGAGATCCCGGTCTCTTCGGTGAAACGCTCGAGAATGGGGCTGATCAGGTGATCCTGGCGCGCCGAATAGACGGTCAGCTCATCGTCACCGGTGTCGCACCCGGTTACCAAGACGGCTCCTGCGACCAGCGCGGTCACGACGGGGATTCGACGGAACATGGGTTCTCCCTGTGTTTGGTCCATGACAGCGATCGATGATAATGATTCTTGTTTCTGGCTGGCAAGCGTCTTGGCACCCTGGACCGGAATTCGTTATACGCCAGGTCCGCGGGCGAGCTCCGGGAGGTCGCCGTGGAGGCCCATCAGACCGGTCATCAGCGCCTGTCGCAGGGGCGGCAAGCGGGCCGCGATGCGTAGCCCCGTGCCTCGCAGCAGGGGCAACGGCGCTGCCTGCGCGCCGAAAAGCCACTGGGTGATGTCCAGACCGTTCTGCATGCGCGCGTTGCTGCCCCGGCGACGCCGCTCGTAGCGACGCAGCGGGCCGATGCCGCCCGGATCGCGCCCGGCCGAGTGGGCCTCCAGGACGCACTCGATCAGCGTGGCGGCATCCAGCAGGCTGAGGTTCACTGCCTGCGCGGCCAGCGGGTGTACCGTGTGGGCCGCATTGCCGACCAGCGCCAGTCGCGGTCCGATGTAGCGCTCCGCACGCCCGCGGATCAGCCGTTGTGCCTGGCGGGCGGATGACGCCTCGATGCCGCCGAGCAAGGCGCCGCTGGCGATCTCCAGCTGATGGTGAAACGAGCTGCTGTCTGCCTCCAGAAGCCGCCGAGCGCGCGTCCGGGGTACCGGCCAGAGCAGGGCTGACTCGTGCTCGTCGAGGGGCAGCAGGGTCAACGGCTCGTCGCCGCAGAAGCGCTGGCGGACGGTGTGCCCCGGGGGGCGCTCGGTGCGGATCCGGGCGATCACGGCGTCCTGTCCGTAACCGGCGCGGCGCCAGCGGATACCCGCCAGCCGGCGCAGGGGGGAGTTGTCGCCGTCGGCGGCCACCAGCAGCCTGGCGGTCAGCGCCTGCCCGTCCTCGAGGTGAATGGTCAGCCGCTGCCGGTCGGCGGCGATGTCGCGGACAGGGCCCGTGGCCAGGCGGCGCGTCTGCGGTAGGGCGTCGAAGAGCTTGCGCAGGGCGCGGTCAATCACGCCCCGCTCAACCACGTGCCCGAGGCGCGTCTCGCCGACTTCACAGGCGCTGAGGGTCAGGTGAGCCGCGGCGTTGCAGTCCTCCAGTTCCAGCGCCTCGATCGGGTAGGTGCGGTCCCGGGTGATGAAGGGCCAGCCACCGAGATGGCGCAGGACCCGCCCGGAGACGATGTCGATCACCGAGTGCCGGGGCTCGCTCCCCGGTGCCGGGGCCGCACAAACCTCTGCGGCATCCAGCAGGGTGACCGCCAGGCCGCCTCGAGCGAGTCCGACGGCGGTCGCCAGCGCCGACGCGCCGGCGCCCTGGATGATGACGTCCGCTTCCTTCACGACGGGTCCTCCCCGGTGGCCTCCGGTGGTCGGCAGGCGGCGACCGGCAACGGGCCGACCCGCCCGGCGCCGGTGCGCAGCAGGGTGCGCCGCATGGGGGGGCAGCGCTGCAGGGCGGCTAGTCCGGCACTGCGCGCCAGCCGCAGCAGCGGGTGGGCTGACCCGAAGCCGCTCACCAGGGTGTTGGTAAAGGCCCGCGTGCGCAGGAGATCCTCGGAGCGTCGCCGGACGTAGGCCCGGAGCAGCGGTTCGGCGCCGGGGTCGCCGCCGCCGGCGCGGCTGTCGCCGATGAGCTCGACCAGCGTCGCCGCGTCGCGCAGAGCGAGGTTGAGGCCCTGTCCGGCGACCGGGTGCAGGGTATGCGCCGCATTGCCAAGCAGCAGCACCCGGCCGGTATACGGGGTCGGGGTGTAGCGTTCCACCAGCGGGTAGGTGAGGCGGTGACCGCAGCTGCGGAAGGGGCCCAGGCGGTAGCCGAAGGCCTGTTGGAGGGCGGCCAGGAACCGCGCATCGTCGCCGTCGCGGTAGGCCTCGGCGCGTTCCGGCGGCACGGACCAGACGATGGCGCAGCGCCCCTCGGCGATGGGCAGCAGCGCCAGGGGGCCGGCTCGGGTGAAGCGCTCGAAGGCCCAACCCTGGTGGTGTCGGGCCGGCGTCACGGTGGTGATCACCGCGCTCTGGCGGTAGTCACGGCTGTGCACCGAAAGTCCGGCCAGCTTGCGGGTCTGGGAATCGGCTCCGTCCGCGGCGACGAGCAGGCGCG
This sequence comes from Halorhodospira sp. 9628, assembly GCF_022228075.1. Taxonomy (NCBI): domain Bacteria; kingdom Pseudomonadati; phylum Pseudomonadota; class Gammaproteobacteria; order Chromatiales; family Ectothiorhodospiraceae; genus Halorhodospira; species Halorhodospira sp. 9628. The sequence continues at coordinate 22,502 of NZ_JAJNRF010000002.1, forward strand.
CGCTGAGCCGTTGCTCACCGTCGGTCCCGGCCGAGGTCACCCGGACGCGATCGCTGCCCTGTTCCACGGCCTGCACCTGAGCGGGACTGATCAGGGTGATGCGCTCGTCGGTTTCCAGACGCTCGCCGAGGACGGTGCCCATCTGCCGGTTGGCGAGCAGCCAGCCAAGCGCATCCACCCCCTCTTGCCCGGCGTCGAAGTGGACGAAGCCCCAGCCGCCCTGCTCCGATACGTGGATGTGTCGGATCGGGGTGAGCACCGACCGCACTGGTTGCCACAGCCCCCAGGCGTCGAGGATGTAGCGGCTGGAGGGAGCGAGGCCCGTATGGCGTTCATCGAAACTTGGCTGTGCACCATGATCCGCTGGGACCGGCTCGATCACCGCCACGCGCAGCCCGGCCTGGGCCAGCCCGCAGGCCAGGGCGCCGCCGACCAGGCCGCCGCCGGCGATGATGATGTCGTAGGGCTCGGTCTCCAACGTCAGTCGAAATCTCCACTTTCCTCGTAGCCCGCGCCGCGCACGGCGCCCATCAGATCCTCGATGGCCTCGGGCGTTTTCGGGACGCCGCTGGTGAGCACGCGCGGAGTCTCCCGTTCGACAACCACGTCGTCCTCGATACGCACGCCGATCCCGTGCCAGCGACGGTCCACCTCCTCGCTGCCCGGTGGGCAATAGAGCCCCGGCTCGACGGTCACCACCATGCCGGGATGGAGGACGCGCCACGCTCCCTCTACTGCATAGCTGCCGACGTCGTGCACGTCCAGTCCCAGCCAGTGCCCGGTGCGGTGCGGGAAGAAGCGCCGGTGGGCGCCCTGCTCGATCAGGCCGTCGACTTCGCCTTCAAGCCAGCCAAGATCCACCATGCCCTGGGTGAGGATGCGCGTGGCGGTGCGGTGGAAGGCGTCGAAGTCGTTGCCGCTGCGCACCTGCTCGATAGCTGCCTCCTGGGCGGCGAGGACCACGTCGTAGACGGCCCGCTGTTCGGCGCTGAAGGAGCCGCTGACCGGGAAGGTGCGGGTGATGTCCGCGGCGTAGCCGTCCACCTCGGCGCCGGCGTCGATGAGCACCAGATCGCCCTCGCGCAACCGGTCGCGCAGGGTGATGTAGTGGAGCACGCAGGCGTTGGCGCCCCCAGCGACAATGCTCGGGTAGGCCGCCTCGCCGCCGTGGCGATGGAAGATGCCGAGCAGTTCGGCAGCCAGGGTGTACTCGGGCATGTCCGGCTGCACCACCTGCATGGCGCGCCGGTGGGCGGCCACCGAGATGCCGGCGGCCCTGCGCATGGCCTCCAGTTCAGCCGGGCGCTTGATCAGGCGCTGCTCGTGGATGTTGTGATCGAGCAGTTCGATGCTGCTCGGCGCCACGCTTAGGCCACGGGCGCGTTCGCGGCCGGCCTGCAGCCATTGCAGCAGCCTGCGATCCCAGTGTTCGTCGCGCCCCAGCGGACCGATGAGCCGCTCCCGGCCGACGAGCAGATCGGGCAGGCGTTGATCAAGCTCGCTCAGCGGCCAAGCCTGGTCAGCGCCGTAGGCCGCACAGGCCGCCTCGGGACCGGTGCGTGCCCCGGCCCAGCGCTCCGCGTCGGGATCCCGCTCGCGGACGAACAGGATGTACTCGCCTTCGGGCCGGCCCGGGGCGATGACCGCTACGGCGTCCGGCTCCGGGAAGGCGGTGAGGTAGCGGAAGTCGCTGTCCTGGCGGAACGGATGATCCACGTCGCGATTGCGCGGCTGCTCCCGTGCCGCCGGGATCACCGCCACCGCGGCCTCGCCCATGCGCCGTGCCAGGGTCTCCCGCTGCTCGCGGGCGAGCTGCCGGAAGTCGATGGCCTCGCTCATGAGTTCTGCGCCTCGATGCTCGGGTGCCCCATGTGCTCGCGGCAGAGCAGGACGCCGACGCGGATGTACTCGAGCAGCTCCGTGTAGGACGCCTCATCATCCTCGTCGTCGGCTGGCTCGGCGGCAACCCGGGCGATCTCGGCCAGGTCGCTGAGGAACTCGCGGACCTCGGCGGGCAGTTCGGTGTCCTGGCCGGGCTCGGTCCGGCCGATGCCGAACAGGAACCCGCTGCCCCAGGCGGCCAGGGCGCGGACCCGCTCGTTCAGCGGCTCGTCCTCGGGCGGCAGCAGCGGCGCAAAGCCCATGGCGTCGTCAGCGAGTTCGGTGGCGGTTTCGTCGTAGAGCAGCGTCAGGGTCTCTAGGCAGGCGCGGGCCGACTCGCCGCGCGGTTCGGTATCCGCCAGCACCTCGGCGATCCAGTGCGCCTGCCCGGCCTCGCCGGTGCCGCTGAGCATACCGGCCAGCATCCCGTGGGCTTCGGCTGCACCCACCGGCGTACCGACCGCCTCGAGGACCTCGGCGACCCCCTGATAACGTTGTCCGGAAGCCATGGCTCGTCCACCCTCATCTGTCGTGGAACCGGGATGGTCCCATCCTAACAGCGGCGCTGCCGATTGACCGTGCCCGACCGGCGCACTATAGTCGGCGATCAGGGGAGGTGACTCCAAGTGTCTGATTACTCGGTCGAAGAGCTGGTGCGTCTGGAGCAGCGCATCGAGCAGCTGCTGCGCCAGCACGAGCGCCTGCGCGAAGAAAACCGCCTGCTTCGCCAGGCGCAGGAGCAGCTCCAGGCGGATCGGGCCGCGCTTCAGGAGAAGAACGAACTCGCCCGGTCCCAGATCGAGTCGATGATCAGCCGGCTCAAGGCGATGGAGCAGTAGCGCATGACCGAAGCGGTCAAGGTACGCATCCTCGATCAGGACTTCACCGTGGCGTGTCCCGAGGACGCCAAAAACGAGCTGTTGCAGTCCGCGGACTATGTGGATCGCAAGATGCGCGAGATCCGCAAGAGCGGCAATGTGGTCGGCACGGATCGGGTTGCCGTGGTGGCGGCGCTGAACATCGCCTACGAACTGCTCAGCGTCCAGGCCGAGAACGAGCAGCTGGCAGACGTACGCCAGCGCCTGGCCCGGCTGGACGCGCGCATTTCGGAGGCTGTCGACGGTGGCTCCTGAGATTGCTTGCACGAAACCCTGCCGTGGGTGATCATGGAGTCACGGCATCCCCTGCGGTGTTCGATCTCAGGCCGAGTTATCTTGAGCCTCAGAGCAATGCCCAAGGGACCGGGCGTGGGTTGACCGGTGTGCATGTCCGCTTCGAGCGGAAAGCCTAAGGCAGCTCCCCCCGTCCCTACCTGAACCGAAGGGTTCAAGGGCAGGCCTGTACGGCATACGCGGGGGGTGTCCTTTTTCCCTTGCCGCGCATACCTCCTTCCCCCTTGTGTCGAGGAGTGCCGCCTTGGCTGCCAAGCGCGACATCCGCCGTCGCTTGCGCGAGCACCGTCGCCGGATCCCTGCCAGCGACCGTCGTCGTGCCGGACTCCGCTTGCGCGACGAGGTGCTCAGGCTGGTCGTGACCCGGGGCCTGCATCGCGTAGCCGGATACCTCGACGCCGACGGCGAGGCGCCTACCGGGGCGATCCTCACGGCACTGCACCAGCGCGGGAGGGCTGTCTACCTGCCGGCGTTGCGTCGGCACGGTCGCCGCATGGCCTTCCGGCGCTGGGTCCCGGGCACTCCGCTGCGCCCCAATCGGTACGGAGTCCCCGAGCCGCCGCCCGCGCTGGCGGACGAGGTGCCGGTGCGGGGGCTGGATCTGGTGCTGGCTCCGCTGGTTGCCTTTGATCCCGCCGGGCGGCGGCTCGGTATGGGCGGCGGATTCTACGACGCCACCTTCGCCCGAATGCGCCGCTACCCCTGGCACCCTCCGCGGATCGTTGGCCTGGCGTTCAGCACGCAGCAGGTGGCGGAACTGCCCGGCGAAGCCTGGGACCTGCCCCTGGACGGGGTGATCACCGAGCGTGGCTATGTCAGTCTGCCGGTACGCACGATCCGGCAGGAGGCGGCATGAACCGCTGGTTGATGAAGTCCGAGCCCGACGTGTTCGGCATCGAGGATCTCGCTGCGGCCCCGCAGGGGACTGATCGTTGGGATGGGGTGCGCAATTACCAGGTGCGCAACATGATCCGTGATCACATGCGTCCGGGTGATGTGGCCTTCTTCTACCACTCCAACACCCGTCCGCCGGGGGTGGTCGGGTTGATGGAGGTGGTCAGCGACCCTTACCCGGATCCTACGGCTTTCGATCCTGACGACCCCCACTACGACCCGAAAAGCACCCCGGAGGCGCCCCGCTGGTTCTGCGTCGATGTCCGCTTTCGCGAGCGCCTGTCCCGCCGGGTCACCCTTCAGGAGCTGCGGGAGTGCCCCGAGCTTGAGGGGTTCCCGTTGATCCGGCGGGGCAATCGTCTGTCCATTGTCCCGGTCACCGAGGCGCAGTGGACGGCCATCCTCCGCCTGGCCGACGACTGAGCGGGGCCTTTCCAACCCGGGTGCGTCGCCGGCGTCCGCGGTCGGTGGGCTCATCTTCCCGTCGACGCGGCCGATCCCCTCTCCACGGGCCGGCGCCATGGCAGCGCCGGCATCAGCCCACAAAAGGGAGCCGACGCGATCATGAACGAATCCGGCACCAGAGACTGGCGCATGGGGCGCTGGTTGGTCATCAGCGCGATCCTGGCGGTGTTTTTCGCCGCGCCGGTGGCTTACTGGGGTTACCAGTCGTTTGAGGAGCGGGTCGACGGGCAGCCACCGCCGGAGGTCGTGGATCCGGAGCCGTTTCGGGTCCCCGAGCTGACCTTCATCGAAGCCGACAGCAGTGAGGTTCTGCTTGAGCGTCTGCGCGAGCACGGCGGCGAGCAGTGGCCTCCCGACGAAGTGGTTCCGGCGGTGACTGCGGATAGCTTCCCCGAGGACCTCGACGAGGTGGACGTGCAGACCCGCAAGGAGGTCTTCTTCCGTATCCTGACGCCCATCGTACTGGCAGAAAATGCCCGTCTGCGCGAGGCCCGCGCGTTCGTGGTCGAGGCCGGGGCCCGTCGCGACGAGCTCGACGGTGCCGCCGGCGAGCGCCTGGAGGCCCTGGCCGAGCACTACCGGGTCGATCTCGACGACGACGATGCCATTGAGGTGTTGCTCCACCGGCTCGACGAGATCCCGCCGGATATGGCTCTGGCCCAGGCCGCCAACGAGAGCGGCTGGGGAACCTCGCGCTTCACCCGGCAGGCCAACAACCTCTTCGGCGAGTGGACCTGGACGCAGGAGGAGGGTCTGGTCCCCGAGCGTCGCGGCGAAGGTGAGAGCCACCGCATCCGGGTTTTCCCGTCCCTGCAGCGCTCCGTGCGCTCCTACTACTTCACCCTCAATGTCGGGCACGCCTACGACGATCTGCGTGATCTGCGCGCCGAGATGCGGGATGAGGCGCGGGAGCTCGACGGGGAGGCACTGAGCGCCGGATTGACGGCCTACTCGGAACGCGGCCAGGCCTACGTTGAAGAGGTGCGCTCGATGATCCGTTTCAACGAACTCGCACGGATCAACGGCCTGCGTCTCGACGAGGTCGAGCACGAGCCGACGCAGCTGGCCGAAGCCGGGGGGCCGGACGAGGCGGAGGCGGCCGGCGAGTGATCGCCTCCGCCGCCCCGGGTCAGGGGTTGAGCCACTGCTTGCTGAACCAGAAGAAGCGCCCGCTGCCGTCGCGGTGCGGTGCGGTGCAGTTGTAGCGGGCGCGACCCTTGCCGAAGGGCTCCTCGGCCTGCACGGCGAAGCGGGTCTGCTCGTCGTCCAGCCATTCCACCTCCATCGCCCCCTGGCCACTGGCGAAGCAGTTCAGGCGGCCGGCGCCGACGTCGTGGTCCTCGGCCAGCTGGATCTCCATGCGCGGCGGGTTGTTGTCCGCGTCGAGGAGCGGGTCGAAGGGTTCCATCGACTCGACGGGCAGCGGCAGGCTGTTGGCACGCAGTTCGAAGTCCTCCATGTCGCCGAACTGTTCGTTGACCGCGAAGCGCGGCAGGGCACGCTTGTCGCTGAGTGTTCCGATGGCCCCGGAATGCTGTCCGAAAGCGGTGTACCCCTTGTCACGAAGCAGGTCGGCCAGTTCCGGGTTGTACTCGCCGAAGGGGTAGGCGTAGAGCTTCGGGTCGGTGTTCACGTCCTCGCCGAGTTCCTCCTGCAGGCGCTGCTGGGCGTTGTCGACGTCCTCGCGCATGCGCGCCCGCCACGCCTCGTCGTCCTCCTCGTCATCCCGGCGGACGAGGTAGTCGTGGCTGGAGGAGTGATTGGCGAAGCGGACGAGGCCCGAGTCGCGCATCTCGCGCATCTGCTCCCAGTCCATATAGGCGGAGCGGCCCGAGTCGACGTCGTCGGTGGCGACGAAGACCGTCATTGGCCAGTCGCGCTCCTTCAGGCGGGGGAACGCCTCCTCGTACACGGAGGCGTAGGCGTCATCGACGGTAATCGATACCGTCCGTTCCGGGAGCTCGCCACCGTGGCGGAGCACGTCGATGACCCACTCGACGGGCCAGACGTTGAAGTCCTCCTCCTCAAGGTAGTCGAGCTGTGCCTCGAACTGCTCGAGCCGGACGCTGGTGGACGGATAGCGGTCCTCGCCGAAGCGGTGATACATGAAGACGACGGCGCTGCCCCGGGGCTCGGCCTGCGGATCCTTTTCCGGCGGCTGTTGCCCGAGGGCGTGGCTGCTGCCGCCCGCCGTTAGGGCGGCCAGGGTGATGCCGAGCGGCAGCCAGGTGCGTGCGTGCATAACGGATCTCCTCGTGTGCGCGGGCTCAGCTCAGGAACAGCTTGTAAGCCGGGTTGTCCGTCTCCTCGACGCAGCTGTAGTCGAGTTCGTGCAGGAACTCCTGGAAGGCCTCGCGCGCGTCGGCGGGCACCTGGATCCCGCAGAGGACCCGACCGTAAGCGGCGCCATTGTTGCGGTAGTGGAACAGGCTGATGTTCCAGCGTCCCCCCAGGCTGGCCAGGAACTGCATCAATGCACCGGGGCGCTCCGGGAACTCGAAGCGGTAGACCACCTCGTCGGCGACACCGTGCCCACGGCCGCCGACCATGTGGCGCACGTGGACCTTCGCCATCTCGTCCCGGGTTAGGTCGAGCACGGGGTACCCCTGTTCGCGCAGCCGGTCGATCAGGGCGTGGCGCTCCTGGTCGCCCTCCTGCAGGGCGATTCCGGCGTAGACGTGGGCGGTGTCCGGGTCGGCCATGCGGTAGTTGAACTCGGTGATCGGTCGTTCGCCGATGGTCTCGCAGAAGCGCCGGAAGGCGCCCGGGCGCTCGGGGATGGTCACCGCCAGCACCGCCTCGCGGTGCTCACCCAGCTCGGCGCGCTCGGCTACGTGGGACAGCCGTGAGAAGTTCATGTTGGCGCCGCTGTTGATCGCCACCAGGGTTTCGTTGCGGATGCCGTGCGCGCTGGCGTATTTCTTGGCGCCAGCCACACCGAGTGCCCCGGCCGGCTCCAGAATGGAGCGGGTCTCCTCGAAGACCTCCTTGATCGACGCGCAAATCTCATCGGTACTGACCAGCACCACCTCGTCGATGTGGCGGCGCAGGATGGGCCAGGTATGCTCGCCGATCTGGCGCACCGCCACGCCGTCCGCGAACAGCCCCACCTGATCGAGGCGGACGCGCTCGTCGCGCTCGAGGCTGGTGGCCAGGGTCGGGGCATCCTCGGGCTCGACGGCCACGATGCGGATATCCGGGCGCAGCTGGCTGATGTAGACGGCGATGCCCGCGGCCAGTCCGCCGCCACCGACCGGGATGAACACGGCATGGATGTCGCGCGGGTGCTGGTGGAGGATCTCCATGCCCACCGTGCCCTGGCCGGCGATGACGTCCGGGTGGTCGTAGGGTGGGATGTAGGTCAGGCCGTGGCTGTCGATCAGTTCTTGCGCCTTGCCCGACGCGGCGTCGTAGCCGTCGCCGTGCAGCACGACGTTGCCGCCGAAGCGGCGCACCGCGTCCACCTTGATCTGCGGTGTGGTCCGCGGCATGACGATGGTGGCCTCGATGCCGAGCCGTCGCGCCGAGAGCGCAACACCCTGGGCGTGGTTGCCCGCCGAAGCGCAGATCACTCCGCGTTGGCGGGCCTCCTCGGAAAGGCGGATGATGCGGTTGTAGGCGCCGCGCAGCTTGAAGGAGAAGACCGGCTGGAGATCCTCGCGCTTGAGCAGCAGGTGGTTGCCCATGCGCGCTGAGAGGATCGGCGCGGCCTCCAGCGGCGTCTGCTCGGCGACGTCGTAGACACAGGCGGTCAGGATGCGCTCAAGGTAGGCGCGCTGATCCTGTTCCAGCGCCGGTTTGTCGGCGTCGGGCTTGACTTGGTTATGATGGGTAGCCATATCACCTACAGCATACCGCTAGCGGCGGTCGTACCGAACCCACTTGGATCAAAATGCATCAGGAGTCGAGATGAGCGATCAGGGCAAGCGTCTGGCCGCCGAGGCGGCGCTGGAGTACGTCGAGGAAGACGCCTATGTCGGCGTCGGGACTGGCTCGACGGTCAATCTGTTCATCGATGCCCTGGCAGACATGCGCGATCGCATCGCCGGGGCGGTCTCCAGCTCGGAGGCCAGCACCCAGCGGCTGCGTGACCGCGGCATCGACGTGACCGACCTCAACAGTGCCGGCCGCTTGCCGGTCTACATCGACGGGGCCGACGAGGCCAACCGCTTCCTGCAACTGATCAAGGGCGGTGGCGGGGCGCTGACCCGCGAAAAGATCGTTGCTTCGGCCTCGGACCGGTTCGTCTGCGTGGCCGATGAGGGCAAGATGGTCGATGTCCTCGGTGCCTTCCCGCTTCCGGTGGAGGTGATCCCGATGGCGCGCAGCACCGTGGCCCGGGAGCTGGTTCGGCTCGGCGGCCGGCCGGAGCTGCGCGAGGGGTTCACCACCGACAACGGGAACGTGATCCTCGACGTTCACGGTCTGTCGATCACCGAGCCCATGAAGCTCGAGCAGACCCTGAACAATATCCCCGGCGTGGTGACCAACGGGATCTTCGCCCTGCGCCCGGCGGATTTGCTGCTGCTCGGCAGCGACTCGGGGGTCCGGCGTCTGACGGCCGAGTAAGGGCGTCCGCAACGGGAGGTCGTGTTGTCGGACATCCCTCGCCTGCTCATCGTCCTCGGGATCCTGCTGGTTCTGGTCGGGCTCGCCTGGCCCTGGATCGACAAGCTCGGTCTGGGTCGCCTGCCCGGGGACATCGCCATCGAGCGCGATGGATTCCGCTTCTACTTCCCCATCACCACCATGCTGCTGGTCAGCGCGGTGGTGACCCTGCTGCTGTGGCTGTTCCGCAAATAGCCCCAGGGCTAGCCACCGCTGACCGGTGGCAGCAGAACCAGGACGCTGTCGTCGTCCACCCGCGTATCCGGCGGGACCAGGGTATCGCCCACGGCCACGGCCACCTGCGGCAGGTGCTCGGCCAGCCCCGGGCAGGCCACGGCGGCCGCATCGAGCGCCGCGGCCACCGTGCCCTCGGGCGGGGCCGGCAGCTCGAGCCGGGTTGCTCCGGCGGCCTCGGTCAGTACCCCGTACAGTTCCAGTTGCATGGCCGTCTCCCTCCCCCGCCAGGCTGGACCTCTCCCCGCGGACCGGTCACAATCGCCGCATCCCGGCGCGGTTCGCGCTCCGTTCGTTCTTGCCGCTGAACAGGTTCTCGCATGGATCGGTCGATGACGCAAACGTCCCCGCGCCCGTCCTGGCCAACGATCGCCTGGCACGCGATCCGGCCGCGCACGCTGCCGCTTTCGCTGTCCCCGATCCTCGCCGGCTCCGCTGTGGGCTGGGTGGAAAGTGGTGTCCTGCGCCTGGACGTGACCCTGGTTGCGGCGCTTTCCACCGCGGCGATCCAGATCGGAACCAATCTGCAGAACGATGCCGCCGACACCCTCAATCAGACCGATAGCGCCGAGCGGATCGGTCCGGTGCGGGTTACCGAGCGCGGTTGGCTCACCCCGCGCCAGGTCATGGCGGCCGCCTACAGCGCCTTTGCTCTGGCCCTGGTCTGCGGTGCCTACCTGGTGGCCATCGGCGGGTTGCCGATCCTGGTGCTGGGTATCCTCTCGGTGCTGGCCGGTTACGCGTATTCCGGGGGGCCGTTCCCGATCTCACGCGGCCCCTTCGGCGAGTTGTTCGTCATCTTCTTCTTCGGGCTGGTTGCCGTCGGTGGTGTGGTCTATCTGTATACGGGGGCGATCAGCCCCCCGGCGCTGGTGATGGGACTGGCCGTCGGGTTGCCCGCGGCCGCGGTGCTCCTGGTCAATAACTTGCGCGACCGCGAGGGAGACCGTGAGGCCGGGCGCTGGACGCTGGCCATCCTGCTAGGGCCCTTGGGATCGGTCTGGCTGTTCGGCGGGCTGCTGGCTGGCGTGGCGCTGGGCTTGCTCGGGTTGGCCGCGTTCGGGGTGCCGTGGACCGGTGCGGCCCTGGGGCTGGCCGTGCTGCCCTTCGGGGTGCGCATCTGGCGCTCGCTGATGGGTGCGAGCAGCGGCGAGGATTACAATCGCTGCCTGGCCCGTACCGGGGTGTTCCAGCTGCTGCTCGCCCTCGTCGCCGGCGCGGGGCTGGTCGCCGGGGCCTACCTCCACGGGATCGCCTAGGGGCCGGGCCCGGCGCCATGGATGCTTGTTGAAGGCATCCGGGGCAAGCGTTATGGTCCGATTGACCGCCCGGTTGGTCGTCACCGCACGGATTCAATAGGCACAGGAGAGAGGCTAGCGATCATGCAAACGGCGCGAGATCTGCTTTTCGGAGGGGTGGCCCCGGCTACGCTGGTCGCTGATGCGGGGTTGACCGCGCTGCGGGTTGGCGCCGGACTGATGATGGCCGTGGGCCACGGTTTGCCCAAGATCCCGCCCCAGGAGGGGTTCGTCGGTATGGTGGAGGGCATCGGCCTGCCGGTGCCCCTGTTCTTTGCCTGGCTGGCGGGGATCGCCGAGTTGATCGGAGGCCTGCTACTCGCCGCCGGCCTGCTGACCCGCCCCGCGGCTGCGGTGATCCTCGGCACCATGCTGGTTGCCGCTTTCGGGGTGCATTTCGCCGCGGGCGACCCGCTGTTCGCCGTGGATGGCCCGAGCGCCGAGATGGCCGTGCTCTACGCCTTCGTCGCCCTGGCGTTCATGCTGGTCGGTTCCGGCCGGCTCGGTGTTGACCACCTGGTGCGCGAGCGTGTCGCGCGGCTGACCCCCTGAGGAGGTGCCATGAGCGAGGAAGAGGCTTCCACGCCCGCGGAGGGAACTTGGAAAAGCCGGCTGGGGCGCTGGCTGAACATTGCCCTGGCCATCGGTGCGCTGGTCGCCCTGGTCGGGACGTTCATCGTCTGGGGCGAGGGTGCATTCGGCTTCCTGCTGGCGTTCGTCGTCCTCTTCCCGGCTGCGCTGGTCTCGGCGCTGATGCGCTGGTGGCCGCGGCACTCAGCCGAGGGCGTGCGTGATGGCCTGTGCTGGCGGCGCCGGCTGTACATCAGCGCCGGCGGTATCGCCTTCGCGTCGCTGCTGTGCCTGGTCATCGGGGTGGCGTGGTTCGGGACCGCTCCCGGGACCATGTTGCTGGTGGCCGGAACCATGCTGCTGCCGCCGGCGGTGATACTGGGGCTGCTGGCCTTCTCCCTGCGCGATCGAGAGCGTCTGGCGGATACGGTGCGCGATCCGGGCGAGCCAATCGTCTACCAGGCCGAGGTGCACTGGGGGGTTTTCCTGCCCACCATCCTGGTGCTGACCGCGACGCTGCTGCTCGTGCTGGCGCCTCTGGGTACCTTCGGGTACGTCCTGGCCACCATCCTCTATTTGATCGTGCTGCCCGGCACCGCGGCCCATTCGCTCAGCATCTTCCTCAACACCGAGCTGGAGCTGACGCCGAACAAGCTGATCGCCGGTACCGGTCTGATCGTGCGCACGGCGCGTGTCTTCGAGCGTGAGCATATCCAGGCCGTCGGGGTCTACTACGGCTGGATGGGGCGCATCCTCGGATACGGACGCCTGAGCTTCGTCTGCAAGGACGGCACCAGCTTCAAGGTGCCGGGCATTGTCGATCCCGACGGTCTGCGCCACATCGTCGATCGAGGTCTGTAGGCCCTCGCGGTTACCCCGTAGTCGGCCGCGGTGGCGAGTCGACCCCGGTGTCCGCCAGGTACGGGTCGATGAGGCCGCGCAGGTCGACCCGTGCCTGCAGGCGCCGGCAGAGCATGAAGGTGCCCATGAACTTGCGGTGCAGGAACAGGGTATCGGAGGCTGGCGTCCCGGCGAAGCGGTCGCTGAAGAACATGGTCCGGCCCCGGTGGTAGACCCGCTCGAACAGGTCCGACGCGCCGAAGTCGTAGGCCCCTTGGTGACGCAGCGGCTCACTGGTCATCTCCAGCAGCTCCAGTAGCGCCCCCTCCTGCTCCGCTGACGCGCCAGGCCCCAGATACCCGAGTTCCCGTGCGCACGACTGCAAGACCTCACGGTCCCGATCCCGAGCGGCGCGCCCCATGCGCCGATAGGTTTCGACCAGTTCGGGGCGCACCGAGTGCGTGGCGCCGAAATCGAGCAGCACCAGGCAGCCGCGTTCGGCGTCGTAGAGGAAGTTGCTGAAATTGGGGTCGGTCTGCACCAGGCGGAACTCGAAGAGCTCGCGCAACGCCAGCCGGCTGAGCAACGAGGCCGCATGATCGCACAGGGAAGCCGGCTCGCCGCCCCGACCGGCCAGCTGATCGACCGGGGTGCCGTGGACATAGTCCATGGCCAGCACCCGGGGGGTGGTCAGGTCCCGGTGCACGCCGGGCAGGGTGATCTCCGGGTCGTCGCCCAGCGCCCGGTCGTAGGCCTCCAGGGCGTCGGCTTCCGCCTCATAGTCGGCCTCCTGGTGAAGCTGGCGCCTCGCCTCGTCGAGCAGGCTCTCGACGCGTAGGCCGCGCGGCATGAGGCCGCTGTGACGCATCACGAAACCGAGATTGTCCAGGTCGCTGTCGATGCTCTCGCGCACCCCGGGGAACTGGATCTTCAGCGCCAGTTCCCGCCCGTCGGCGGCCACGGCACGATGGACCTGGCCGATCGAGGCGGCGGCTACGGGGGTGAAGTCAAAATCACGGAACCGCTTGAGCCACCCTTTGCCGAACTCGCGGCGCAGGACGCTGTCGAGCTGGCTTAGCGGCATCGCCTCCGCCTCATGGCGCAGTGCGCCCATGATCTCCGCGATCTCGGGGGCCAGTACGTCGGTGCCGTCCATGGACATCAACTGGCCCATCTTCATCACGGCGCCCCGCATGCGCCCGAGTCGGTCGGTAATCCGCCGGGCGCGCTCCGGGGAGAGCTCGATCCGGCCCTGGCCCTCTTCGCCCCCGGTCAGGTCGCGCAGGCCGCTCCAGCCGATCCCCAGAGCTAGATCGCCGGTGGCCCGCCCCAAGTGATAGAGGCGACCCCACCGGCTGCTGGGTACAGCCCGGCTGCGGCGCTCGTCACCGCTGCCGCTCATGCGTTGTCGAGGGTCGAGAGCATGTACTCGATGGCCTTGATCAGTTCGTCCTCATCGGCCCGCCCGCGGTAGGCCGGCATGGCGCCCTTGCCCCGCAGGGTGGCGTCGAGCAGCTCGTCGATGTCGCGCGAGCGGTCCGCCCAGTCTGCCTCCTGCCCGAGGACCGGCGCACCGGCGATGCCGCGGTCGTGGCACGAACGGCAGCTCGGAGCGGTGCCACTGCGGTAGATGGCGAGTCCGGGGTGGTCTTCATTGCCCTGTTCGGTTTGGTCGGCCACTGGCTGTGCCTCAGCTTCCTCATCGGCCGATGTCGCCTCGTCGGTCGACACGCTGTTGTTTCCTTCCTCGGTTGCCGCCTCCTCGCGGGCGCCCTCCATCGGATCCTCGGCCGGCTCGAAATGCGCCTCCTGATCGCCCGTCTCGTCCGTCTCGGGGGTTTCAGGGGCGGATGAATCGTTGCAGCCCGAAAGGGCCAGCAGGCCCGCGGCGATGATCACCAACATCCAGTACCGCACGTGCATGGTGCACTCCTCTTGCTCAGACCGGCGTCTCTATCTCTGCAGTGTAGGCGGAGTGCGGTCTTCCGTCACGCTGCACCGATAGGGTCCCGGCGAGGGTGTTTTGCCCCTGGCACCGCCGGAGTCGGAATCAGTAAGCTGTGGCTCAGGATTCATTCGGGGGAGTGCCCATGCATTGGAGTCGCGAGTCCTGGATCGGGCTGGCAGCACTGGTGTTCGCCATCCTGATCTACTACCTGCTGCACTGGGTGGGGATGGCCTTCCTGGACGCCATCTGGGCCGGCCATGGCCTGGAACGCGGCTCGCCGGTGGCCGTGCTGCTCGGGCCGTTGGTCCTGGCTGTGGTCCTTGTCGTGACCGCCGCGGTCGCCGCAGTGCCGGCCTGGGCGCTGCTCTTTGCCATGGGGGTTGGGCGCTTCCTGGGCCACCGCGCCGGACTGTGGCCCCTGCTCGGATTGAGTGCTCCGGAGGGCAAGGATCTGCGTGCTCACCTCGGGGCCGCGCGTCACGCCGTGCGCACGGCGCTGGAGGCCGTGGTGGGGGTCGGCCTGTTCGTCCCGATGGGCATCCTCTACGGGGGGATCCTGATCGCTTTGGGTGGTGGCGGTGCACCCGGTGCTCTGGTCGACATCCTCGGTTACGGTCTGGGGTTTTTCCTGGCTTGGGCGACCATGCGGCTACTGGTGCGCTACTGGGGGCGCCTGGAAGCCCTGCGCGCCGATGCGCTGGCGCAGGCCGAGCGTGGGGCGCTGTGGCTCGAGCTCATCGGGCAGCGCATCCTGCGCCAGCTCAACGGCGGGCGACTGCCCCGCGATTGACGGGTGCGCACCGCCCTGGCGGCGGTGCGCTGGCTGGAAGTTCTCCCCCTCCCCGTTTTGTCGCTCTCCCGCAATCGAAGCGGGTTGTCAGGCATGCACCGGCGCTATGCTATAGGTGATTACTCTGGTCCCTCGCGTCGCGTCGCGCGGGATGGTCGGTGGCGATGAGATTGCCAGGGACGCGGTGGATAGCCGCGAAGCCGAGGGAGAGGTGCATGTTCGAGCGCATCAAAGACTGCCGTAATGTAAGTGACTTTCGCGAGCTGGCCCGCAAGCGGTTGCCCGGGCCCATCTTCCACTACATCGACGGGGCGGCCGAGGACGAGATCACCTATCGGCGCAATACCCAGGCCTTCGAGCGGTGCGATCTGGTACCGAACGTGCTCGCCGGGGTGGAGGAGGTCGACCCCTCGGTGACCGTGATGGGGCAGCGGCTGGGCATGCCCGTATTCTGCTCGCCGACCGCGCTCCAGCGCCTGTTTCACTACCAGGGTGAGCGCGCGGTGGCCGCAGCCGCGCAGAAATACCATACGTTCTTCGGTATCTCGTCGCTCGGTACGGTCAGCATTGAGGAGATCGGCGAGCGTTACTCCACGCCGAAGATGTTCCAGTTTTATTTCCACAAGGACCGCGAGCTGAACCGGGCGATGATCGAGCGTTGCCAGGCCGCCGGTTTCGAGGCTCTGACGCTGACCGTGGATACCATCACCGGGGGGAATCGTGAGCGGGACCTGCGCACTGGTTTCACTTCACCGCCGCGACTGACGCTGCGCAGCCTGGCTAGCTTCGCTTGGCACCCGCGCTGGGCATTCAACTACTACACCAGGGAGCCCTTCAGCCTGCCGCAGCTCAGCACCCACGTGCGCGAGGGGAGCAAAGTCCCCATCTCGGTGGGCGAGTACTTCTCGACCATGCTCGATCAGGGGCTGACCTGGCGGCACGCCGAGCAGTTGTGCGCCCAATGGGGAGGACCGTTCTGTCTCAAGGGCGTGATGAGCCCGGAGGATGCGCGGCGGGCGGTGGATATCGGTGCCTCGGCGATCATGGTCTCGAACCATGCGGGAAGGCAGCTCGATGGCTCGCGGGCGCCCTTCGATCAGATCGCGGAAATCGCGGACGCCGTCGGCGGGCAGATCGACATTATATGTGATGGCGGCATCCAGCGCGGTACTCACATCCTCAAGGCGCTTGCTGCCGGCGCCACGGCCTGTTCCGGCGGTCACCTGTACCTTTACGCGCTGGCCGCCGGTGGCCAGGCGGGGGTCGAGAAAGCGCTTGACAATCTCTACAACGAGGTCATCCGTGACATGAAGCTGATGGGGATTACGTCGCTGGATCAGTTGACACGGGATCATCTGCGCTATCGATAGGCGGTCCGCGTCGATCCATCGGCACCGCCGTCGCTGTCCGCCAAAACCATGCAGTCAGCAGATGCGGGCGGGCTCAGGAAGCCTCCCAAGCATCTCTCAAAGGCGCTGCCGAGGAGGCCCCGCAGCAAGCATGTGGTTACGAGTCAGTTGCCATCTGGAACTCGAGCTGGAGGGCGAGAGCCTCATGCTATTCATGCTGCGTGCACGCAGCAGTGGACGGCAGTGGGTGGCCCGGGATCGCTACGCCGTGCGGCCAAGCCTGCCCATCACGGAGTACCGCGACCTCTACGGCAATGCCTGCCAGCGCCTGCTCGCTTCTGCGGGAGCGCTTACGGTGTCGGTGAGCGCTGATGTTCGCGTGCCGGCTGGCGTCGAGCAGCAGCCGGGCGCGCCGTTCGTGCCCGTACAGGACCTTCCCCAGGAAACACTCATCCACCTGCTGCCCAGCCGCTATTGTGAATCGGACCGACTCCTTGCGCAGGCGAGCGATATCGTTGCCGGCCAGTCACCCGGCTATGACCAGGTGGCAGCCATCGCGACGTGGATCTATCACAATGTCGCATACCAGCCGACAACGGATCCGGAGCCGATCTCAGCGCAGCAGGTCCTTGAACGCCGTGCGGGGGTCTGCCGTGACTTTGCGCATCTGGGTATTGCACTCTGCCGCAGCCTCAGTATCCCGGCGCGCCTCGTGACGGGTTATCTCCAGGGGTTGGAGCCGATGGACCTTCACGCTTGGTTCGAGGCGTATGTTGGTGGTGGCTGGTTTACCTTTGATCCGACCAGGGAGACCCTTGAGGGTGCGCGGGTTCAACTCGGGCACGGCCGCGATGCGGCCGATGCCCCGGTCTTCCACCAGTTCGGACCGTCCGTCGTGCCGAGCGTGATGCAGGTGCAGGTTGAGCCGATCTCCGGTCCTGACGCAGGTCTCTTCGCCGCCGGGGTGGAACGATCCGCACGGGATGTTGGCTGACCCGGGGTCTGAAGAGACAGCGCCTGTGCCTCAGGGTTCAGCTATACAGGGGGCTAAGGTGGCGTTGGGGCTTTGCAGGACGCCGCGGGAAAGAGAAATGGTGGCCGGGGACGGAATCGAACCGCCGACACTGAGATTTTCAATCCCATGCTCTACCGACTGAGCTACCCGGCCATCGGCTGCGTATTCAAGCTGAAACCGCCCCCCGAGTCAAGGGGCGGCGCCGTTTTCAGCTGCCATCAGGGCTGAAATCCGGCGGTGGTGCCGAGCCTTGGCCAAAGAAGAAGTTCTCCATCTCGCGCTCGAGAAAGGCGCGGGCCTTGGGGTCGGCCGGGGTGAGCCGGTATTCGTTGATGAGCATAGTCTGCTGCTGGACCCACATGCTCCAGGCCTGCTTGCTTACGTTTTCGAAGATCCGCTGGCCCAGCTCGCCGGGGTACGGTGGGCGGTCCAGGGCGTCGGCCTCCTGCTGGAGCTTCACGCAGTGCACCTTTCTCGACATGCTGCCCTCTTGATGGATGTAAGCGTCCGGTTAGTGTACCGACCCGGTCCATGTTGCTGCCAGCGTACCTGGATTCAGGTCACCGGATAGCCGGCATCGCGGAGGATCCGCCGGATCGGTGCCGGCAGTCCGGGCAACGTCTCCTGGCCGGGACGGAACCAGCGGCGTTGGGCGGTGGGCTCGCCGACGGCGGTTGCCGCTGTGTGCCAGCGCAGCCGCACCGGCTGCAGGATCAGCTCAAAGTGGGTCAGTGCGTGGTGTCGCTCGGGTAGCCTTCCGGCCGGTTCGCAGTGCGCGCCCAACGCCTGTGCCCGCGCCAACGGGTCTTCGTCCGGCTGGCACTCCGGCAGGGACCATAGCCCGCCCCAGATGCCCGTGGCTGGGCGGCGTTCCAGCAGCAGGGTGTCGGTGTGCTCGATCAACAGCAGCTGCCGTTGGCGCCGGGGGCGCCGGCGCGCCGGTCGGGGGGCCGGGTAGGCCTCGGGATGGCCCGCCGCCCGGGCCGTGCACGCCGAGGCCAGGGGGCATAGCAGGCACGCCGGTTCCTGCGGCGTACAGACCAGTGCCCCGAGATCCATCAGCCCCTGGTTGAACCGGCGGCAGTCGTCTTCAGGGATGAGGGCGGCGGAAAGCGCCCACAGCTCCCGCGCGACCGGGTTGCGCCCGGGCCAGCCCTCGATGCCGGCGAGCCGCGCCAGCACCCGTTTAACGTTGCCGTCGAGGATCGGCGCGGGTAGGCCGTGGCCCAGCGAGCGGATGGCACCCGCCGTGGAGGGGCCGATACCAGGCAGCGTCTGCAGGGCCGCGAGCTCGTCGGGCAGGTGACCGTTCCAATCGGCCTCAATTCGCTGTGCGGCGGCATGCAGGTTGCGGGCACGGGCGTAGTAGCCCAGCCCGGCCCAGAGCCCGAGGACATCGTCGAGTTCGGCGTGGGCGAGGTCGATTACGTCCGGGTAGTGCCCCATGAAGCGCTCGAAGTAGGGTACGACGGTCTCGACCCGGGTCTGCTGCAGCATGACCTCGGAGATCCACACCCGGTAGGGCGTGGCCGGCTGCTGCCAGGGCAGGTCGTTTCGCCCGTGCTGCCGCTGCCACGCGATCAGTTGCTCCTGAAGCGCCTGGCAGCGGTCTGGGGTGGCCCAGCGGCGCATCCGCTCAGCGCAGCCGCCGCAGGAAGCTCTCCGCCTCCTGACGGATGCGGTCCTCGGCGCGGTCGGTTTGCTCCTCGAGCTCCTGTTCAATCCGCTCCCGGAAGCCCTCTCGGACCTTCTCTTCGGCCTCCTCGAGCCGCTGCTGGGCCTCGCGCAGACGCCGGATCTCCTGCTCGGTCAGCGCAGCGCGGAGGTCGAAGCGGATGCGTGGGCTGAACAGGTCACCGCTGAACTCCAGGGGTACGGTGATGTCCTTGAGCTCGCGAATCGGTCGGCCGTCGGCGTCCTCCAGGTTGTCGATCACCGATAGGCGCACGCGGTAGTCGATGGTCTCGCTGAGCACGTTGGCGTGACCGGCGCCGCGAGCGCGCAGGATCGGCGATTCGGCGCGCAGGTTGTCGTTGTGAATCTCGCCGTCGCGCAGCTCGAAGCCTGCCGTCAAGGATCCGAAATCCGTGCGTGCCTCGTCCTCCGGCGGCTCCGGCCTCGGCTGGGCCCGGACTCGGGCCACGCCCTCGCGGAACATGTGCGGGATGTTCAGGCCAAGCACCGCGCCCTCGCTGACATCCAGCTCGGCATCGCCGCGGAAGTCCTCGATCAGCTGGTAGAGGTTCTCGCCGCCGCCTTCGCCCCGCAGAGCGAAGCGGCCCCGGCCGTGGAGCCAGTCCCGCTCGAGGAGGTCCTCGAGCAGCGGTGCGAACCGCACGTTATCCAGGCGGTGGTCGAGCTCGAAGTACGGATAGTCGCCGCGGGCATCGAGGAAGGTGGCGGCGCGATACTCGCCCTCGTAGAGGCGAGCCTCCATGCCGGCAATGCCCACGCGGCCGTCTTTGCCGCTGAGATCTCCGCGGATGTCCTCGATCAGCAGCCCGGAGAGGGTCAGGGCGCCGATCTCCAGCCCGCCATTGAGTGCTAGGGTGCGCAGGGGCTCCAGCGGCAGGTCGAGAGCGACCTCCTCGAGATCGGGCAGGCCGGTATCCGGCGCCGTCGGCTCGTCCACGGCACGCCGTTGCTCGGCGGGCAGGTAGCGGTCCAGGTTGATCTCGTCGACGGTCAGATTGAGGGTCATGGCCGGGCCGGTCCAGTTCTCGATCCCGCCGTCGAGCTCGATGCGCGATTGATCCACATCCAAGCCGAATTCGGGCAGCAACAGTTGCTGGCCATCCAGCTCGATCCGTCCCGTGCCGCCGACACGGGTCAGCGCCGTGGCGTCTGCCGGCGTGGGCATGCCGACGTCCAGCCGGCTTAGGGCTGTGCGCAGATTGAACGCGGGCAGTTGCCAGTCGATGCCGCCAAAGGCGCCGTCTTCATCCATCTCCAGGTCGGCCGCCGCCTGGAGGGTGATCCCGGCGGCAGTGGCTTCCAGCTCCGGCCAGTCCACCCGCAGCGTCTCGCCCAGGCCGATGCTGCCGTGGCCGGTCACACCCAGACGCTGTTGGCGGCCGGGCACCTCGGCCCCCTGGGCCTCGATGAGCATCTCTAGTCCGTCCAGGTCGAACTGTTCCAGGGCCTCGTCCAGGGTGGCCTGCAGGCGCAGTTGACCGTCGATTCGGGGCAGATCTTCGCCCTGGCCGACCCAGCTCGACTGCACGGCCACCGGGCGCCCAAGGCGCAGCGCCTCGATGTCCAGGTCGAAGCGTTCCACCTCCTTGCGGTCATCGATGCTGCGGTCCTCCCAGAACAGCTGCCCGCGCCGGACCTGCAGTCCGCCGAAGGCGGCATCCCGGAGGATGGGTGGCAGCTCGCCGAGCGGTGCCCCGTCCGTCGGTTCCGCCGGCGGTTCTTCCTCCTCGGCGAACCGCGCGACCAGGTCCTCCCAGTTGCCTTCGCCCTCCTCGTTGATCATGAGCCGGGCGATGGGAGCCTCGACACTGACCAGCCGTGTCTCGAGCTGGCCCCAGAGCAAGGGCAGGAGACGCACCGCCGCGTCCACCCGTTCCACCTCCAAGAAGGGGTCCTCGTGGAATCCGTCCCGGTCGGCGAGGGTGACGCGGCCGGCTTCGACCCCCAGCCACGGGAAGAAGGAGAGCCGGATGTCCCCGTCGATGGTCAGCTCCCGTCCGGTCTCTTCCTGAACGGCAGCCGCGATGTCGTCCCGGTAGTCATTGGGGTCGAGGATCACGCTGATCAGCGTTGCCGTCGCCACCAGCAGGGCGAACAGCCCGATCACGGCGTAGAGGAACCACTTGAGTATCCAGGGCATAAACCGAGTCCTGCATTGAACGTGTCCGATGGCTGGCATTCTATCGTGCCACGCCGTCAGGCTTGTCCCCGAGGATACGTGGGCTGGTATCGTACCGGTAAGGTCTTCGCGGAGTCCGCCATGCGTTTTTACCTGTACGTGGTTGTTGCCCTGATGATCCTCATGCTGGTCTGGACGTTCTTCATCTGGGATCCGGAGGAGATGATCCCCCCGGCCACCGAGCGTGAGGCGCCCGTCCACCCCGATGAGCAGCAGGAGTAGCCGAGGTGGCAGGACACGCCGGCGAGGTGTTTAAGCCCCTGGCCCTGTCGGTGCTCACCGTTTCCGACAGCCGGGGGTTGGCGGAGGATACCTCCGGGGCCGCGCTGGCGGAGCGGCTTGAGTCAGCCGGCCACGCCCTGGCCGGTCGGACCATCGTCCCGGATGATCGCTATCGGATCCGCGCCGAGGTCTCGGCCTGGGTTGCGGATGATCGGGTGGACGGGGTGCTCATCAACGGTGGGACTGGGCTCACTGCCCGCGACGTGACGCCGGAGGCGATCAGGCCGCTTTTTGATCGCGAGATCCCGGGCTTCGGCGAGCTTTTCCGGCAGCGCTCCTTCGAGGAAATCGGCAACGCCACCCTGCAGTCGCGGGCCGTGGCGGGTGTGGCCAACGCTACGCTCATCTTTGCCCTGCCGGGGTCCACCGGCGGGTGCTGCACCGCGTGGGATCGAGTGCTCGCCGATCAGCTCGATGCCCGCACCCGGCCGTGCAATTTTGCGACCTTGCTGCCCCGCATGCGTGGTTCGGAGCCCTTGGCGTAGCGCCCGAAATTCGGTACGCTAAACCCCTTACCGCCCGTAGCTCAGCCGGATAGAGCGTCGGCCTCCGGAGCCGAAGGTCGCAGGTTCGAATCCTGCCGGGCGGGCCACCTTCCCCATCGCTTAACGCCAATCGCCCCCGCGGCAATCCGAAAGAACCGCGTCCGCTGCGCGGGCGCCGGAGCGCAGTGCGCCGTGCTGCGATCCGTGGGCCCGGTGGTCGCCGCAGGCATAGAGGCCCCCGCCGAGCCGCGCGCCCTGATAGGGCTCGGTCAGAGCAGGCGGTGCCTGGACCGGTTGTCCGTACGGGATGCGCTCTAGGCGCAGAGGCCGCCAATGATCGACCACCGGCCCGAACCAGTCACGCAGCTGCGATACGGCCTCGCACTGCAGGGTGGGGTCGTCCAGATCCTGCGCGTCCCCGAGCACCGTCGCGCTGACTAGGTGCCAGCCGGCTGGGGCATACTCCGGCGCGACCACGCTAGGCACCGCCAGGTGCAGGACGGGCCCCTCGCCCTCGCCGTTAAGCAGGATCAGTGGGTCGGTGACCGGTGGCTCAGGGACGGCGAACTGCAGACAGGTTACCGGTCGGCCGGCGGCGGTGGGCTGCCCGGTCAGTCGGGTGAAAGCCGGGCCGTCGGTGGCTACAACGACCGCATCGGGGCTGAGCCGTTCACCGTCCGCAAGCCGCACGCTTGGCCCATCCTCGATGGCCTCGGCGGCGGTGCCCAGCCGCAGTGTCACCCGCTCCGCGGGCAGCTGGTCTGCCAGCTGCCGGGGTAGGTCGCCCACGCCAGCGGCGGGGATCGCCGCATCGCCCTCGGCGAACATGCGAAAGACGAAGTTGAGCAGCCGGGCCGAGGTCTGGAGCTGCGGGTCGAGCAGCACGCCGCCGAACAGCGGCCGCAGGAAACGCTCGATCATCGGCCCGGAGAAGCCCTCGGCGGTGAGCGACTCGGCACTGCTGCGTTGCGGTCCGTACAGGGGGCTCTCGGGATCGCCGCGGCGCAGACGCGCCCGCAGCCGGGCGATGCGCACCTTGTCGCCCAGGCTGCCCACCGGCGCCCGCAGGGTCTTCAACAGCGCCTGCGGGGCGCGGAATGGATCGCTGAGGCGGTGCAGGCCGCCCTCGGTCCGGATCAGGGCCCCGGGGGCGAAGCGGCGCAGGCGTAGGGCGCCCAGGTCAGCGCGGGTGCGCAGCTCCGGGTAGGCGGTCAACAAGACCTGGAAACCGCGATCCAGCTGGAAGGCCGGCTCCTGATCGTCGGCCAAGCCGCCATCGAGGCGCAGGCGGTCGGTGCGAACCCGCCCGCCCACCTCCCTGGAGGCTTCCAGCAACCGGACGTGGGCACCACCCAGGGCCAGATCGCGGGCTGCGGCCAGGCCGGCCAGGCCGGCGCCGATCACCACCACTTGCGGATGTTCCGCGCTCATACTGCTCCTCCTGGGTGCGGACTCTGCGGGCTAGAGACCCTGCCGTTCGCGCCAGCGCTCAATGGCCTCCGCCACCTTTGCCGGGCACTCCTCCTGCGGGAGGTGGCCGCACGCCTGCAGTTCCACCCGCTCGGCGTTGGGCAGGGCGTCAGCCACGCGGTGGGAATCCGCGGCAGGGATGACTTCGTCCTCGACGCTGATGATGACCTGCGTCGGGGTCTCGATGCCTGCCAGGGGGCCGCGCACTTGCAGGGCGTCGGTCAGCGAGCGGTGCATCAGCTGCCCCCAGGCCCGGTCCCAGCCGGCCATGGCGGTGTGCATGGTCATGCGGGCCTCGCGCTCCGGGGTGATGGCGTCCTCGTCGTAATAAGAGCGCTCGAGCAGTTCGGTGCTTTTCCCGAACCAGCGCCCTCCCAGCAGGCTCAGGCGCTTGGCCTGCGGCAGTTGCGCCAGCCACTGGGGTAGCGTGGGTCGCTCTAGGGCGGCCATTGGGTTGATCAGCACCAGACCGGCGACCCGCTCGGGCGCCTGGCGTGCCGCCTCCAGAGCGATCACCCCGCCGGCGGAGTTGCCCACCAGCACCGCTTCCTCCTGGCCGAGTTCATCCATGAGGCTGAACAGGTGGTCGACGTCGGCCTCCAGGGTGAAGGGGTTGGGTCCCTCGCCGGGATAGTCGGGCTTGTCGCTCAGCCCGTAGGGGATCTGGTCGTAGGCCACGGTGTAGCGGTCGCGTCCCAGTTTCGGCAGAAGCGGTTCCCAGGTCACGGTACTGAACGAGAAGCCGTGCAGGAGAAGCCAGGCCGGCCGCCCGGTATCGGCGTGCTCTTCGCCAGCGGCGACGTAGTGCAGCTGCAGCCCGTCGGGGTAACCGGGGAACGAGATCGAGACAAAGCGGCTGTCGTCACCGCCGAGTTCGCGGCCGTCCTTGACCCCGTCCGCCGGCTGCGTGGGGATCATGAACGGCCCGATGGCGAGAACCAGGCCCGCGAGTATGAATAGGCCGCCGACCACGATACCGATGCCCTGCAGGATGGTGCCGACTGTCCCCACGCTCATCCCCCTTGCTGGTCTTCCGTTCCGGGCCAAGGCTACCACGGCCGTGGCGGCGCTTGCCGCGTGCGGCGGTCTGTGCAGTTGACCCGGTCGCGCGGCGGCGCTAGCGTTCACGGGAGCCTGGCAACCACGCGCACCTGCGCCGGAGTCGGCAGAGCATGGTCCCTTCCGGCGGTTATCGCGGCTTCGTCCTGGCGGCACTGTTCCTGATGCTCGGCCTTTCTGCGGGGACCGCCGGGCCGGAGCGGGGCTGCCCGGACGCCGACTACGGCGAGCGCTTCCACGAGGCCCTGGAGGCGGCGCGCGCCGATGACTGGTCCCGCGTGGCCGAGCTTGAGCCCTGTCTCGGCGATGCCCACCCGATGGCCGCCTACCTCGACTTCCACCGTCTGCGCAGTGCGCTCCCCGAGGTCGATCCGCAGCGTGTGGTGGCCTACCGCCAGCGCTATGCCGGTACCCCGCTGGCCGATGTCCTCAAGCGCGTCGCCTTGCGTCGCTACGCCGAGGCGGGGGACGACGCGGCGGTGCGCCGGGTGACCGACGAGCCACCCTCCCGCCTGGCTCTGCGCTGTCACTGGTGGCAGGCCCATCTGGAAACGCGCCGGGGAGAGGCCCTCGCCTTTGCTCGGCGCACCTGGCACGCCGGGGTCTCGCGGCCGTCAGCATGCGACGGGCTATTCGAGGCAGCCCGCGGGGCTGGCGTCATCGACGACCGGGCTGTCTGGGAGCGTATGCGTCTGGCCTTTCGCAACGAGCAGGCGGGTCTGATGCGCTATCTCGAGGGGCTGCTCGGTGGGGAGCGCTGGCTGGTCGCCGCCGAGTGGCTCCAGCGGCTCGACCGAAATCCGGCGCGGATCATCGAGCTCGATGAGGGTCTGCCGCCGCGGCTGCGTCGACAGCTTACTGCCGACGGGCTCTACCGGCTGGCCCGCGTGGACACCGCGGCCGCGCGCAGTTATCTGGAGCAGAGTGGCGACGGGCTTGCCGAGCTGCCCGCGGGCGAGCGGCGGGAGGTGTTTGAGCGGGTTGCCTGGTACTCGATCATCCGGGGCATCCCTGAGAACCGCGGTTGGGTCGACCGGTGGCTGGCCGAGCAGGACGATACCGATTTGCTCGAGCAGCGCATGCGCCGGGCGGTGATCGAGGAGCAGTGGACCGACCTGGTCTACTGGTACACCCGTCTGCCCGAGGCCTCCGCACGCAGTGCGCGCTGGCAGTACTGGCTTGGTCGGGCGCGGGCCGCGCTGGGAGACCCGGCGCTGGCAGGTGAGCACTGGCGGGAGGCGGCGGGGGAGCGCTCGTTCTGGGGGTTCATGGCGGCCGAACGGGTCGGGCGGCCCTATGCGCTGCGCGAGGTCCGCCCGGAACCGGATCCGCCTGCTCCGGATCCCGCCCTCGTGCGGGTCCGCCTGCTCCACGGTGTCGGTGAACTGCGTCTGGCCCGGGACGAGTGGCGCCACCTGCTGCAAGGCCGTGAGGCGGCGGAACAACGCGCCCTAGCTGCCCACGCCTATCGGCAGGGGTGGCACGAGCTGGCGGTGGTCGCTGCCAACCGCGCCGGGGCCCACGAGGCGTTGCAGTGGCGTTTCCCCCATGCCTACCGGGATGCCTTCCGGCGGGCGGCCGCGGAGACCGGCATCGAATCCTGCCTGCTCATGGCGGTCGCCCGGCGCGAGTCGGGTTTCCATCGGGATGCCGTCTCGCCGGCGGGGGCCCGCGGGCTGATGCAGCTGCTGCCGGGTACTGCCCGCCAGATGGCCCGTTCCAACGGTGAGCCCCTGCCGGATGCCCGGGCGCTGAACGATCCGGAACTCAATGTGCGCCTCGGTGCCGAGTATATGCAGCGGCTATTGGAGCGCTTCGAAGGCAACCGGCCGAAGGCACTGGCGGCCTACAACGCCGGTCCGAGCCGTGTCGCGGGGTGGCTGGAGCGGGATGGACGCCCTCTGGATGTCTGGATCGAGTCGATCCCCTACTACGAGACCCGGCGATACGTGCAAGCGGTGCTTGCCTACCGCACGATCCTGGCCCACCGTGGCGGGCTGGAACCGGTGGCCTCGGTGGTCACGCACGAGGAGATGGCCCTGGTCTACGGGGAGCCGACGGACGACCGGGAACCGGCCACGGTGCGCCTGAGCCGGCACCCGGCGGATGGCCCGCTGCCGGGGTCTGACGATCCTCTGCGGGACTGAGCGGCGCGCCGCGCCCTGTTACCCTGATCCCCCGTTCGCCCGGTCGCGGCTCTGCTGCACCCGGGCGTTTCCGGAGTCGCTCAAGCGTTAGGGAAACCGACGTGACCGTACTCAACCAGAAAGGACCCTCCTCTTGGCACTGGCTGGTGGGCGGGGCTGCGCTCGTGATCATCCTGGCCGGGCTCCAGGCGGTCTCCGGCATCGTCAATCCGCTGCTGCTGGCCGCGTTCCTGGCCATCGCCTCGGCGACCCCGCTGAACTGGATGCAGCGCCGCGGCGTGCCGGCAGCGGTGGCGGTGATGATCCTCTTCCTGGGGGTGGGGCTGGTCTTCTTCCTGCTCTTCCTCGCCCTGCGCGGCGCGGTGGAGACCATGGCTGCGCAAGCGCCGCAGTATCAGGAGCAGCTCACCGTGGTCTTCGGTCAGGTGCGCGATTACGTCGTCGCCATGGGTGTGCCGCCGGAGGCCCTCCCCGAGGAGGTGCCGCTGCCGGCAGTGGGTACGCTGACCGATGCGGCGGCGACCATCGCCAGCGGCATCGGCCAGTTTACGGCGGCCACCTTCCTGGTGCTGCTCGCCTTCATGTTCCTGCTGCTCGAGGAGAGCACGCTGCCCGGCAAGCTCTCGGTGGCCTTCCCGGCCAGTCGTCGGGCGCGGGTGCGCACTCGCCGGTTCCTCCACGCCGTTGATCGCTACATCTTCATCAAGAGCGCGACCAGCACGCTGACCGGCGTGATCATCGGCACCGGGCTCTGGCTGATTGGGGTGGATTTCCCGATCCTCTGGGGCATCCTCGCCGGATTGCTGAACTTTATCCCCACGGTCGGGTCGATCATTGCTGCCGCCCCTGCGGTGGTGGTGGCCCTGCTCGGGGGAGGGCTGCTCGATGCGGTGCTCACCGTCGTCCTTTACGTGGCGGTGAATGTGGCCATCGGTTCCATCACCGAGCCGCGATTGATGGGGCGGACTCTGGGGCTGTCGCCACTGGTGGTGTTGATCTCGTTGATGGTCTGGGGCTGGGTGTTCGGGCCGGTAGGGATGCTGCTGTCGATCCCGCTGACCATGATCGCCAAGCTGGCCCTTGAGGCGCAGCCCGAGACCCGCTGGATCGCCGTGCTGCTCAGCGATCGCGCCGACGAGCGCATCGGCTGACCCGCACGGCCCCGCCCCGGATCGGGCGTGCCCGATCCGGGGCGGCCTGCAGCGACCTCGTGGCGGTCAGCGCCGCGGGCCGAACTCCTCACGGAAGCGTTCGCGCTGCTCGGCGTCGAGCAGTCCGATCATCTCGTTGCGCATGCGCACGCGCTCGGCCAACAGCTCGCCCTGCAGCTCGGACATGCGGCCATGGAGCTCTTCGATGGCGTCGGGGTCCGGCTGCTCGACCGCCATCAGCTCGGCCATATCGTCGCGCATTTCGGCCAGTTCGACCCCTACGTGGGCCTCGAACTCCCGGTAGGCGCGGCGGAGCTTGCGCATCTCGGCGAGCTTGTCGCCCTCAAGCTCCAGCTCCCAGAGGGGCGTCCGTGGATCACCGAAGCCGCCCTCAAAACCGCCGCGCATCCAGTCCCAGCACGGGCCGTAGCCCAGGCCGGAGCCCATGCCCATTCCCATGCCGGGTTGCTGCATCGCTCCGGCACCCGGGCCTCCAGGCCCGAAACCTTGTCCCATGCCGGCGCCGCGATCGGCCTGAGCCGCTGCCAGCCCGCTGCCGAGCAGCGCCGCGGTAGCGAAGGCGATCAGGGATGCGGTTCTTCTGCTGCCGCGAACTCGTCCTGCCATGGTCTTGCCTCCCTTGAGAGTCGCTCTCTCCATCGATGCGTGATCCGGCGGCAGCGGTGCCGCCGCCGGGTCCTGTGGAAAACGGGTCGGGCGGCCGATCAGGCCGCCGCGGCGGCGAGGAACAGGCCGATGACGCAGGCCAAAGCGGCCATCCAGGCCAGGCTGCGCAGGCTCGCGTAATCGCCGATGTAGAACAGCCCGTAGGCAATTCGCAGCAGGACGAAGAGCACCGCCAGGGTGTCGATCACGCCCTGCGCCGCGCCGACTTGGTGGGCGATGATGACCGCCGCCGCAAAGGGCGGGAAGGCCTCGTAGCCGTTCTGCTGGGCCCAGTGGGCGCGCTTTGGCCACCCTTCCTGGCGGTCGAGCCACTCCCGGGGGCGGGTGTTGTCGAACTGCCCGCCACCAAACTTGGCGGCGCCGGCGAAGGCCATGGGCAGGATGGCGGCGACGAGGACCATCCAGTAGCCGAGGGACATGGGCATCTCCTTCCACTGGCTGCGACCCCCGTCCGGGGGCCTCCGGCCCCAGTCTAGGGCAATCCGCGCCTCCCCGCCTATTGTCCCGTCGACGATGCCGGCGGGCCCGGCGCTCAGCCGGTCTCGTTGCGCAGCTGCTCGGCCCGCTCAATGAGTTCGGCCCGGCGGATCTTGAGTCCCCGCGTCTCGGGCAGCGGGTGCCAGGCAACCGGGGTCATGTGCGGGCTCAGTCGGGCTCGCAGCCACTCGCGCAATGCGCTCACGGGGAGCTCGTCGCCGTTCGTCTGCACGAACGCCACTGGGCGCTGGCCGAACTCGCGATCGCTGCGTGGGACCACCACCGCCTCGCGGACCACCGGGTGCTCGCGGAGAGCCGCCTCGATGGTCTCAGGCTGGATGTTTTCGCCGCCGCTGATGAACTGGTTGTCGCGGCGTCCCGTGATCACCAGGCGCCCCGCATGCCAGTACCCCAGGTCGCCGGTTGAGAACCAGCCGTCCCCGTCGGTCAGCGGCGCCACGCTGCCGCCGTCAAGGTACCCCGGGCAGAGCGTCTCGCCGCGCACGCGGATCTCACCCTCGTCGATGCGCAGCTCGCGGAAGGGCAGGACCCGTCCGCCACCGCGCAGCGCAGGCCAAGTGGCCACCTGAGCGGTCATCTCGGTCAGGCCGTAGCTCATGTAGCACGGAACCCCCCGCGCCTGCGCCTGCTCCAGCAGATCGGCCGCTACCGGCCCGCCGCCGAGCAGCACGCAGCGCAGGAAGGGCAGGGGGGTGTCGGCCGCATGCAGCAGGCGGCGCAGCTGGGTCTCCACCATGGAGACATGGCTGATGCGGTGGGTGCTCAGGAAGGCCGCGTCCTCGCTGCGACCACCAACGACCATGGGTACCCCGGCCTCCAGGCAGCGGAAGATGATCCCCAGCCCGCCCACATGGAACAGGGGTAGGGAGAGCAGGTAGCGATCCGGGCTGCGCAGCGGCAGGTATGCCAGGGCGCCCTGGGCGCTGCGGACGTAGTTGGCGTAACTGTGTGCCGCGATGCGCGGCGTCCCGGTCGAGCCGGAGGTGGCCACCCCGGCGCAGGGGGCGTCGGCCTTGAAGCGCCACTGCAGATCCGCAGCGGGTGTGCCGGGCGGGCCTTCGCCGGTGTGTCGGAGTTCGGCGCCGGGGGCTGGGATCAGACCGGAGATGCCGTGCCCGGCCAGCAGCCCCTGCAGGGCGGCCTCCGGCATGCGCTCCGAGACCGGCAGGACACGCCCGCCGGCCCGCAACACGGCCAGCCAGTCGATGACCCCGGCGGTGTCGGTGGTGATGCGAAGGGAGGTCCATGTCCCGGCGCCGAGGCCCTGCTCCTGCAGGGCCCGGGCGCGCCGGCTGACCGCCTCGTGGAGGGCTGCGAAGGTGTAGCAGAACCCCGGTTCGATGAGCGCCGGGTGCTGCGGCCAGCGGTGGCTGGCCCGCGTCAGTCGGCACGGGAACCGGGCGGGCATGGTCACAGCAGCGGGGCCTCCGCAGTGAGCTGCTCACGCCGGCGTACCGGCTTGGTTGTGTGCCCGGGCTGGCTGCGCAGGGGCTCGAGCAGGGCCTCGGGCCAGGCGCCGAAGGTATCCAGTCCCGGAGTGGCCTGCAGCCCCCACCTCGCGGCCAACCGGGCGTAGAGGTCCAGGGTGATGTTGCTTTCGAAGGCAGCGCTGAGCACCACCTGCACACCGGCGCTGGTGGCGGCGTCGATCCACGCGCGGGTGCGGGTCAACCCGGTCAGCATCGGCTTGAGGACCACTGCACCGAGCCCGGCGGTGGTGAGGTCGGCGTCCGGATGCTCGCGGAGGGTCTCATCCCAGGCGAAGGGGATGGCTGTCCGTGACGACCATCCGGCGTACGAGGCACCCGGGCGCAGCGGCTCCTCGATGAAGGCCACGCGCTCCGCGGGCAGCCCGGCGCAGAGGCGTGCCGCCTCCTCGGGGGTCCAGCTGCGGTTGGCGTCCAGTCGCAGCTGCGTGGTAGCGGGCAGCCGGTCAAGGATGTACGCCAAGCGGCGTGCGTCCTCCGCCACGCTGGCCCGGCCCACCTTCACCTTAACGCAGGGGCCGACCGGTGCGTCGATGCGGCGTTGCTCGTGGCCGATCAGGCGGCAGCTGGTCACCTGCGGCGTCTCTCCGGGAGGGTGGACCCACTGCAGCCAGCCGGCCTCCAGGCCGAAGCGCGCGGCCGGTGGGAGCGCCCGCAGCGCCTCGGGGACGCCGGTGCCGGAGGTGGCCTGCTGCAGCTCGCCGGCGGCCCTTTCGGCACCGGCGGCGAAGAAGTGCCGGCAGGCGTCGATGCATTCGTCCAGGCCCTCGGTGCTGAACCCGGGCAACGGGGCGATCTCCGAGATGGCCCGGCATCCTTCCTCGCTCTCCCAGAACAGCAGGGCGCCGTGGCGCTCCGCAACCGGGGCCGTGCCGGGCAGAAGCGCCACCCGGTAGCGGCGAACCTCCACCGAGCGCAGCTGCGTGGACACGGTTAGGGGTTGTGCTTGAAGCGCCGGAAGTTCGGCTTGCGTTTCTCCAGGTAGGCGTTACGGCCCTCCTGCCCCTCTTCGGTCATGTAGAAGAGCATGGTGGCGTTGCCGGCCAGCTCCTGGATGCCGGCCTGCCCGTCGACGCCGGCGTTGAATGCGGACTTGAGTGCGCGCAGGGCGATGGGCGAGTGCTCGAGGATGCGCTGGCACCAGGCCACGGTCTCGCGCTCGAGCTCGCTGAGCGGCACCACCTTGTTGACCAGGTCCATGGCCCGCGCCTCCTCGGCGTCGTACTGCCGGCACAGGAACCAGATCTCCCGGGCCTTCTTCTGGCCGACGACGCTGGCCATGTAGCTGGCTCCGAAGCCGCCGTCGAAGGAGCCCACCCGCGGTCCGGTCTGGCCGAAGCGCGCGTTGTCGGCGGCCACCGTCAGGTCGCAGATCAGGTGCAGCACGTGGCCGCCACCGATGGCGTAGCCGGCCACCATGGCGATCACCGGCTTCGGACAGGAGCGGATGTCGCGCTGCAGGTCGAGGACGTTCAGGTGGTGGGTGCCCTGCTCGTCCTGGTAGCCGGAGTCGCCGCGCACCCGCTGATCACCGCCCGAGCAGAAGGCCAGGTCGCCGTAGCCGGTCAGGATGACCACGCCGATCTCCTGGTCGAAGCGGGCATCGGCGAGGGCCTGCTGCATCTCAAGGACGGTGCGCGGCCGGAAGGCGTTGCGCACCTCGGGGCGGTTGATGGTGATCTTCGCGATCCCGTCGGCCTTGTGATAAAGGACGTCCGTGTAGCCGCTGGAGCAGTCGGTCCAGTCCAGCGCCGTTTCGATGGAGTTCGGGTGCTCTTCGCTCATATCAGGGGTGCTCACCGGTGCAGATGCGTTGGATGACTGCGGCCACCGCCTCGGGGGCCTCGGCGTGGCAGTTATGCCCGACGCCATCGATTTTGACAACCGTAAGCCCCGGGGTCTGGGTGGCCAGGTCGTCGGCGATGGCCGAGAACTTCTGATCCCGCGCGCCGACGATGTAGGCGCAGGGGGCTGCGAGGCGGCGCAGCGCCGGGCGCAGATCCGGCTGTCCGGCCAGGCTGGCGGCGCGCAGGGTGTCCGCCAGGT
Organism: Halorhodospira sp. 9628; assembly: GCF_022228075.1. NCBI lineage: Bacteria > Pseudomonadati > Pseudomonadota > Gammaproteobacteria > Chromatiales > Ectothiorhodospiraceae > Halorhodospira > Halorhodospira sp. 9628. The sequence continues at coordinate 54,752 of NZ_JAJNRF010000002.1, forward strand.
GCTCGGGGTGGTGGTGGGCCCGGCGCTGGATCAGCGCCCGCCGACGCGCCTCGCTCAGGTCGGCGAACACCGGCTGGCGATACCACGCATCCAGGCTCTCCGGCCATGAGCCAGTGCCCAGGCGTCGCGCCCAGGCGTCATCGTGGTGACGCCGCTGCGCCCGCTCCGAGGCCTCCTGCAGCCCCGGGTGGGCGCCCTCTAGGATCAGCGCGCTGATTCGCTGGGGATGCCGGTCGGCAAGCGCGAGGGCCAGGCGACCGCCGAGGGAGTAGCCAACCAGGGCGAAGCGCGGCGGCAGTTCGGGGGCCAGGCGCGCCCAGAGGGCGTCGGCCAGCGCATCAAAGGTTTGCCCCGGCGGCGGTGCGCCGTCGTGTCCAGGCAGGGGCGGGGTTCGGCAGCGCAACCCCGGCGCCAGCGCCTCGGCCACCGGCCGCCACTCGTCGGGATCGCCCAGGAAGCCGTGCAGGCAGACGACATCGGGGGTGTGGGCGGTGGGTCCTGCATCCGCCATCGGTCACAACGCCTCGAGGGCGCGGAACAGGGCCGCTATCTGCCCGCTGCCGGCGCCGGGCGGGCACACCACTTCGATGACGCTGCCGCCGGGCCTGGATCGCGCCTCGCGGTGAGCCGCCTGGAGGCTGTCGCCGTCGCCGCAGTGCCAGTAGGGCAGCCGGAACTGCTCGGCCGCACGGGCGAACCCGTAGCCGTGGGGCATGCGGAACAGGCGGCGATGGGCCTCGCCGGTCTCTTCGCGGGCCGGCAGCAGATCGAAGATGCCGCCGCCATCGTTGTTGAGCACCACCACCACGCAGGTATGTCGGGCCTCGCCGAGCAGGGCCAGGCTGTTGAGGTCGTGCAGGGCCGATAGGTCGCCGACCACCAGCGTGACGCCGTCCCGGTGGTGGTGGGCGAAACCGGCGGCGGTGGCGATCAGCCCATCGATGCCGCTGACGCCGCGTTGCGTGACGCAGGGGTTGCCGTGGGCGGGTGCGGCAAAGAGATCGAAGACCCGGATCGGTAGGCTGTTGCCGGGGAACAGCGCCATGCCTGGTGGCAGCACCTGGCTGATTCGCTCGGCGGCGGCCGGCTCCGCGAACGGGGCGTTGGCCAGCGCCGTGCGGCACGCCTCGGCCACCCGGGCGCGGGCCTCGGCAAGGCCGGGTAGTGGCGGCTGTGGCGCGTCGGGGCGAAGGGTGCGGCATGCGGCGGCGATATCCGCCTGAACCGTGGTCGCGTGCCAGTCGGGGTCGAGATCCTCATCGCCACGGGTGACCAGCCAGCGCTGCGGTGCGTGGTCGGCGAGCCAGGCGGGCAGCCGGCGGCCGGTGAGCCGGCCACCGAACTGGACGACCTGGCGGGCGTGGCCCAGGGCCTCGCGCCCGGCGGCCGTGGCAAGCAATAGCTCCGCCCCGCCGACCACGCACGGGTGGGCGCGCAAGCGCAGCTGGCTGCCGGGGTCGGCGAGGACGGGGATGTTGCCGGCGGCGGCGGTCTCCAGCACCGCTTCGGCCTCGTCGCTGCGCAGCTCACCGGCGACGAACAGCTGCGGTGGGTCCGCCTCCTTAAGCGGCGGCGCCGCTACTTGCCCCTGGTGGCCGGGTGGCAGGGGCGGGGGCGCCGCGGGTTGTTCGGCGCCCCCGTAGAGGGGTTCGCGCAGCGGCATGTTGATATGGATGGGCCCGCTGCCGCCGGGGTCGGTGGCGGCGGTCAGGGTGGCGTCCAGACGCCGGTTCAGCCAGCGGCCGCACAGCGCCGTCTCGGGTGTCGGCAGTGCCAGGGTGGCCCGTACCAGCGGGGCGAAGAGGCCCTCCTGGGGCATGGCCTGGTTGGCGCCGCAGTCGTGTAGTTCGGGCGGTCTATCGGCGCTGATCACCACCAGGGGTAGCCGGCTCTGCCGGGCCTCCGCGACCGCGGGGTGGAGGTTCGGCACTGCTGTGCCCGAGGTGGTGATCACCGCTACCGGGCGCTGGCTGGCGCGAATCAGCCCCAATGCGTAGAAGGCCAGGCCGCGTTCGTCGAAGTGGGTGTGCACGCGCAGCCCGCAGGCGGCCTCGGTTCGTCGGGCGGCGGCCAGTGCCAGAGGGGCACTGCGGCTGCCGGGGGCGACGCAGAAGTCCACCACGCCGTGGCCGTGCAGACGGTCGATAAGGCTGCCGGCCCAGGTGGCGTTGAGGTCCTCGGTGCGCACGCTGTCCCCCGGACTAGCCCTGCACGGCGGAGAGGAAGGACTCGATCTTGGCCTCCAGCTCCTGCCACTCGGCCTCGGGCTCGGAGCCCTGGACGATGCCGACGCCGGAGTAGCACCAGGCCCGGTCGCCGGCGACCAGCGCCGAGCGGATAGCCACGGCCAGCTCCGAGGCATCGCCGGAAAGCAGGCCGATGACCCCGCTGTACCAGCCGCGGCGGAAACCCTCCTGGCGGCTGATCAGGTCCTGGGCCCGGCGGCGCGGGAAGCCGCAGACCGCCGGTGTCGGGTGGAGGGCATCGAGCAGTTGGTGGTCGCCGACCCCCGGGCGCAGGGTCGCCTCGATGGGCAGCCGGCGGTGCTGGATGCGGTCGAGTTTGAGCACTCCGGCCTGCTCGGGGGCGTCGATGCGGATCGCCCAAGGCTCGAGTTCCCCGCGGATGTAGCGGGTGACCCAGGCGTGTTCGCGGACCAGCTTAGAGTCCTCCCGCAAGGACGCCTCCAGGGCGGCGTCCTCCGCCGCGGTCTCACCGCGGCGCACAGTGCCGGCCAGGGATTCGGTCTGGACCGAACGCCCGCTGCGGTAGAACAGCCGCTCCGGCGAGCAGCCCATGAAGATCCGTCCGGCGTGCTCGATGGCGAAGCAGTAGCTGCCGTCGGTGATCGCCGACCAGCGGCGCAGCGTGGTGAAGGCGGCCAGCGGGCGGTCGAGTCGGAGGGCTACCTGCCGGGCCAGCACCGCCTTGTGCACGTGGCCGACCCGGATGTCTCGGAGGATCGCCTCGATGCGGCTGCTGCACTCGGCGAAATCCAGGTCCTCCGTGCGGTCGGTGACCCGTGCCGGCCGGTGTTCGCTCACGGCTGCCGGGCGCAGATCCTCAAGGAGCCCGGTCAGCTCGCTCCGGCGTTGCCGGAGTTCCGCAGCACTTTCGGCGTACAGGTTGACACTCAGCTGCTGCCCGGCGCGGTTGCCTTGCAGTTCCACTGCGGGGAGTAGGGCCAGGCTGGCCGGGAAACCCTGCCACTCGCCGGCACCAGAGCGGCCATCGAAGGAGAAGGCGCAGAGCAGGTGGACCCCGGGGTGGCGCGCCAGGCTCTGGGCGTGGCGCAGCAGCGCGGGGTGGTCGTCCGGGGTGTCGGCCGTGTACCGCCAAGCGGCGCCGATGCCGGCCAGGCGGATCTGACCGGAGCGGTCCTGCCAGTAGCAGCGCGGCGCCAGCGGGTTGGCCTCCAGCCAAGCGAGCGGGTCGACCTCCGGTACGGGCACGCTGGCTCGCACCAGGCCCGGGCTCTCGAACCGCCACTGCCGCACCTGCACGAGCAGGTCCTCGATGGCCTGCTCCGCGGGGTCGCAGGGGCTCCCTCGACGGTGGCCGGCGTCCCCGCTCGGTGGGGTACCCGGCACGTTGGCACGTTGCGGGCTGTGAGGCATCGCGATCCAGGGGTTGGTGGTGCTGCGCCCGGCACGGATCAGGGTGTCGCGCAGGGGTTATACACTACCTGAACGAGCACTCGCGCGCACGCATGCGGCGTGCGGTTGGCGGTTCGGCGGCGCGGTGCCTGCGCGGCCCCGTGGGCCGGTTCAGCGGCGACGCACGAACCGGCCGGTCAGAGCCTCGATGCCGGCGATGCGCTCGGTGACCGCCTGCAGCCGTTCGTCGGTTCGCAGCGATTCGCCGGTGACCCGCTCGGCCACCCCCTCGATGCTCGAGACGCTGCGCGCGATCTCCTGCGAGGTGGCCCCCTGCTGTTCGGTGGCGGTGGCGATCTGGCCGGCCATGTCGCGGATCTCGTCGACGGCCGCCTGGATCTCCTGCAGCGAGCTGCTGGACTCGTCGGCGTGCGCCAGGGTCTGCTCGGCGCGACTGCGGCTCTCACGCATGGCCTCGACGGCCTCGGCCGAGCCGCTCTGCAGCGACTCGATGATGCCATCGATCTCGCGGGTCGATTCCGCCGTCTGCCCGGCGAGCTTGCGCACCTCCTCGGCGACGACGGTAAAGCTGCGCCCCGCCTCGCCGGCGCGGGCGGATTCCACCGACGCATTCAGGGCGAGCAGGTGGGTCTGCTTGGTGATCTTGCCGATGAGGGTGGCCGCCTTGCCGATGCGCTCCGCCTCGCCGTTGACCCGTTCGATGGTGGCCGCGGCGTTCTCGATGTCGCGGACCAGGGAGCGCACCGCGGCGGTGCTCTGTTCCACGGTCTGCCGGCCCCGCTCGGTCTGTTTCCCGGCGCGCTCGGTGGCATCGGCGGTGGCCGAAGCGTTCTGGGCCACCTCCTGGACCGTCGCGCTCATCTGTTCCATGGCGGTGGCTACGCTGCGGGTTTCGTCGCTCTGCTGCTGCGCCTCGTCGCGCACCGCGTGCATCGACTGGCGGGCCTCGGCGGCCTCTGCGGAGAGGCGGCGGGCGTCGTCCCCCAGGCGCTTGGCGATGGCCTGGGTCTCGGAGGCGAGGTGCAGCAGCGCCAGCTGGATCGACGCTCGATCGTCGCGGCGGCCGAGGTAGATCGCCTCGCTGAGCGGGTCATCGAGCAGCGCTCGGGCCTGCTCGCGGGCGCCACGGAGCTGACTCAGCACCTGCAGGCCGGCGGCGCCGAGGGCGGCGATGCCGGCGATGCCGAGCGACAGCTGGCCCCCGGTGCCGACCGGCAGCAGGGCGCCGAGGGCGACGCCGAGCAGTGCGGCCAGCGCACCGCCGGCCAGCCAGACGCCACCGCCCGGGCGCCGCCGTTCGATCAGCCCGGCGGGCAGGGGGCCCTTGTCCGGCTCCGCGGCGCGCAGGCGCCGGTAAGCGCGTTCGGCCCGCTCGATCACCGCCTCGTCGCCGATCTGCTGACGCACCGACTGGATCTCGGTGATGTTGCCCGTATCGTCTCGGATGGGCGTGGCGTAGGCGTGAACCCAGTAGTGATCGCCGTTCTTGCAGCGGTTCTTGATCACCCCCATCCACGGTTGCCCGGACTGCAGGCGCTGCCACATGTGCTCGAACACCACCCGCGGCATGTCCGGGTGACGGATCACGTTGTGGGGTTGCCCGATGAGTTCGTCCGGTTGGTAGCCGCTGATGCGGACAAAGTCCTCGTTGATGTAGCGGATCCGTCCGCGGGAGTCGGTGGTCGACAGGATGTTGGCGCCATCCCAGACGGCAACACGGCGCTGCGTGACCGGTTCGTTGACTCGCAACGCGGAGCCCTCCTCTGTGTCGGCGGCGGCGCGGCCGCGCCTGAACCAATGTATGATCCAGAGTACGGTCTTTCGTTGGTGGAGTCACTTCCCTGTGGGCGCGGTCGGGGTTGGGCCAACCGCTGCTCCGGGGCTACAGTGATCCCGTGGGGAATCGGTCCCCGCAGGGCCGTGGGCCGCTGGTTCCTGCACTGCTGAGGGTGGACGTTTGCCCAGATTGAATGCCGAGTCCGACCCGGACGACTTACTTACCCTGGCCGCCGAGTCGGTGGGCTTGGGCGTATGGCGTATCGACCTGCAGACCGAGTGCATCGAGCTGTGTCCGCGCGCCCGGGCCCTCTTCGGCTTGACCGACGACGCCCCGCGGCCGGCCCGCGAGGGGCTGGACCACTATGCCCTCGAGCATCGCGAGCGGTTGCAGGAGGCCTATCGCCGGTGCATCGATGACGGCACCGCCTACGATGTCGAGTTCCAAGCCCGGGTTGCCGGCGGGGAGCAGCGCTGGCTGCGCGCGACCGGGACGCCGGTGCGCGATGCCGCCGGCCGGATGACCGCGGTGGCCGGCGCCCTGCTCGATATCGAGGATTATAAGGCGCGCGAGTCCGAGCACGCCGAGGCGCGGGTGGCGGCCGAGCGCACGGACCGGGCCAAGTCGGAGTTCCTCTCGGCGATGAGCCACGAGCTGCGCACCCCGCTCAACGCCATCGTCGGCTTCGCGCAGCTGCTCTATGCCGACGATGAGCTCGATGCCGCCACCCGCAGCGAATACCTGCGCCACATCCTCAGTGCCGGCTGGCACCTGCGTGATCTGGTCGGCGACATCCTGGATCTGGCGCGGATCGAGGCCGGCCGGGCGTCACTGACGCCGGAGACGGTGCGCGTCTCCGATCTGCTGCAGGAGGGTCTGCGCCTGGTGCGTGATCAGGCCGCCGACCACGGCGTCAGCCTGCGCCTGGAGGGTTCCGGGCGCTCCAGCGGGGTGTGTGTCTGGGCGGACCGGCTGCGGCTCAAGCAGGTGGTGCTGAACCTGCTGACCAACGCCATCAAGTACAACCGTGAGGGCGGATCGGTGGTCCTCAGCTACGGATGCGACGAGGCCGGGCAGGTGTGGGTCGACGTGGCCGACACGGGGCTGGGGATTGATCCGGAGCGCCGCGAGGGGCTCTTCGAGACCTTCGACCGGCTCGGGCGCGAGACGGGAAGCATCGAGGGCGTGGGGATCGGGCTACCGCTGGCGCTGCGGCTCAGCCGCCTGATGGGCGGTGATCTGCATTTGGTCGAGAGCGCACCGGATCAGGGCTCCCGCTTCCGGCTGAGCCTGCCCGGCATCGACGGTGAGGGCTGGGATCGGCACCACACGCCGAGCCTCGACCCGCAGTTGCTGGATGAGCGCGCCGATGATCCGCCCCTGCGTGTGCTGGCGGTGGAGGACAATCGGGTCAACATGCTGCTGCTCAGCGGTTTGGTGGCCAAGCGCCGGGGCGTGGAGCTGCTCGAGGCCTACGACGGAGGCACCGGGCTGGAGATGGCCAAGCGCAAGCGGCCGGATCTGATCCTGCTCGACATGCACCTGCCGGATACCGACGGCTTTGCCTTGGCCCGGCAGCTGCGCGCCGATCCGGCGCTGCACGAGACACCGCTGGTGGCGGTCAGCGCCGATGCCAGCGACGAGGTCCGTCGCCGAGCCCTGGACGAGGGGTTCAACGACTATATCGTCAAGCCTTTCGAGCTGGAGCAGCTCGATGCGCTGATCCGCGAGGTCCGGCTGAGTCGCTAGCCGTGGGAACAGGGGTGCAACAGGACGCCACCACCTACTGCCTGACGCTGTTCCTTACCGAGGCGATGCGGGTCAGAGTGGGCCGGCTCGGGATGGTGGGATTCCCCGCCGGCTGGTGGGTCTACACGGGCAGCGCGCGGCGCAACATGGATGCCCGGATCGCCCGGCACCTGCGCCGGGACAAACCGCGGCGCTGGCACCTGGACTACCTGACCGGCGACCGGCGCGTCATCGTGGTGTCGGTCACCCGGCACGCCGAGCCGGAGTGTCGGCGCAACCGCCGCAATGGCGGTATCGTGGTGGTGTCGGGCTTCGGCGCTAGCGACTGCGTGGCCGGCTGTGGTAGCCACCTGCGCTGGCTCGGCGCGGCGCCTGTGCCGGACGCTGCGAGTGGCGGCGCCGATAGCCTCCGGCAGCACCCGCAATCCCCGGAAAGAGGACACCCATGTACGTAGATCCCATGCCCCTGAGCGCTTACCCCTGGTACCTGCGCCCTTGGTTCTGGTGGCAGCGGCGGCGCGCCGGCTCGGTGTCCGAACCGATCCGCCTGTGGGCGCGCCGGCCCCGGTTGCTGGCGCCGCTGATGCTCCTCGGGGCGGCGTTCGAGCGCCGGCGCGCCGACCTCGAGCCCGGTCTGCGCGGGTTGGTGGGGCTGCGCGTGGGGCAGCTCAACGAATGCCCTTTCACGGTTGATCAGAGCGCCCACAGCCTCCAACGACAGGGTGTGCCCTGGGAGAAGATCCGTGCGGTCGCCGATTGGGCCGAGGGGGAGGGTTTCACCAGCCGGGAGCGGGTGGTGCTCGGCTACGTCGAGGCGGTCACGCGCAGCGACACCCCGGTCAGCGCCGACGTGGTCGGGGCGGTGAAGCGCCATCTGGATGATGAGGCCCTGATCGAACTCACCGGGCTGGTGGCCTTCCACAACATGACCACCAAGTTCAACAATGCCCTCGATGTCCCGCCCCAGGGGCTGTGCGTGCTGAGCGTCAACGAGCGTGGCGAGGCGGTGGCCCGGGAGGCGAACCCGGCCCGGGGCGAGTAGGGTATCCTCCGAAAGGTGTGGATCCGAGTGACGAGGAGGTCCCGTGAGCACGCTGGAGCAAGCCCTGATTGGCAACTGCGCCTTTGCCGCGCTGGTCAACCGCCAGGCCGAGATCACCTGGGCCTGTATGCCCCGCTTCGACGGCGATCCGGTGTTCTGCTCCCTGCTCGGCGATCCGGCCGCCGGCGCCGGGGCGGGGCGGTTCGCCATCGAACTCGAGGGGTTGGCGCGCACCGAGCAGTGGTACGAGCGGAACACCGCCATCGTGGTGACGCGGCTCTACGATCATCAGGGCGGGGTGGTGGAGGTGACCGACTTCGCCCCGCGCTTCGAGCAGTTCGGACGAACCTTCCGCCCGGTGGAGTTGATCCGCCAGGTGCGCCGGGTGGCCGGTTCGCCCCTGATTCGGCTGGTGGTGCGGCCGGTGTTCGATCATGGTCGGGCGTTGCCCAGCGTCACCCAGGGCAGCAATCACGTGCGCTACGTCGGCCCGGGCCAAGTCCTGCGCCTGACCACCGACGCCTCGCTGACCGCGATCCAGGATGAGACCCCGTTCATCCTCGAGGACGACCTGACGCTCGTGTTCGGTCCCGACGAGACGCTGCCCCAGTCGCCCCATGAGACGGGCTACCAGTTCTATGAGCACACCTGCATCTATTGGCAGGAGTGGGTGCGCAACCTGGCCATCCCCTTCGAGTGGCAGGAGGCGGTGATCCGCGCCGCGATCACGCTTAAGCTCAACACCTACGAGGACACCGGTGCGGTGATCGCCGCGGTGACCACCTCGGTCCCCGAGGCGCCGGATACCGGTCGCAACTGGGACTACCGGTACTGCTGGCTGCGTGACGCGTACTTCGTGATCAACGCCCTCAACCGGCTGGGGGCGACCAAGACGATGGAGCACTACGTGCGCTTCATCATCAACACCACCGCCGGTATCGAGGGTCGCTCCCTGCGCCCGGTGTATCGCATCAACGGCCGCGATGATCTCTTCGAGACCATCGCCTACGGGTTGCCCGGATACCGGGAGATGGGCCCGGTCCGCATCGGCAACCAGGCCTACGAGCAGCAGCAGAACGACGTCTACGGCTCGGTGATCCTGGCCACGGCGCACCTGTTCTTCGATGAGCGCCTGCGCCGCCGCGGCGATGAAGCGCTGTTCCGTCGCCTTGAGCAGCTCGGCGAGCAGGCCGTGGCCGTCTACCGCGAGCCGGATGCCGGCCCCTGGGAGTTCCGCGGTTTTGAGAAGGTGCACACTTTCTCGGCGGCAATCTGCTGGGCGGCTGCCCGCAACCTGCGCGCTATCGCCGCTAAACTGGGGCTGATGGAGCGGGCCGACTACTGGCGCCGCCGCGCCGACGAGATGGCAGCCACCATCCGCACCGAGGCCTGGAACGAGCAGCGCAACAGCTACATGGCCAGCTTCGGCGGCCAGGATCTCGACGCCAGTCTGATGCTGCTCTACGAATGGGGTTTCCTGCGCGCGGGCGACCCGCGTCTGGCCGGAACCGTGCGCGCCGTGGAGCAGGAGCTGCGCCACGGCGACTTCCTGTTCCGCTACGTCCACGAGGACGACTTCGGCAAGCCGCACACGGCCTTCACCACCTGCACCTTCTGGTATATCGATGCCCTGGCCGCGGTCGGGCGTGACGCGGAGGCCCGCGCGCTGTTCGAGCGCCTGCTCGAGTGCCGCAATCACGTCGGTCTGCTCTCGGAGGATATCGACCCGTACACTGGAGAACTCTGGGGCAACTTCCCGCAGACCTACAGCATGGTCGGACTCATTAACTCGGCCATGCGCCTGAGTCGTACTTGGGAGGAACCGCTGTGAGTCGACTGGTGACCGTTTCCAACCGTGTGGCCCTGCCCAGCCAGCTGCAGGCGGCCCAGGGTGGGCTCGCTGTCGGCCTGCGCTCGGCGCTGGAGGAGTCTGGCGGGATCTGGTTCGGCTGGGACGGCGGCGTCGACGAGCGCATCGACGGGTTGCGCCAGCCGCGCGTGCAGACCGCCAACGGGGTGCGTTACGCCACCCTGCGTCTGAGTCGCAGTGAATACAACCGGTACTACCTGGGGTACGCCAACCAGGTGCTGTGGCCGCTGTTCCACTACCGCATGTCCTTCGTGCACTGCCGCCGGGAGCGCGTCGAGGGCTACTGGGAGGTGAACCGGCTGTTCGCCGAGCACCTACCGCCGCTGCTTGAGGGCGACGAGGTTATCTGGGTCCATGACTACCACTTCATCCCGCTCGGGCAGTTGCTGCGCGAACAGGGCGTCGAGGCGCCCATCGGCTTCTTCCTGCACACCCCCTTCCCGCCCTGGGATGTCTACCGCGCTCTACCGGGCCACGAGCGTCTGCTTGAGTCCCTGTGCCGCTACGACCTGGTGGGGTTCCAGACAGCCATCGACCGGGACAACTTCTTCGACTGCCTGGCGCATTACCGCCCGCAGCTCCCGCGCCCCCGGGCCGAGGTCTTCCCCATCAGCATCGATGTCGATCAGGTAGCCCGCGAGGCCCAGCGGGGTTACAACTCCCAGCAGGGGCGGCGGCTGCAGCAGAGTCTGCGCGATCGGCGGCTGATGATCGGGGTCGACCGGCTCGACTACAGCAAGGGCCTGCGCAACCGGTTCGAGGCCTACGAGGCCCTGCTCGAGCAGCACAGCGAGCAGCGCGGGGATGTGGTCTTCCTGCAGATCGCCCCCGTCTCACGCGGGGATGTGCCCGAGTACGAGGAGATCCGCCAGCACCTGGAGTACCTGGCCGGCCACATCAATGGTCGTTTCGCGGAGTACGACTGGGTGCCGCTGCGCTACCTCAACCGCGGCTTCCACCGCTCGAACATCCTTGGCTTTCTGGCGCGCAGCGATGTCGGGCTGATCACCCCGATGCGCGACGGCATGAACCTGGTGGCGAAGGAGTTCGTCGCCGCTCAGGATCCCGGTGATCCGGGTGCCCTTGTGCTCTCGCGCTATGCGGGCGCGGCGCAGGAGTTGGATGGCGCGGTGCTGGTCAATCCCTACGATGTGGACCAGATGGTCGATGCTATGCACCAGGCGCTGACCATGCCGCTGGGTGAGCGACGCGAGCGCTGGCAGCAGATGATCGAGGCCCTGCGCCGGCAGGATATCCACCGCTGGCGGACGGAGTTCATCCAGGCCCTGCACGATGCTCACCGCGCAAGGAGTTCGGAGGCGCTGTGACCCGTTACCTGCTGGCCGACATCGGCGGTACGCATACCCGCGTGGCGGAGGCGGTTCCGGGCGAACCCCCGGGGCCGGTCACGCAGTACCGCAATCGCGATCTCGCCGGCCCCAGCGAGGCGCTGCAGCGCCACCGCACCGGGCACGCCGACGAAGACTGGTGGGTGGCGGCGGCAGTGGCCGGACCCGTGGCTCAGGGGGAGGTTCGGCTGACCAACCTCGGCTGGCAGCTCGAGGTCGGCGAGCTGGCGTGCCGTACCGGGGCGGCTCGTGCCGAGCTGGTTAACGACTACCAGGCGCTGGCCCGCGCTCTGCCCGAACTGGATCCGGCGGCGCACTGCACTGTGCTGCGATCCGGTACGCCGGCGTCGGGTGGGGCGATGGCGGTGCTTGGGCCGGGCACGGGCCTGGGCGTCTCCGGGCTGGTGCCGGCCGTCCGGGGCTGGGGGGTGATCGCCGGCGAGGGCGGCCACGTCACCCTCGCCGCCGCCGACGAGACCGAGGCAACGTTGCTCGGTGCCTTGCGCGGGGAACTCGGCCACGTCTCCGCCGAGGCGGTGCTCAGTGGGCCCGGGTTGAGCCGGCTGCACCGGGTGCTCCACGGGGTCGAGGCGGCCCCGGAGGCCATTACTGCCGCCGACGGCGAGGCCGACCCGGCGGCCCGGGAGACCATCGACCGTTTCCTCGCCCTGCTCGGCGGGACCGCCGGCAACCTCGCGCTCACCCTGGGTGCGCGCGCAGGTGTGTTCCTCGCCGGCGGGATCCTGCCGCGGTTGAGTGCCTCGCGGCTAGCCGACTCGCCGTTGCTCGAGCGCTTCCTGGCCAAAGGGCGCTTCCGTAGCTACCTCGAGCCGGTGCCGGTTTGGCGCATCGACGATCCGGCGGCAGCTGCGCTGCTCGGGCTGCGCGCGTGGCTGGATGACTTGCGGTACCCTTGAGACCCGAGTGGATTCAGGCATGCGGCTGGCAGGCGAGGCCTTCTGACCATGGCATCATCCCGCATCCCGGCGGACGAGGCGCACCGCCTCGAGGCCCTGGCGCGGTACCAAGGCGGTGAAAGCGGCCCCGAGGTGGCCTTTGACCGGCTGGTGGGCTTGTGCGCAAGGGTCTTCGAGGTGCCCATCGCTTTCATCTCGCTGGTCGAGCGCGAGCGGCAATGGTTCAAGGCGGCTCGCGGGCTGGAGCTGACGGAGACGCCGCGCGAGATCGCCTTCTGCAACTGCGTGATCGAGACCGGGGATCCGCTGGTGGTCACTGACAGCCACCGGGATCCGTACTACGCGGACCATCCGCTGGTTACCGGGCCCCCGCACCTGCGCTTTTACGCCGGGGTGCCGCTGGTCGTCGATGGCGGCGCGCGGATCGGCACCCTATGCCTCGGGGATCGCCGGCCGCGGACCCTCTCCGGCGCCGAGCTGGAGACCCTGCAGGAGCTGGCGGCCATGGTGGTGGACGAGTTCGAGCTGCGCCGGGCCAACCAGCGCCTCGATCAAGAGCGGGCGCGCGCCGAGCGGGCGGCCACCGAGCTGCGCCGCGCCAACCTCGAACTGCAGCAGGCCCGCGAGGAGGCCGAGCGGGGTAATCGGGCCAAGAGCCAGTTCCTCTCAAGCATGAGCCACGAACTGCGCACGCCGCTGAACGCCGTGCTCGGTTTCGCCCAGATCCTCGATCAGGACCCGCGCGAGCCGCTCTCCGAGCGCCAGGCCGGCTACGTCGAGCAGATCCTCGGGGGTGGTCGGCACTTGCTGTCGCTGATCGACGACATCCTCGATCTCTCCCGGGTTGAGGCCGGTCGGGTGCAGCTGCAGCCGGAGTGGGTGGCGCCGGGGTCGCTGGTTGATCAGTGCGTCGAGCTGCTCGGTCCCCTGGCCGCCGATGCTGGGGTGCACCTGTCGGTGCAGCAGGCCGCTGATGCCCCGGCAACGATCCGGGCCGATCCACAGCGCATCCGGCAGGTGCTGTTCAACCTGCTCAGCAATGCCGTGAAGTACAACCGGCCGCAGGGGCGGGTGGACCTCGAGGTCGAAGCGTCCGCCGCCAACCGGATCCGGTTCCGGGTGCGGGACACCGGGGTCGGCATCCCTGAGGAGCGCCAGCGCGAGGTCTTCTACCCCTTCAATCGCCTGGGCCTGGAATCCTCGGAGGTGGAGGGGACCGGAATCGGCCTGGTGGTGACTCGCCGCCTGGTTGAGCAGATGGGCGGAGAGCTAGGCTTCTCCAGCGAGCCCGGGGTCGGGTCGGTCTTCTGGGTCGAACTGCCCTGTTTCCCTGCGGAGAGCGAGGTTTCCGGCGATGGATAAGCCGAGCTACGAGGGCAGCGGGCTGGTCAACCTGATGGCCTCCCTGGGTCGCGCATTCGCGGCCGGGTCGAGCCACTATCCAGCCCTCGACCCCGATCCGGACCTGGGGCTGGAGGATGCCCGCACGGTGATCCTCTGGATTATCGACGGCCTCGGCGACCACTTCCTGGCCCGACAGCCGGCCAGCACACTGGCCCGAGACCGGGTTCGGGGGCTGACCTCGGTTTTCCCGGCCACCACCTCGGCGGCGCTGACCAGTATCATTACCGGCCGCCCACCGCGGGGGCACGGGGTCACAGGCTGGTTCATGTACGTCCACGAGCTCGGCGCCGTCACCGCCTGGCTGCCTTTCGGGCCGCGGGTGGGCAAGGGGCAGTGGTCCGGTATCGAGCCGGAAAGCGCCGAGTTGCTTCAGCGCGACCCGATCTGGGATCGCTTCGAGGCCGAGACGCACGTCGTCCAGCCCTCTTGGCTGGTCGATACGCCGTACAGCCGCGGGGTCACGGGACGCTATGCCCGGCGCCACGGTTATCAGGGGCTGGACGAGCTGCGCGAGGTGCTCGTGCGGATCGCCCGCGAGCCCGGCCGGCAGCGCCGATTCGTCTACGCCTACTGGCCGGATCTGGATACGCTGAGCCATCAGCACGGGGTCGACAGTGCGCCGGTGCGCGATCAGTTTCGCTCCATCGATATCGCCTGGCAGCGACTGCTCGACGGGGTCCAGGGTACCGATACCGTGGTGCTGGCCACGGCCGATCACGGCCTGATCGACACCGCCCCCGAGCGGACCCTCTACCTCGAGGACCATCCGGAACTCGCCGAGATGCTGGCCCTGCCGCTGTGCGGCGAGCCGCGGGCGGCTTACTGCTACCTGCGTCCCGGCACCGAGACCGACTTCCAGCTCTATTGTCGGGAGCGCCTGGGGGCCGTCTGCCAGGTCGCCCGGGCCGAAGAGCTGCTTGCAGCCGGTTGGTTCGGTCCGATGCCCGAGCACCCCCGGTTGCGCCGGAGGATCGGCGACTGGGTGTTGTTGCCTGCGGACGGCTGGGTGATCAAGGATCGGCTGGTGGGTGAGGGCCGTTTCGCCCAGGTGGGCGTGCACGGTGGCGCCTCGGCCAGTGAGCAGTGGGTGCCGCTGATTGCCGCACGGCCGTGATAGCATCAGCAGGATGGAATCCCTGCTCTACACCGCCGAGGTGCCCTTCGAGGCCGCGCGACGCGTTGGCCGGGGCTGGCACGGCCACTCCTTCCGGCTGCGTGTGCGGGCGGCGCCCGATGGTGGTGCCGCCGATCCGGACGCGCTGGCCGATGCGTGCGCCCGCGTGACGGCGCCATTTGACTACACGCTCCTCAACGAGCGCCTCGAGGATCCCGCTGACGACCGGCTGCTCGACGAGCTCGGCCGGTGCTTGCGCACCGCTGGCGTGACCCCGCGGCGGCTGGCGCTGCGCAGTGCCCCGGATCGCGGCGTCGGCCGCGGTGAGGTGGACTGGGCGTGGCGGGCCTTCCGGTTCGAGGCGGCCCATCGGCTGCCCTACGTCCCCGAAGGCCACCCGTGCGGGCGCATGCACGGGCACGGGTACCTGGTGGTGCTCGAGGCCACCGGCGCCGATGCTGAGGGGCTGGGGGCGGCGTGGGCGCCGCTGGGCGAGGCCCTGGACCGCGCCTGCCTGAACGACTTCCTGGACAACCCCACCAGTGAACTCATTGCCGTCTGGCTCTGGGAGCAGCTCCGTCCCCGCTGCCCCGGGCTTACCCGATTGCATGTCCATGAGACGGAGCACTCTGGCTGCACCTACGACGGCGAGCAGCACACCATCTGGAAGGCCCAGCGTTTTGAGGCCGCCACCTGCGTTTCGGGGCCCGGAAATCGACGCGGCCGGTTGCACGGGCACGGCTATCGGCTGCGGGTCCATGTCACTGCCCCGCTGGACCGCGTGCTCGGCTGGACGTTGGACTACGGCGACGTCAAGGCGGCCTTCGCGCCTGTGCGCCAGGCGCTGGACCACCAGCGCCTGGACGCGATCGCCGGTCTCGAGGCCGGGGACGTGGCCAGTCTGGCCGCCTGGGTGGCGCGCTCCGCGCACCAGCGGCTGCCGGAACTCCACCGCGTGGACTGCTACGAGCGCGACGGCGTCGGGGCCATCGCCTGGCCGGATTGAGCCGTGAGCTACGCCGTCCACAGTCTGTTCTATACCCTGCAGGGCGAAGGAGGGCGAAGCGGCCGGCCGGCTGTCTTTGTGCGTTTTGCCGGCTGCAACCTGTGGAGCGGCCGGGAGCCCGATCGAGCGACGGCCGTCTGCAGGTTCTGCGATACCGAGTTCGTGGGTACCGGCGGTCCCGGCGGGGGGCGTTTCGGTGACGCCGGGGAGCTGGCCGCGGCGGTGGCGGCGCAGTGGCCCGATGGCGGTGCGCCCTATGTCGTTTGCACCGGCGGTGAACCGGCGTTACAGCTCGACGCGGACCTGCTGGCAGCCCTGCACGCCCGGGGGTTTGAGGTGGCCGTGGAGACCAACGGCACCTTGCCCCTGGCGCCGGGCGTGGACTGGCTTTGCGTTAGCCCCAAAGCAGGGACCGAGCTGGCGGTCACCGCCGGTGACGAACTCAAGCTGATCTATCCGCAGCCCGGAGCAGAGCCGGAGCGCTACGCCCACCTGGCATTCCGCCACTTCTATCTCCAGCCCTTGGACGATGCCCAGCGCGATGCGCATACCCGTGCGGCACTGGACTACTGCCGTGCGCACCCGCAGTGGTGGCTGAGCATGCAGATCCACAAAGACCTGGGTATCCCGTAGCCCTCGGGGCGCCGCTTGCGCTCGGCCGGGGACCCAGGCAACGTGGACCCTCAGGTCCGCCTCTGGCGAGGGGAAAGGTCATGTTCGAGGTCAGTCTGGATACTGTCTGCTTTATCATCCGCAAGTGCCGGGAGTTCCAGGCTAAGGAGGCGGTGGTCATCCCCGACTCGCCGGATGGCCCCGAGGACGACTGGGCGCTTCAGGTCCTTGCCGACCACGCCGATGACCTGAGCGTGCAAGAGCTGCGTGCCACCTTCGAGGACATGGAGCCGGCGGAGCAGGCCGAGGTCGTGGCGCTGATGTGGATCGGACGCGGCGATTTCGATGCCAGCGAGTGGACGGAGGCGCGCAGCGAGGCGAAGTCGGCGTGGAACCCGCGGACCGCTGACTATATCCTCGCTACGCCGCTGGCGGCCGACTACCTGGAAGAGGGACTGGATGCCTTCGGTTTCGAGTGTGACGACTGAAGGCCGCGCGGGCCGGCTACGACCGCCCGAGCCGGTTCGATAGCCAGGTGTCCAGGCGCTGGATCTCGGGCATGCAGACCGCGTGCTCCATAGGGAAATCGTGCCACTCCACGGGATGGCCTGCGGCCTCCAGCTCGGCAGCCGCCTGGCGGCCGAGTTCGATGGGAACGATCGGATCCTGCGTCCCGTGGGCCATGAAGACCGGGGCCCGTGCCCCGTCGTGGCCGGTCTCCGTGGCGCTCGGCAACCAGCCCGAAAGCGCAATGACCCCGGCCGGCGGGGTTGACGAGTTGAGCGCCGTGTAGAGGGCGGTGGCGGCGCCCTGCGAGAAGCCTGCGAGGAACAGGCGCTCGGCGGGGGTGCCGCGTTCCACCTCCCGGCGCATCAGCGCCTCGATCTGCAGTCGTGCTCGCTCGAGCCCCGGCGTATCCTCATCGATGCCGCCGCCGCCAAGGCCCCGGATGTCGTACCACGCCGGCATGGACATGCCGCCGTTGACCGTGACCGGCTGGACCGGGGCGTGGGGGAAGATCAAGCGCACGCCGTAACCGGCGCTCTGGCGGAGTTCATCGACGATGGGCGCGAAGTCGTGGCCGTCGGCGCCCAGGCCGTGGAGCCAGATGATGCTGGCGGAAACGTTCTCGCCGGTGCGCTTCTCCACGCACTCGAGCAGGGAGGTCTCGTTCATGCTTGATCCTTGGTGGTGACTCGGTTGGCCATACGCTCCAGCCGTTCACGATCCTCCTGGTGCCAGGCCAGGGCGTCGCTGGCCTGGACGGCGGCGTCGAGGATCGGCGCCACCCACGGAGGCTGCTCGGGGCTGATGCGGTAGTGGACCCACTGCCCGCGGCGTCGACACTCGACCAGCCCGGCCTCGCGGAGCATGGCTAGATGGCGGGAGATCTTGGGCTGAATAATGCCCAGTGCTTCAGTGAGCTCGCAGACGCACAACCAGCCCTCGCGGCGCAGCAGAAGCAGGCAACGCAGCCGCGTGGGGTCGCCGAAGAGTCGGAACAGGTGGTCGGGCGTCAGGGGCATGCGCTCAGGGTAGGGGGCGCGCGGTATTCGTTCAAGCGAATAGCTACGGCGCCACGCGCCGCCTCTGCCCGACAGAGGCGGCGCGTGGCGCCGTCTTAGCGTCCGCTCACGCGGCCTTGGTGGTCTTCGCGGCCAGGCTACTGGTGCTCTCGCGGACCGACTGCTGCAGGTCCTCGGTCATCGCCTGGCTGAGCTGGGCCAGAGTCCGGGCGTCCTTGGCGAGGCTGTCCGAGGTCTCGCGGGCCGCCTCCACGCTCTTCTGCAGGTAGTTCTGCAGCTGCTCCGGCGACTGGACCTCGCTTGCCTCGCGCAGGTTGCCGAGGGTGGCGTCGGTGTAGCGCCGGGCCATGTCCAGCTGGTAATCGGTCATCTTCTCCCAGTGCTCGAGCATCTTGCTGTTCACACCGTGGAAGGGCTCGGCATAGGGCCCGAACTGGGTCTGCATCTGCTTGATCATCTCTTGGTAGTTCATCATTGCCACCGCTCCTTTCGCGCCGTTCCGGGCTTTGTCTCGATTGTTGCCATGCAGCATAGCAGTGGCCATGTTGCGTCGCAACAAAATCGGTTGAAAAAAACTCGTGGGTGGCAGGTTGCGAGGCCCCCAACTTGTGCCAATATATGGGGTGCGACCGACAGCAAGACCTGACCCTGGTCCTCATGGAGGTCGCGTCACGATGATTAATACAGAGGTTGTTTGAGATGTCAGAGCGTCAACAAGGTACGGTTAAGTGGTTCGACAACGCCAAGGGCTACGGCTTCATCAGCCGCGAGGGGGGTGAAGACGTGTTCGTCCACTTCCGTGCCATCCGGGGCGACGGTTTCCGCTCCCTGGACGAGGGTCAAGCGGTCGAGTTCAGCGTGACCCGCAGCCCCAAGGGCCTGCAGGCCGAGGACGTCGCAGCGCTTTAAACCGCCGCCAGAGCGGCAGTAAGCTGCCATTGAGAGAAAGGCCCGCCCCTGGCGGGCCTTTCTCGTTGTGGGACGTGCGTGTGCGCCCCGGCGACATGTGCTAAACAGAGGGGTCCACAGAGGGAGTTGCCCCACCCATGTCCGAACGCGTCTTCACCCTGGAAGTCCACCCCTGCCTTCCGCCGTCACTCGCCCGCCTGCGCGAGCTGGTCGATGACCTCTACTATTCCTGGGACCGGCGAGTCCGGGGGCTGTTCTACCAGATTGACCCCGAGTGCTGGGAGGCCAGCGGCCACAACCCCAAGGTTTTCCTGCGCCGGGTTCCCCAGGAGGCGTTAGAGCGTGCCGCCGAGGACCCGACCTTCCTGGAAGACTACAACCGGACCCTTTCCGCCTACGACACCTATCTGGAGCAGGACACGTCGCCGGAGGTTGCCCCGCACCTGGATCCGGACCAGGACCTGATGGCCTACTTCTGCGCCGAGTTCGGCCTGCACGAGAGCCTGCCCCTTTACTCTGGCGGCCTCGGCATCCTCGCCGGTGACCACTGCAAGGCGGCCAGCGATCTGCGCGTGCCGCTGATCGCGGTCGGGTTGCTCTATCGCCAGGGCTACTTCATCCAGAGCATCGATCACGAAGGGCGCCAGGTGGCGCACTACGTGCCCACCGAGGTGGCGCAGCTGCCCGCCTACCCACGCCAGGATGGTGACGGCGAGGAGCTGCGGGTGGCTGTCGACTTCCCCGGACGATCGGTGCAGCTGCGCATCTGGTCGGTGCGGGCCGGCCACGTGCGTCTGTACATGCTCGACAGCGATGTGCCCGAGAACACCCCCGAGGATCGCTCGATCACCTATCAGCTCTACGGCGGCGGCACCGAGATGCGCATCAAGCAGGAGCTCTGCCTCGGCATCGGGGGCGTACGGGCGCTGCGCAAGCTTGGCGTGGCGCCGACGGTCTGGCACTTGAACGAGGGGCACTCGGCCTTCCAGCTCGTCGAGCGCTGCCGCGAGTGGGTGGCGGCCGGCGTCGATTTCGTCACGGCGATGGAGGCCGTCGCCGGGGGCTCGGTGTTTACGACGCACACGCCGGTGGCGGCGGGTCACGACATCTTCGATCCGGAGATGGTCCGCGAATACCTGGGGGCTGCGCTCGGGGACTCCGGGCTCGATATCGATGCCCTGCTGGCGCTGGGCAACGGGCGGGCTGAGCAGCCGGGTTTCAACATGACCAGCCTGGCCCTGCGCGGATCGCGCTTCCACAACGGGGTCAGCCGAATCCACGGCCGCGTGGCCTCGGAGATGGAGGCGCGCATCTGGCCTGATGTGCCGGCTCAGGAGAACCCCATCCACGCCATCACCAACGGCGTGCACGTGCCGACCTTCCTGGCCCAGGAGTGGGGCAATCTCTTCGATCAGCGCTGGCCGGCCTGGCGCAGCGAGCTGAGCAACGAGGCGTTCTGGAGCGTGGTCGACGAGCTGCCCGATCACCGCTACTGGAGCATGCGCCAGAGCCTGAAGTCGCAGATGCTCCGCGACGTCTGTGCCCGGGTCGAGGCGCGGTGCAAGCGCAACGGCATGGCCGAGGCGATGATCCGGCGCATGACCCGCTTCATCCGCGACCCCGAGGCCGATGTCCTCGTGCTCGGTTTTGCCCGCCGCTTTGCCACCTACAAGCGCGCTCTGCTGATCTTCCGCGACCTCGAGCGTCTCAAGCAGCTGCTCAACGATCCCGAGCGGCCGATGATCCTGATCTTCGCCGGCAAGGCCCACCCGCACGATGAGCAGGGCCAGGAGATGATTCGGCGGATCCACGAGCTGACCCTCGATCCCGATCTGATCGGGCGGCTTCTGCTGCTGGAGAACTACGACATGGCGCTGGCGCGCAAGCTGGTGACCGGTGTCGACGTGTGGCTGAACAATCCGGAGTACCCCCTGGAGGCGTGCGGCACCTCCGGTCAGAAGGCGGCCATCAACGGGGTGGTCAATCTCTCGGTTCTGGATGGCTGGTGGGATGAGGGCTACGCCGGGGACAACGGCTGGGCGATCTACCCCCACGCGCCGGGCTTCGATCCGGAGTACCGTGACGGCGAGGAGGCCCGCGACCTGCTCGATACCCTTGCCGGTGAGGTGGCGCCGCTCTACTTCGATTGCGGTGAGCGCGGCTACTCGGCCGGCTGGGTGCAGATGTCCAAGGCCTCGATGCGCAGTACGCTGCCCCGGTTCAATGCGCAGCGCATGGTGATGGACTATGTGCGCGATCTCTATGGCCCGGCCGCCCGACATCATCGGCGCCTGACCGACGAGGAGTTGGCCGGCGCCGCTGGTCTGGCCGCCTGGAAGGAGCATGTGCGGGCCTGCTGGGACGGGACGGCCCTGGAGCTGATCGACGAGGCCCCGGACGCCCTGCGCCACGGAGAGCCGCTGCGTCTGCGGGTGAAGGCGCAGCTCAACGGGCTGGGTGCCGATGATGTCACCGTCGAGTGCCGCTTCAGCCCGGTGCCCCACCCCCGGGATCCGGGCCAGACCCAGCGTTTCGTGTTCTCGCCCACTGGCGGTGATGACGACGGGGATCCGCTGTTCTCCCTGGACATTCAACCCCGCCTCAACGGCTTGCAGTACTTCCGTATCTGCATGTACCCGAGCCACCCGCTGCTCGGTCACCCGCTGGAGCTGGGGCGGATGCGCTGGCTCTAGGCGGCGACCGCCGCCTAGAGCCGGCCGTAGAGTTCGTTGAGGGCGCGCAGCTGCCCGGCCAGGGGGTCGGGCAGCCACTCCCATTCAAAACGCCAGCGCCAGTTGCCCTCGGCAACCCCGGGCACGTTCATGCGGTGCTCGCCGCCCAGCGCCAGCAGATCCTGCAACGGGATCACGGCCAGTCCCGCCACCGACGCCAGCGCTGCCCGGATCAGCGGCCACGGCATCGGTTCGCCGGGGTGGCCCAGGTAGGCGTGGAGCCGCTGCGCCGTCGCCTCCGGTAGGTCGGCGTACCAGCCCAGGGTGGTGTCGTTGTCGTGGGTACCGGTGTAGACGACGCAGTGCCGGTGGTGCTGGTGGGGTAGGTAGGGGTTGGCGGCGTCGCTGTCGAAGGCGAAGTGCAGCACCTTCATCCCCGGCAGGGCGAAGCGCTCGCGGAGCCGCTCCACGTCCTCGGTGATCACGCCCAGATCCTCGGCCACCAGCGGGACCCGACCGAAGCGCTCCTCCACCGCCTCGAGTAGGGCGTCCCCGGGGGCTGCCTCCCAGTATCCGTCCCGGGCGGTGGGCGCCTCGGCCGGGATCGCCCAGCAGGCGCTCAGCCCCCGGAAGTGATCGATGCGCACGAAGTCGAACAGGGCCAGCTGGGTGGCCAGCCGCTGGAGCCACCACGCGAAGCCGTCGCCCTGCAGGCGCTGCCAGTCGTAGAGCGGGTTGCCCCAGCGCTGGCCCTCGGCGGAGAAATAGTCCGGTGGCACGCCGGCGACGAGGGCCGCATGCCCCTCGTCGTCGAGTCGGAAGTACCGCCGGTGGGCCCAGGTATCGGCGCTGTCGTGGGCGACGAAAATGGGGACGTCGCCGAAGAACTGGACACCGCGCTCGGCGGCGTAGTCGCGCAACGCCTGCCACTGGCTGAAGAAGAGGTACTGTTCAAAGATGTGGCGGTCGATCCGCCCGGCCAGCCGGTGGGTGGCTGCCTCCAGCGCCGCCGGTTCGCGGTCCCGCTCGGCGGCGGGCCACGTCCACCAGGCCGCGTCGCCGTGCTCCTCGCGCAGGGCGGCGTAGAGGGCGTAGTCCTCCAGCCAGTGGCCCTGCTCGCGCCGGAAGGCGTCGATCTGCGCCTCGGTCGGTGCGTCACCTTGTTCGCGCAGCCGCTGGTGGGCGCGGTGCAGGCAGGAGCGGCGCCAGGCCCGCAGCGCGACAGGATCGTCTCCGGTCTCTGGGGGGTGAAGCTCCTCCGGCGTCAGCCACCCCCGCTCGGCCAGTGCGTTTAGGTCGATGTAGCACGGCTCGCCCGCGTGAACCGACAACCCCTGGTAGGGGCTGAGGTCGTCGTGGGTGGGGCCGAGCGGCAGCATCTGCCAGATGGTGAAGCCGCTTGCCGCCAGCCAGTCCACGAAGCGGTAGGCGTGCTGCCCCAGGTCGCCGTTGCCTGCGGGCCCAGGCAGGGCGCTGAGGTGAACCAGCACCCCAGCCCGGCGCCGCTCGGCCAGCTCCGCGCCGCTCACGGCTCGGCGCGTCCGTGGCGCATCACGCCGCCGCGCTCGGGCGAGCCCCGGCCCTGGCGCGCGAAGGCGTGGCTCAGGTGCTCCGGCGGCTCCTGGCCCAGGGCGTGGTACAGCGCGGCGAGTTGGATCCGATAGAGGTGGTCGAAGTCGCGGATCACGTCGGCGGGGTTGTAGTCGCCGAACCACCAGAACCAGTCCGAACTCTCGCAGATGGCCAGCTGCGCCTCGGCGCGTTCCCGGGCGGCTTCGTCGAGCGCGCCGATACGCTGATCGAACGCCTGCTTGGCCTCGGCAAGCAGCTCCCAGGCCCGATCCTTGTCCACCTCGCCGATCCAGGTGGAGAGGGTGCCGTAGACCCAGCTGCCGGCCACCAGTCGTGACAGGGGGCGCGGCTCGAGTTCCTCGGCCGCCTCGGCGAAGGTGGTCAGCACCAGTCCCGGGTGATCGCCGAGCCGCTGATACAGGCCGTTGAGAAAATGGAAACCGTTGGCGGGGTAGTGCTCCCAGGCGTTCTCGCCGTCCATGATGATCGGGATGACCGTCTGTTCCGGTGCCTCGCAGCCGGCGGCGATGGCCTCCATGCGGCTGATTAGATTGGCGACGGCGTCGTCGCCGTGCCAGTCGGAGAACTCGAAGCCGATGGCGTCGGACAGCCCGTCGTCGCGGAAGAAGCAGCGGGTTCCGTCGCCGCTGTCGCCCTCGGCGTCGAGGGCGTAGGCCCGGTGCCACTGGCCGTTGCCGGTGCCCTCCGGGCCGAGGCTGTTGTCCAGGACCGCGCCGCCGCTGGCCGCCCAGCGGAATCCGAACTCCTGCAGTAGCCTCAGGGTGGCCTGGCTGATCGCCCCCTCCGACGGCCAGCACCCCCGCGGCCGGTGGCCGAAGGTGTGCTCAAAGCGCCGTATGCCCTGCTCGAGGTGCCAGCGCGCCCGGTCCTCGCCGCCGGGATAGCGGTCGACCACCGGCATGGAACTCTCGGGCCAGGACTCGCGGGCGCACTGCAGATCCTGGAGCAGTGGCAGGATGGGGTGCCCATAGGGGGTCATCGACAGCTCGACCCGCCCGGTCTCGGCCAGGTGGCGGTAGCGGTGGGGCAGGCCGGCGAGCAGCTCGCCGATTACGCCGAGCAGTTCGCGTCGGTCGTGGAGGGTAAAGCCCTTGCCCTGGTCGATCAGCCGCTGGACCCGCGGCTCGCCGCGGCGGACGGTCTCGCCCATCCAGCCCAGGTGGTACCAGGTGATCAGATCCACCAAGAAGGCGTCGCTGAGGTAGCGCATGCTCGCCGGGTGGGCGCTGACCATCTCGGCGATCTCGAGCAGGTGCCGGAATGCCGGGAACGGGTCCGCTAGCCGCTGGCGGTTGATGCGCTGGCACTGCTCGACCAGGCGGCGCCGCTCGTGCTCGTTGACCGGCAGGGTGGGCATGGCCAGGGCGCGCAGCAGGGGGTCGCGCAGCCGTTCGCCGCTTTCCAGGAAGCCGGCGATCTGGCGGCTGTAGTCCTCCAGCTGCTCGAGGAGAACCGGGGAGAAGTTGACCACTGCGCGCGCCGCCGGGTTGGCCTCGAGGTGGGCGGCCATGTCGGCGTAGTCCTTGATCCCGTGCAGGTAGGTCCAAGGTAGTAGGTAGTCGCCGGTGCCGGGGTCGAGGTAGCTCGGCTGGTGCATGTGCCAGCACAGCACCACGCGCACGGGCTGGGTCTCTGTCGCGTTCGGGTCGCTGGCATCAATAGACAACGTGGATCTCCTGGCCGAGCATTTCCGGGGTGACGAGGACAACACCGCTGGGGCTGACCGTAAAGCGCCGCGCGTCCTCCTCGGGATCTTCGCCGATCACGGTCCCCGCCTGGATGTGGCAGTACTTGTCGATCACCGCGTTGCGGATCCGACAGTCGGGCTCGATATGGGCCTCGGGGAGGATCACCGAGTCCTCAACCCGGGTGCGTTCATCGACGATCACCGACGAGAACAGTAGCGAGCGCCGTAGCCGCGCCCCGGAGATGATGCACCCGCCGGAGACCATGGAGTCGACTACGGTGCCGCGGCGGCCCTCCTCGTCGAAGACGAACTTGGCCGGGGGCAGCTGCTCCTGGAAGGTCCAGATCGGCCACTTGCGGTCATAGAGGTTGAGCTCCGGGGTGACGTCGATCAGCTCAAGGTTGGTCCGCCAGAAGGCGTCGATGGTTCCTACGTCCCGCCAGTACGCCTGGTCCCCGGTGGTCGGCTCCCGGAAGGGGTAGGCCATGACTCGGGCCTGGTCGATCAGCTGCGGGATGATGTCCTTGCCGAAGTCATGCTCCGAGCCGCTGCGGGCGTCCGCCCCGAGGGTTCGGAAGAGGAAGTTCCGGTTGAAGACGTAGACCCCCATGGAGGCCAGCGCACGGTCGTCGCGGCCGGGGATCGGCGTGGGGTTGGCCGGCTTCTCGTCGAAGCGAACCACCCGGCTGTCGTCATCGATGCCCATGACGCCGAAGGCGCTGGCTTCCTCGATGGGGACCTCGAGGCAACTGACGGTGACGTCGGCGCCGCTCTCCACGTGGTAGGCAAGCAGCGGCCCGTAGTCCATCTTGTAGATGTGGTCGCCGGCGAGGATCAGGACGTAGTCGGGATCGTGCAGCCGGACGATGTCCAGGCTCTGATAAACCGCATCGGCCGTGCCTTGGTACCAGGAGTCGGCGATGCGCTGCTGGGCTGGCAGCAGTTCGACGAACTCGCCGAAGTCGCTGCTCAGCGAGCTCCAGCCCTGACGGATGTGCCGGATCAGGGAGTGGGCCTTGTACTGGGTGAGTACGCCAATGCGCCGCACGCCGGAATTAATGCAGTTGGACAGGGGGAAGTCGATGATGCGGAACTTGCCGCCGAACGGAACCGCCGGTTTGGCACGCCACTGGGTGAGCTCGCGCAGCCGCGTGCCGCGGCCGCCGGCGAGGATCAGGGCCAGGGTGTCTCGGGTCAGGCGGCTGACGAAACGGGGAGAGCGATGGGATAACACGTCGGATCTTCCTGGTGACAGAGGCCTGAAGGGCAGTATGGACGGCTTTTCCGGCGATCGACAGGGTATTGCGTGCCAGCGCCCCTTCCGGCAGGGTCCATTGAAGCCGGCGAGCGGGGTGTGCGCGTGAATCGATCCATTCAGAAGGATGCCGGGGGTGACGACCGGCAGCGTATCGCGGAGGGCCGTCACGCCGACCCCTTCGCCTACCTCGGCGGGCCCCACGGCGCCGAGCGCCGGGTGCGGATCTACCACCCGGAAGCCGTGGAGGTAACCTTCAAGGACGGCACCGCGGTGCCCCGTATCGCGGGTACCGACTTCTTCGAGGCGCCGCTGCCCGCCGCCCTGCAGGCGCCGTACGTCTTCTGCTGGCGCGACGCTGGCGGGAGCTGGCGCAGCACCTACGACCCCTACAGCTTCCCGCCGGTGCTCTCCGAGTTCGATCTGCACCTCTACGCCGAGGGGCGGCACTGGCACGCCCAGCGCTTTCTAGGCGCGCACTGCACCACGGTGGAGGGGGTGGCGGGCGTGGCCTTTGCCGTCTGGGCGCCCAACGCCGAGCGGGTCAGCGTGGTGGGCGACTTCAACCGCTGGGACGGGCGTCTTCACCCCATGCGGTTGCGCCTCGAGGCCGGGGTGTGGGAGCTGTTTATCCCCGGGCTGGAGCCGGGGGCGTTGTACAAGTTCGAGTTACGCGGTCACGGCGGTTGTGGCCCCATGCTCAAGACCGACCCCTGTGCCCGGCGTTACCAGCAAAGGCCCGAAACGGCCGCCGTGGTCGAGCCGCCGGAGGCCTACGCCTGGGAGGACGGCGAGTGGATGGAGCGCCGGCGCCGGGAGGGCAGCGCCTGGCAGCAGGCGCCCTGGTCGATCTACGAGGTCCACCTTGGCTCCTGGCAGCGCGATGCGCAGGGCGGTTTCCTCGACTACCGCACCCTTGCCCACGAGCTGGTCGCGTACGTCCAGCGCACTGGGTTTACCCACATCGAGCTGCTGCCGATCACCGAGCACCCGCTGGACGACTCTTGGGGCTACCAGACCACCGGCTACTTTGCCCCGACCAGCCGCTTCGGCGGCCCGGATGATTTCCGCTACTTCATTGACTACTGCCACCGCCACGGCATCGGAGTGATCCTGGACTGGGTGCCCGCCCACTTCCCGCGGGACGCCTGGGCGCTGGCCCGCTTCGACGGTACGCCGCTCTACGAGCACGCCGATCCCCGCCAGGGGGAGCACCGCGACTGGGGGACGCTGATCTTCAACTTCGGCCGCAACGAGGTGCGCAGTTTCCTGCTCTCCAGCGCCCTGTACTGGCTCGAGGCCTACCATCTGGATGGGCTGCGCGTCGACGCAGTGGCCTCCATGCTCTATCTGGACTACTCCCGCGAGGACGGTGACTGGGTGGCGAACGTCCACGGCGGCAACGAGAACCTGGAGGCCATCGCCTTCCTGCGCGAGGTCAACACCGTTACCCACGGCGAGCAGCCTGGGACCTGCATCATCGCGGAGGAGTCCACCTCTTGGCCGCAGGTCACGCGCCCGACCTACCTCGGTGGGCTGGGGTTCACCATGAAGTGGAACATGGGCTGGATGCACGACACCCTGACCTACCTCGGCGAGGACCCCGTCCACCGCCGCTACCACCACGACCAGCTGACCTTTGGTCTGCTCTACGCCTTCACCGAGAACTTCGTCCTGCCGTTCAGTCACGACGAGGTGGTCCACGGCAAGGGCAGCCTGCTTGACCGCATGCCCGGCGACGACTGGCAGCGCCTGGCCAACCTGCGCCTGCTCTACGCCTACCAGTTCACCTATCCGGGCAAAAAGCTGCTGTTCATGGGCTGCGAGATCGGCCAGCGCAGCGAATGGGATGCCGATTCTACGGTGGACTGGGCGGCCCTATCCGATCCACGCCACGCCGGCGTGCAGCGCCTGATCGGCGATCTCAACGGGCTCTACCGGGGCGAGCCGGCGCTGCACCGGCACGACTTCTCCGAGGCGGGCTTCGCCTGGGTGGACTGCCACGACGCCGAGCAGTCGGTGCTCAGTTACCTGCGCTGCGGTGACGCCGGCGAGCGGGCAATGGTGGTTCTCAACTTCACGCCGGTGCCACGCCACGGCTATCGGCTGGGCGTGCCGGTCGCTGGGTACTGGGCGGAGCGGATGAACACCGATTCGGCCCTCTACGGCGGCTCGGATGTGGGCAACGCCGGTGGCGTGATCGCCGAGCCGGTGCCGTGGAGCGGCCACCCGTATTCGGTGGTGCTGACCCTGCCGCCGCTGGCCGGCCTGGTGCTGGTCGGGGAGGGTGCGTGAGGATCCTGTTCGCCACCGCCGAGGCTTGGCCGCTGGCCAAGACCGGGGGCTTGGGCGACGTGGCTTTCGGCCTGACCCGGGGGCTGGCTGAGCTCGATTGCGACGTACGCCTGTTGATGCCCGCCTATCCGGGTGCCGCCGAGCAGCTGGAGGGCACGGTCCGCCGGCGTCAGGTGCCGTGGGCCGACGGGGATGTGGCGCTGATTGAAGGGCGGCTGCCTGGCACCGGGGTTGGGGTCTGGCTGCTCGACGATCCGCCGCTGTTCGCACGCGTCGGCGGTCCCTACGCCACGGCTGGGGGCGATGCCTGGCCGGACAATCATTGGCGGTTCTGCCGTCTGTCGCAGGTGGCTGCGGCTCTGGCAGCGGGGGATTTGCTGGACTGGCGCGCCGACGTGCTCCACGGCAACGACTGGCAGACCGCGTTGGCCCCGGTGTTCCTGCGCGAGCGCAGCGAGCGGCCGGCCACCGTGTTCGGTATCCACAATCTGGCCTACCGCGGGCTCTTTCCGGCGGAACTCTATCCCCGGCTCGGGCTGCCAGCCGAGCTCTGGCACCCCGAGGGGTTGGAGTTTTTCGGCCAGCTGGCCTTTATCAAGGGCTCGCTGGTCTTCGCCGACGCCCTGGTGACGGTCAGCCCAACCTACGCTCGCGAGATCCAGACCCCGGCCTTTGGCTGGGGGCTGGAGGGGCTCCTCCACCACCGGCGGGACCGGCTGTTCGGCATCGTCAACGGCATCGATACCGAGACCTGGGACCCGGGGCGTGACCCCCATCTGGCCGCCCGCTACGCCGAACCGGACGACCCGGCCCGGTGGGCCAATCGCGGGGCCGTGGCACGGGCCGTTGGCCTGGCGGAGGGCGACGGGCCCGTGCTCGGTTTCGTCGGTCGGCTGGTGGAGCAAAAGGGTGTGGACCTGATCCTGGCGGCGTTGCCGCGTCTGCTGGCCAGCGGCGCGCGGCTGGCCCTTCTCGGCTCGGGGGATCATAGGCTGGAGGCCGCGCTGCGTGCCGCGGCCGAACAATATCCGGGGCAGGTCGGGGTGGTGATCGGCTACGATGAGGCGCTCGCCCACCAGATCGAGGCCGGCAGTGATCTGTTTCTGATGCCCTCGCGCTTTGAGCCGTGCGGGCTCAACCAGCTCTACTCCCTGCGCTACGGGACGCCGCCGGTGGTCCACCCCACCGGCGGGCTGGCGGATACGGTCGTGGACGTGGATGCCCACCCCCAGAGCGGTAACGGTTTCCACCTGGCTGCGGCGGAGGGCGCCGCCCTGGCCGAGGCGGTGGAGCGGGCCTTGGCGCACTGGCGGGATCGGTCGGCTTGGCACGCCATCCAGGCCCGCGGCATGGCCGGGAGCTACTCGTGGGAGGCCTCGGCGCGGGCGTATCGGGATCTGTATCGCGAGCTGGGGGCAGAGCGGGGATGACGACCGCTCCGCCGGGTCAGCGCCCGCGGATTAGCGCTGGCGCCTGCCCCGCCCCCGGCCCTTTCGCTGCCGGGCCGGGGGGGCGCCCGCGGGCGGCGTCTGCCGGCGGGGGTGCTTGCCCGTCGGGGTCCGTCGCCCCTCGCCGGCGGATCCGGTGCCCGGCGGCTGGTGGGCGGGCACCAGGTGACGTTTGCTGTTGCCGATCAGGTCCGCGCGGCCCATGCGCTGCAGGGCCTGGCGCAGCAGCGGCCAGTTCTCCGGGTCGTGGTAACGCAGGAAGGCCTTGTGGAGCCGACGCGTGCGCAGACCCCGGGCGGTGTGCACCGGGGCGCCGCCCTCCGGCCCGACCCGGCGCAGCGGGTCGCGGCCGCTGTGATACATGGCGGTGGCCAGCGCCATGGGCGTGGGCAGGAAGGCCTGCACCTGGTTGGGCCGGAAGCCGTTGCGCTTGAGCCACAGGGCCAGCTGCAGCATGTCCTCGTCCGTGGTGCCCGGGTGGGCGGCGATGAAGTACGGGATTAGGTACTGCTCCTTGCCCGCCCGCCGGCTGTAGTCCTCAAACAGCGCCTTGAAGCGATCGTAGGTGTCCATGCCCGGTTTGAGCATCCGCCCCAGGGGCCCGGGCTCCGTGTGCTCCGGCGCGATCTTCAGGTAGCCGCCGACGTGGTGGCTGACCAGCTCCCGCACGTAAGCCTTGGAGTGGATGGCCAGGTCGTAGCGCACGCCCGAGGCCACCAGGACCTTCTTCACGCCGGGGCGTTGCCGGGCCTGGCGGTAGAGGTCGATCAGCGGCTCGTGATCGGTGTCAAGGTTGCGGCAGATGCGGGGGTAGAGGCACGACATGCGCCGGCAATGGGCCTCGGCCTGCGGGTCCTTGCAGCCCATGCGGTACATGTTGGCACTGGGGCCGCCGAGATCCGAGATGACCCCGGTAAAGCCCTCGGTGCGCTCGGCGATCTCGTCGATCTCGCGCAGGATCGACTCCCGGGAGCGGGACTGGATCAGCCGCCCCTCGTGCTCCGTGATCGAGCAGAAGCTGCAGCCGCCGAAGCAGCCGCGCATGATGCTCACCGAGAAGCGGATCATCTCCCAGGCGGGGATCCGGCGTCCGGCGTAGTCTGGGTGCGGCCCCCGCTGGTAGGGCAGTTCGTAGAGGGTGTCCAGCTCCTCGGTGCTCAGCGGCAGCGGAGGCGGCGTGATCCAGACCTCCTGATCGCCGTGGGCCTGCACCAGGGTCCGGGCGTTGTGCGGGTTGGTCTCCTGGCGGGTGATGCGTGCCAGCTCGGCAAAACGATCCGCGTCCCGGCGCACGCTCTCCCAGTCCGGCAGCCGCAGCACGCCCTGCTGGTCGGCCGGGTCGTCCTCCGCGGGGCCGGGAGCGGGGCGGGCGTAAGCGATGCCGCGCACGTCGCGGATCCGCTGCGGCGGCTCGCCGGCGGCGATGCGGTGGGCGACCTCGACCAGGGCCCGTTCCGCGTTGCCGTAGAGCAGCAGGTCGGCCTTGGCGTCGAGCAGCACCGAGCGCCGGACCTTGTCGGACCAGTAGTCGTAGTGGGCCAGGCGGCGCAGGCTGGCCTCGATCCCGCCCAGGAGGATCGGCGTGTCGCGGTAGGCCTGGCGCAGGCGCTGGCTGTAGACGATGGTGGCCCGGTCGGGGCGGCGTCCGCCCTCGTCATCGGGGCTGTAGGCGTCGTTGCTGCGGCGCCGACCATCGGCGGTGTACCGGTTGACCATGGAGTCCATGTTGCCGGCGGTGACGCCAAAGAAGAGGTTCGGTGCCCCCAGGGCCTGGAAGTCGGTGGTGTCGCGCCAGTCGGGCTGGGCGATAATACCCACGCGGAAGCCCTGGGCCTCGAGCAGACGGCCGATGATGGCCATGCCGAAGCTCGGGTGATCGACGTAGGCGTCGCCGGTGACCAGGATGATGTCGCAGCTGTCCCAGCCCAACTCGCCCATTTCTCGCCGGGACATGGGCAGAAACGGCGCTACGCCGAAGCGGGCCGCCCAGTAGGGGCGGTAGGAGAACAGTGCGGGGGGCTTCGAGTCGTTCACGCCGTCATGGTAACCGGCGCAGCGGGGCGCGTCATGGACGTTTTGTGTGCCGCGGCCGCAACTTGAGCGGATCCCGGGGCGGCGCTAGGGTGTCGGGCTCGAATCATCGCCCCGGAGTCCATGTGTCATGAAGATCGAGCAGCAGACCCTCACCGTGCAGACCCGCGGCCGTGGGACCCATGAGCTCACCCGTCGCCTCGCCGACGCCATTGGTGAGTACGGCGTTTCGCGTGGCCTCGCGCATGCCTTCTGCCACCACACCAGCGCCTCGCTCATGATCACCGAGAACGCCGATCCCAGTGTCCGCGCCGATCTGGAGCGGTTCATGGCCCGTGTAGCGCCGGACGGCGACCCCATGTACGAGCACGACATGGAGGGCCCTGACGACATGCCGGCCCACATCCGCAGCATGCTCACCGGCAGCGGCGTGACCATCCCGATCAGCGGCGGTCGCCCGGCGCTGGGGACGTGGCAGGGGCTCTACCTCTGGGAGCACCGCAGCGGGGGGCATGCTCGACGCGTGACGCTGACGCTGATCGGGGAGTGACGGGAAGAGTCACGATCGAGTCACGCGGGTCGCCGGGAGGCTGGACGCAGTACGTGGGTTTTTGCGTAACGATGGATTGGAGGGCGGGAAATGGTGGGCCCGGTCGGATTCGAACCGACGACCAAGGGATTATGAGTCCCCTGCTCTAACCACTGAGCTACAGGCCCGTCGGAGGGGATAGGGATCCCGCAGGGATCAAAACACAACCCCGGGGCGCCGGCAACGGCACCCCGGGGATCGGCTCGGGCGCGGGTTACTCCTCCAAGAAGCTGCGCAGTCCCTCCGAGCGGGTCGGGTGGCGCAGCTTGCGCAGCGCCTTGGCCTCGATCTGGCGGATGCGCTCGCGGGTGACATCGAACTGTTTGCCGACCTCTTCGAGGGTATGGTCGGTGTTCATGTCGATGCCAAAGCGCATGCGCAGGACCTTGGCCTCCCGGGGCGTCAGCCCGGAGAGTACCTCGCGCACCGACTCGCGCAGGCCTTCGGAGGTGGCCGAGTCCACCGGCGAGGTGACGCTGGTGTCCTCGATGAAGTCGCCCAGGTGGCTGTCCTCGTCGTCGCCGATGGGCGTCTCCATGGAGATCGGCTCCTTGGCGATCTTGAGGACCTTGCGCACCTTGTCCTCGGGCATCTCCATGCGCTCGGCGAGCTCCTCGGGGGTGGCCTCGCGGCCCATCTCCTGAAGCATCTGCCGCGATACCCGGTTGAGCTTGTTGATCGTCTCGATCATGTGCACCGGGATGCGGATGGTCCGCGCCTGGTCGGCGATGGAGCGGGTGATGGCCTGGCGGATCCACCACGTGGCGTAGGTGGAGAACTTGTAGCCGCGCCGGTACTCGAACTTGTCCACCGCCTTCATCAGGCCGATGTTGCCCTCCTGGATCAGGTCCAGGAACTGCAGGCCGCGGTTGGTGTACTTCTTGGCGATGGAGATGACCAGGCGCAGGTTGGCCTCGACCATCTCCTTCTTGGCGCGGCGGGCCTTGGCCTCACCGATGGACATGCGGCGGTTGATCTCCTTGATCTCCGCCACGGAGAGGCCGTTCTTGTCGGCGATCTCCTTGAGATCCGCCTGGGCCTTGCGGATGGTCTCGGCGTGCGGCTTCAGTCGCTCGGCGCGCTCGCCCCCCTCGGCCAGCAGGTCGTCGAGCCAAGTGGGGTCGGTTTCGCGATCCTGGAAGCTCTTGACGAACTCCTTGCGAGCCATTCGCCCTTCGCGGGTGCACAGATTCATGATCTCGCGCTCTCGGGCGCGGATCGTATCCACCGTGCCACGCAGCCGGTCGGCCACAGCGTCCACCACCTTCGGGGTGAACTTGATGCTCAGGAAGATCTCCTCCAGCTCGCCCCGCAGTTCGGCGATGCGCGGTGCGGCCGAACCCTCGCTGGCCAAAACCTCCTGCATCTCGTTGTAGGCGGCCCGCAGGCGCTCAAAGAGCTCCGCCACCGCCTCGGGATCGGGGCCGGTTTCGGTGGCGGTGGTCTCCTCCTCGTCCTCGGTGGCGGTCTCCGGGGCGGCAGCGGGGGCCTCCGGAAGCTGCTCGGAGCCGTCCTCGCGGTCACGGAAGCCGGCTAGGATGTCGGTCAGCCGGGCCTCGCCCTCCTGGGCGCGGTCGTAGAGCATGATCAGCTGCCGGGCCGCCTCCGGGTAGGAGGAGAGGGCCATCAAAGCACGGTCGAGCCCGTCCTCAATCCGCTTGGCCAGCTCGATCTCGCCCTCGCGGGTGAGCAGCTCGACGCTGCCCATCTCGCGCATGTACATGCGCACGGGGTCGGTGGTCCGGCCGAACTCGGCGTCCACGGCGGCGAGGGCGGCAGCGGCCTCTTCGGCCTCGTCCTCGTCGGTGGCCACGGTGGTTTCAGCCAGGAGCAGCTCGTCCGAGTCCGGGGCCGTCTCGTGGACGTTGATCCCCATGTCGTTGATCATGCCGATGATATCGTCGATTTGATCGGGGTCGACGATATCGTCGGGGAGGTGGTCGTTAACCTCCGCGTAGGTCAGAAAGCCCTGCTCTTTGCCCTTGGCGATGAGCTGCTTGATTTGCGACTGTTGATCCTGTGACATAGGCGATCGGTCTGATCCGCGGTTGCTCGGGGAAGGCGCCGCTGGGCGGAACCGTACAGTGTAGCGTCCAGGTTCGGGTTCCTTCAAGGGCGCGTCAGGTTTTAGAGGCGAAACGCCGCGCGAAGTTCCTCCATCTCCTGCTGTTCATCGGCGCTGATCCGGCCCCGCTTGAGCCGGTCCATCAGCAGCTGCAGTCGTGTCGCCTGACGCAGCCGCTCCTGCTCCAGGTCCATGGTCTGCTCATCCCGTTCCTCCTGCTCGAGCTCACGGACCAACCGCTTCTGCTCGTTGTGGATGATCTGCTCCTCGATCCGCATGAGGGCGTCCTGGAGTTCCTGCTGGTGGTCCCCCTCGGCCATGGCGGTTCGTTGCCAGGCCGCCAGCCGGTGTAGCGGGGTCTCGTGCGGGGTGTCGCGGAACCGCTCCAAGACCCTTGCCGTTGTGATATTGGGTTCCGTGCGCGCCAGTTCAAGGAGCTGTTGCAGCAAGTCTAGTCCAGGAATGTCTCGATCGGCGAAGCGGTCCGGGTCGCCGGCGTACGCCGCGAGCTGCGGCTGCTGCAGCAGCAGGGCGATGGCGTGGCGCACGGGGGTGCGCTGCAGGCTTGTCTCGGGATTGCGTGGGGCGCTGCGCGGCTGCGCGGCGCCTTGGTTGCGGGTGGCTTCGCCCCGTCCTTCGAGGATGCGGTCGATGCGTTCGGGCTCGGTGCGCGTCAGCTCGGCGAGCTGGCCGATCAGCGTCTCGCGCACGATGCCCCGTGGTAGCCGCCGCAGCGGGTTGCTGGCCCGTTCCAGCAGGCGGGCGCGGCCGTCGACGGTGGTCAGGTCGCACTCCTCGCCGAGGTGGGCCAGGAAGAATTCGATGACCGGCGTGGCGGCATCCAGGCGTGCTTCGAAGGCCTCGCGGCCCTCGCTGCGCACCAGGTCGTCGGGGTCGCTGCCCTCGGGCAGCAGCAGCACGCGGACCTCGCGGTCGCCCTGCAGGACTGGGAGCAGGTTCTCGACGGCGCGCAGCGCCGCGCTGCGGCCGGCGTCGTCGCCGTCGAAACAGAGCACCAGTTCGTCCGCGGAGCGCAGTAGCAGCGTCGCCTGCTCGGCGGTGGTGGCGGTACCCAGGGTGGCGACGGCGCCAGGGATGCCCTGCTGGGTCAGGGCGATGACATCCATGTACCCCTCGACCACGATCAGCCGGCCGGGGCGGCGCTCGGCTTGAAGGGCTTGGTAGAGGCCGTAGACTTCACGGCCCTTGTGGAAGACCGGGGTCTCCGGGGAGTTGAGGTACTTGGGCTCGCCGTCGGAGACCACTCGGGCGCCGAAGGCCACCACGCGACCGCGGCGATCGTGGATCGGGAAGGTAATGCGATCGCGGAAACGGTCGTAGGTCTTCTGTTCCCGTTCGATGATCAGTCCGGCGCGGATGGCCGGTCGCGGGTCATCGAGCTGGCGCAGGAGGTTGTCCCAGCCCGGCGGGGCGAAGCCGAGGCCGAAACGGGCGGCCACCTCCCCGGAGATCCCGCGCCGACGCAGGTATTCTACGGCGCTCTGGCGCGCAGGGTGGTTGCGCAGTGCGTCGCGGAAGAACTGGTGGGCGTGGGCCAGAGCGCGGTACAGCGGGGCGTATTCGTCGGCGGCCCGGCGGGCCCCGCCGCCGTCCGGGATTTCCAGGCCAACCCGGCCGGCCAGCTCCTCAATGGCCTCACGGAACTCCATGCGGTCGTGTTCCATGAGGAAGCGGATCGCCGTGCCGTGGGCACCACAGCCGAAGCAGTGGTAGGTCTGTCGTTCAGGATTGACGTTGAACGAGGGGGTGCGCTCGTCGTGGAAGGGGCAGCGCGCCTTGTAATTGCTGCCGGCCGGGCGCAACGGCACGCGCTCGCCGATGACGGCGACGATGTCGGTGCGTTGCAGCACCTCATCGATGAACTCATCGGGGATCCGCCCGGCCATCGGCCAGCCTCCGGGGTCTGGAAGGCTCCAGACGGTATCGCGGCGAGGGCGGGGTCAGCCGCCGAGGCGGTTCTTGACGCGAGCGCTGACTGCGCCGAGGTCGGCCCGCCCCTGGAGCTTCTCTTTGAGAGATCCCATGACGCGGCCCATGTCCTTGATCGATGCGGCCCCTGAGTTGTTGATGGCCTCTTCGATCAGGGCGTCGATCTCTTCATCGCTGGCCGCTTGGGGAAGGAACTCGGAGAGGATCTCGATCTCTCGTTCCTCGGCCTCGGCCCGGGCGGTCTGGCCGGCGTCGCGGTACTGCTCCGCGGACTCCCGCCGCTGCTTGACCGCCTTGGCCAGGACATCGATGGCCGCGCTGTCGTCGGTGGCGAGGTCACAGCGCTCGTCC
This sequence comes from Halorhodospira sp. 9628, assembly GCF_022228075.1. NCBI lineage: Bacteria > Pseudomonadati > Pseudomonadota > Gammaproteobacteria > Chromatiales > Ectothiorhodospiraceae > Halorhodospira > Halorhodospira sp. 9628. The sequence goes on from NZ_JAJNRF010000002.1 coordinate 91,580, forward strand.
ACCTCACGCTGCTTGAGTGCCGCGCTCGCCGAGCGCAGGACCGCCAATCGCTCCTTGTCGCCGGAACGCATGGCGGATTTCACTGCCTCGAGCACGGTTTCCTTGACGCTGCTGGGTGCGGCCATCGGTTCCTGGGTCCGGGGGTCAGTAGGGCCGCTGGCGCCGCTGCTGCTCGCGGTTGAGCCGCTTCATGTGCCGCTTGACGGCGGCGGCCTGCTTGCGCTTACGCACCTGCGTGGGCTTTTCGTAGTACTCGCGCCGGCGGATCTCGGACAGCACGCCCGCCTTCTCGCAGGAACGCTTGAAGCGGCGCAGGGCCACCTCGAATGGCTCGTTTTCGCGGACTTTCACAATCGGCATGCGCTCGTCGACCCCTTCGTCGTTGTCCATGGCAAATGATTATCCGGGCATTTCAGCCCAAAGATAAACGAGCAGTCTAGTTGCCATGAGGGGGGTATTTCAACCTCGCCGTCGGCGTTTTTTCGGGTAGGGGCGACTGCCATCGGGCTGCGTGTTGAAGCGCTTGTAGGTCCACTGGTACTGCGCCGGAGCGATGCGCACGCACTGCTCGACTCCCCGGTTGATCGCCGCCGTGGCCGAGGTCGGGTCGCGGCCGGCGACGTCAGGGTCGGCGGGCAGGAAGTGCAGATCGTAGCCGCGACCGGCGGGGAGTCGCTCGGCGAACGCGAATAGTGGCACGGCGCCGGAGCGCTGGGCGATGCGCCCGGCCAGGGTCATGGTCTTGGCGGGGACCCCGAAAAACGGCGCGAAGGGTTCACTGCCGTCCGGCTCCTGGTCGGGCAGGATGCCGACCACCTCCCGGCGGGCGAGGGCGCGCAGTACGCCGCGCACGCCCTGGGGGCCGGCGGGGAGCAGGCGGGCTCCGTTGCGCGAGCGCCCGGCGAGCAGGATGGGTTCCAGAGCGGGCTGGCGGGGGGGGCGGTACAGGGCCGTGAGCGGTTGTCGCGCAGCCACCCAGAGGTTGAGCAGTTCCCAGCAGCCGATATGGGGGGCGAGCAGGAGCACGCCCCGACCTTCATCCAGGGCCTGGTCGAAGTGGGTTCGGCCGTGGACCTGGCGCACCCAGCCGACCACCCGTTCAGGCGGGCGCTTAAAGACCGGCGCGATCTCCAGCGCGGTCTTGCACGTCTCCTGCAGGGCGTTGCGAACCAGGCGGCGCCGCGCGCCCGCGGCCAGATCCGGGAAGCAGAGGCGCAGGTTGATCTCGGCGACCTGCCGCGTCCGATTGGGCAGGTAGGCCAGGGTGGTGCCGACCGCCGCACCGACGGCGTGCAGTACGGGCAGGGGCAGTCGGGCCAGGACGGAGAGGGTCCATTCCAGGCTGCGTGGTGGGGCTGGCTCTTCGGTCATGGCGATAGCTAACCTGTTCCCGGGGCGGCAAGGCAACCCGGGCGGTGGTGTTCGGGGGCAGGCTCGCTACACTTTCCCGGTGGGGTGCCATGCGCGCCCGGGACGAGCCTTTACCCATGTGGCCGTGCCCGGAGTTCTTCGTGAGGACATACAGGAGAGGATTCCAATGAGCGGTAACCAACCGATGGAAGAAATGGTCCGGAACTGGACCGAGATGCAGCAGCGCATGTGGGATACGTGGCTGCAGACGGTGCGTGGCATGCAGATGCCCACCGGGGTGTCCCAGGGCGATGAGTGGCAGCGCCACTATCAGCAGAACCTGGAGGCCTGGGAGAAGGCGGTCCGCGAGGCCCTCGACGCCCAGGTGCAGTGGGCGCAGAAGTGGGCACAGCAGGCCGGTGCCGGAGAGCATGCCAGCGAGGGGATGCAGGAGGCGGTTAAGCAGACCCAGGAGATGATGAAGTCCTGGACCGAGGCGCAGAGCAAGCTCTGGAACGCCTGGTTCGACAGCGTGAAGAACATGGATCCGTCCCGCATGGCGGAGCAGTGGGACTCGGAGGGCCAGCGCGTGCTCCAGGCCTGGCAGGATGCGACCAAGCGGGCTCAGGAGGCGATGCAGGAGCTATCCGGAACCGCGACGTCGGGGGCTGCCGGCTCGCAGAAATCCTCTGCAGGGCGCAGCACCTCTGGCGGCAGCAAGAAGGCCTGATCGGACGAAAAAAAAAGCCGACGCATCCTGCGTCGGCTTGAACCCGCTTCCCTCGGGCTAATGGGCGGGGGCCTTACTCTTCCTTGAGCGGTCCCTGAAGGCCGAGCGATCCATCGCCCCACCCAGGCTCCCGCACAATCGACTGGGCTCTTCCGTTAAGCCTCAGGAGTTCGACTGCCGGTAGCCGTGGTCTACAATGCCCCAGCGCCCGTAGCAGGGAAATCAGGGGCAGCCGCAGTGCGTGTAAGACAAATCTGGCATCGTCGGCGATGATCACCGTTATTCAGCGTTCAGGAAGGGCCCGGGTTTGGGTCGAGGGCGAGGTTGTCGGGCAGATCGGGCACGGGCTGGTCGCCCTGGTCTGTGCCGTGCGCGGGGATGGCCCGCAACAGGCCCGGCGCCTGGCCGAGCGGGTGCTGGGCTACCGGGTGTTTCCGGATGACGCCGGGCGCATGAACGCCTCCGCCCTCGATCGGGCCTGCGGTGTGCTAGCTGTGCCGCAGTTCACCCTGGCCGCGGATACACGCAAGGGCATGCGGCCGAGCTTCGGACCCGCTGCCGACCCCCAGACCGGTCAGGACCTGTTCGGTATCTTTCTGGATGCTCTGCACGCCCGGGCGACGGGGCCGGTGGCCGCCGGGGTCTTTGGCGCGGACATGCAGGTTGAGCTGGTCAATGACGGGCCGGTGACCTTCTGGCTGGAGGCGCCGCCGGGGCCGGCCGGCGCCGTGTGATATCCTCGTTCGCCCGTCGGGCGTCAGGCCCGGATCGATTCCAACTGCGAGGGCGTTACGGCCATGGCCAAGCGAACGGCAGAAGTCGAGCGCACCACCGGCGAGACCGCCGTGCGGGTGCGGGTGGATCTCGACGGCGAGGGGAGCGCAGAACTCGACTGCGGGGTCCCCTTCTTCGAGCATATGCTCGCCCAGGTGGCCCGTCACGGCGGCTTGGATCTGCACGTCCAGGCCAAGGGGGACACCTGGATCGATGACCACCACACCGTGGAGGACGTGGGCATCGCGCTCGGGCAGGCGCTGGCTCGTGCGTGGGGCGACAAGGCCGGGCTGACCCGCTACGGGTACGCCTATGTGCCCCTGGACGAGGCGCTATCGCGTGCCGTGCTCGACCTCTCCGGCCGGCCTGGGCTCGTCTATGAGGCCGAGTTCCCGCGGGCGCTGATCGGACGCTTTGATACCGAACTCGTCGAGGAGTTCTTCCGGGCCCTGACCAGCCACGCTGCGGTGACCGCACACCTGGACGTGCTGCGCGGACGCAATGCTCACCACATGGTCGAATGCCTTTTTAAGGCCTTCGGGCGCGCGCTGCGCCAGGCCGTCAGCCTGGATGAGCGCGCCGCGGGTCGGATCCCTTCCACCAAGGGGGCCCTCTAGCCATGAGCCGGGTGGCCATCGTTGACTACGGTATGGGCAACCTGCGCTCGGTCTACCGGGCCCTGGCCCACGCCGCCGGTGACGAGTCGGGTCTCGAGGTGACCGCCGACCCCGCCCGGGTCCGGGATGCCGAGCGTGTTGTACTCCCGGGCGTCGGCGCCATCGGCGACTGCATGACCGAACTCGACCGCCTCGGGCTGACCGCTGCCCTAATCGAGGCCGCGCAAAGCCGTCCCTTCCTCGGTATCTGCCTGGGGATGCAGGCGCTGCTGACCCACAGCGAGGAGAGCGGCGGGGTGGACGGCCTGGGTGTGCTGCCCGGACGTGCCGTACGATTCCCAGACGGCGAGCGCGACGGCCGCGGGCGGCCGCTGAAGGTGCCGCACATGGGCTGGAGCCGGGTGCACCGGCCTTGCCGGCACCCGCTGTGGGCCGGCATCGAGGACGGGACTTGGTTCTATTTCGTGCACAGCTACTACGTCGTGGCCGACGATCCGGGCATCATCGTCGGCCAGGCCGAGCACGGGTGCCGTTTCGCCGCCGCCGTGGCGGACGGGCCCTGCTTCGCCGTGCAATTCCATCCGGAGAAGAGCCAGGACGCGGGCCTGCGCCTCTACCGCAACTTCCTCGACTGGGACGGGAGCTGGACGTGATCGTAATCCCCGCCATCGATCTCAAGAACGGCCACTGTGTGCGGCTGCGCCAGGGCCGGATGGACGACGAGACCATCTTCGACGCCGACCCCGTGGCAGTGGCCGGGCGCTGGGTGGCGGCCGGCGCCAGGCGCCTCCACCTGGTCGACCTCGACGGCGCGGTGCAGGGCCGGCCTGCCCACGAGGAGACGATCCACGCGATCGCCCGCGCCTACCCCGATACGCCGCTGCAGATCGGCGGTGGCATCCGCAGCCGGGATACGGCCCTGCGCTACCTGGACGCCGGCGTGGGTTACGTCATTGTCGGCACCCGTGCCGTGCGCGAGCCGGCTTTCGTGGAGGAGCTCTGCCGCGAGATCCCCGGGCGGGTGTGCGTGGGGCTGGATGCGCGGGGCGGGTACGTCGCCACCGATGGCTGGGAACAGACCTCCGAGGTGGCCGCCGTCGACCTCGCTCGCCGGTTCGAGGACGCCGGCGTGGCGGCGTTGATCTTCACGGACATCGGCCGGGACGGGATGATGCAGGGCTGCAACGTTGAGGCCACCCGCGAGCTGGCCCGGGCCGTTTCCATCCCGGTGATCGCATCCGGCGGTGTCAGCAGCCTCGAGGACGTGCGCAGCCTGGCCGCGAGCCCGGAGGGCATCGCCGGGGCCATCGTGGGGCGGGCCATCTACGACGGCGGCCTTGAGCTGGCCGCCGCTATCCGCACGGCGCGGGAGGCCGGCGATGACCGCTAAGCGCATTATCCCTTGCCTGGATGTGGATGGCGGCCGGGTGGTCAAGGGCGTCCGTTTCGTGGACATTCGCGACGCTGGCGACCCCGTGGAGATCGCCCGGCGCTACGACGCCATGGGGGCTGACGAGCTGACCTTCCTGGATATCACCGCCAGCCACGAGGAGCGCGATACCATCTACGATGTGGTGGAGGCGGTGGCCGGGCAGGTCTTCATCCCGTTGACCGTCGGTGGCGGCGTGCGCACCGTGGCCGACGTGCGCCGCCTGCTCAATGCCGGCGCCGACAAGGTGGCTATCAACACCGCGGCGGTTCACCGCCCGGAGTTCGTCCGCGAGGCCGCCGAACGCTTCGGCTCGCAGTGCATCGTGGTGGCGGTGGACGCCAAGCAGGTTGAGGAGGATCCGCCGCGCTGGGAGGTCTTCACCCACGGCGGGCGCAATCCCACCGGGCTCGAGGTCATCAGCTGGTGCCAGCGCCTGGTGGCGCTGGGAGCCGGCGAGATCCTGCTGACCAGCATGGACCGAGACGGCACAAGGGCCGGTTTCGATCTCGGCCTGACCCGCGCCGTCGCCGATGCGGTGACCGTGCCGGTGATCGCCTCCGGCGGCGTGGGGGATCTGGAACACCTGGCCGATGGGGTCGACGAGGGGGGAGCCGATGCCGTTCTGGCGGCGAGCATTTTCCACTTCGGCGACCACACCGTCGGCGAGGCCAAGGCGTACATGGCGGAACGCGGTATCGAGGTCCGACAATGAGCGAAGCCGGAACCGGGCGGTCGGCGGCCGACACCCTGCGCGAGCTGGCCGAGACCATCGAGCGGCGCCGCGGTGCATCGCCGGATGCCTCCTATGTGGCGCGGCTTCACCACAAAGGCTTGGACGCCATCCTCAAGAAGGTTGGCGAGGAGGCGACCGAGACGGTGATCGCCGCCAAGGGCGGCGAGCGGGAACAGATCGTTTATGAGACCGCCGATCTGTGGTTCCATACTCTCGTCATGCTCTCCGCCAGTGGGGTGTCGGTGGATGAGGTGCTGGCGGAGCTGGAGCGACGGGTGGGCCGTTCGGGCCTGGACGAGAAAGCGGCCCGCGGCGAGTGAGCAACGCATAACGGAAGGCGCCGCACGGCGTCGGAGGGTGAGGAGATGGGATTCAATATCTGGTCGCTGCTGATCATTCTGCTGATCGTGGCGCTGCTGTTCGGCACCAAGAAGCTGCGCAATATCGGCGGGGACCTTGGTGGTGCCATCCGCGGCTTCAAGGAGTCGATGCGGGAGGGCGAAGAGGAAGAGGCGCAGAAGCGCGCCGATGGGGAGTCGTCGGAGGAGCCCGAGCCGCTGGAGCACCAGGGCGACCCCGCCTCTGAGCAGGGCCACGCCCGGGAGAGCAGTGCCACCCGCCAGAGTGCCGAGCAGCACGACCGTAGCGCCTCCTGAGAGGCGCCGGCGCGCCTCCGGTACGGCCCTGACGCAGGATCGCCATGTTCGACCTCGGCTTCTGGGAAGTTCTGATCATCTGCCTGATCGGCTTGCTGGTGCTCGGCCCCGAGCGCATGGCTCGTACCGTGCGCGTGCTCGGCCGATGGGCCGGGAAGGCGCGCTCTTCGTTCAACGCGACGCGCCGCGAGGTCGAGCGCGAGCTGCGGGTCGAGGAGATTCGCAAGGCGGGCGAGTCGGTTCGGCGCGATGTCGAGCAGACCCGCCGCGCCTTCACGGGGGCTGAGGAGGACGTCGAGCGGGAGACCCGGGAGGCCCGGCGCGCCGCCCGGCTCCGCAGGGCCGAGGAATCCGAGGGCGGTAAGCCGCGCGGCGCCGACAAGGAGCAGGACCAGTGAGTGCCGGCGAGCCCGACGAGAAAGAGGGGGGTGACGAGAAGCTTCAGGAGGCACCGCTGCTTAGCCACCTGAAGGAGTTCCGCGACCGCCTGCTGCGCATCGTCGTGGTGGTCCTGGGGGCGTTCCTGCTCCTCTACCCCTTCCGGGACACACTCTACCGCTGGATCTCCGGGCCGCTTCAGGAAGTCCTGCCCGAGGGCACCTCGATGATTGCTATCAAGGTGGCCTCGCCGTTTCTGATTCCCATGAAGCTGGCCCTGGTGGCGGCCATCTTCATCACCATCCCCTACATCCTCTACCAGCTCTGGGCCTTCGTGGCGCCGGGGCTGTACCGCCACGAGCGGCGGATGATCTGGCCGTTGCTGATCTCCAGCACCGGGCTGTTCTATCTCGGGGCGGCCTTCGCCTACTTCGTGGTCTTCCCGATCGCCTTCCGCTTCTTTGCACTGGTCTCCCCGGAAGGCGTGCAGATGATGACGGATATCGGCGAATACCTGTCGTTCGTGCTGACCCTGTTCTTCGCCTTCGGTGCGGCCTTTCAGGTGCCGATCGCGACCATCCTTCTGGTGCGCAGTGGCATCTCCACCCGGGAGAGCCTCGCGGCCAAGCGCCCCTACGTGATTGTCGGTGCCTTCGTGGTGGGTATGATGCTCACCCCGCCCGATGTGCTCTCGCAGGTGCTGCTGGCCGTGCCGGTGTGGTTGCTCTACGAGATCGGCATCCTGCTCGCCGGACGGACGCAGCCCGCCGAGGCCGCCTCACCGGACGGCGGCGGAGGCGATCACGGTTAGCGGTGGCGCCCGGGGTGCGCTGGCCCGCCGGGGCCGCCGCGCCCCGGGCGCACGGGTTCTCTCCGTTCGCTCCGAGCCTTAGAGTGGTGGCATGACTGATCGCGGCCTTTTCGAACACCTTCGCAACACCTCCTACCTGCACGGGGCCAATGCGGCCTTCATCGAGGACCTGTACGAGACGTACCTGGCCGATCCGAGCCGCGTGGACCCGGAGTGGCGCGCCTACTTCCACAGCCTGACCCGGGAGTCCGGCACCGGTGAGGACATCCCGCACAGCCCCATCCGGGCCCGCTTTGAGCAGCACGCGCGGGACAATGGCGGCACTCCGGCGCGGGCCTCCGGCGCTGTCCAGGGCGGGCTGAGCGCCGAGGCGGCCGAGAAGCAGGCGGCGGTGCTGCGGCTGATCAACTCCTACCGTTTTCGGGGTCACCAGGCGGCGGATATCGACCCCCTGGACCTGCGCCCGAAACCGCCGGTGCCGGATCTCGATCCGGCCTTCCACGGCCTGTCGCCGGCGGAGCTGGACCAAACGTTCAACACCGGGTCCCTCTACGCGCCGACGCAAATGACGCTGCGCGAGATCATCGCTCAGCTCGAGGAGGTCTATTGCGGGTCCGTCGGTTCGGAGTACATGCACATCACGGATACGGTGCAGAAGCGCTGGATCCAGGAGCGGCTCGAAGGGACCGGTTGCCGTCCGCGGCTGAGCGCCGCGCGCAAGAAAGAGATCCTCGAGCGCCTGACTGCGGCCGAGGGTATCGAGAAGTACCTGCATTCCAAGTACGTGGGCCAGAAGCGGTTCTCCCTGGAGGGTGGGGACTCGCTGATCCCCCTGCTCCACGACCTGATCCAGGGCGCCGGACGCGAGGGCGTCAAGGAGATGGTGCTGGGCATGGCCCACCGGGGCCGGCTCAACGTGCTGATTAACATCATGGGCAAGGACCCGGGCGACCTGTTCGCCGAGTTTGAGGGCCATCAACCCGACGGGCTGCAGGGCTCCGGCGACGTCAAGTACCACATGGGCTTCTCGTCGGACATCCAGACCCCGGGCGGTCCCATGCACGTGGCTCTGGCCTTTAATCCGTCGCACCTGGAGATCGTCAACCCGGTGGTCGAGGGCTCCTGCCGCGGGCGCATGCGCCGGCGTCGCGATCCCCAGGGCGAGCAGGTCCTGCCCCTGCTCATCCACGGTGACGCCGCCTTCGCCGGGCAGGGCGTGGTCATGGAGACCTTCCAGCTCTCCCAGGCCCGCGGTTTCTATACCGGGGGTACGGTGCACGTGGTGGTCAACAACCAGATCGGGTTCACCACCTCGCACCCGCAAGACACGCGCTCGAGCCACTACTGCACCGAAGTGGCGAAGATCGTTCAGGCGCCGATCTTCCACGTCAACGGCGATGACCCCGAGGCGGTAGCCTTCACCACGGCCCTGGCCCTGGATTACCGCAACACCTTCCACCGCGATGTGGTCATCGATCTGATCTGCTACCGCCGCCACGGCCACAACGAGGCCGACGAGCCGGCGGCCACGCAGCCGATGATGTACCAGAAGATCCGCAACCAGCCGACGGTACGCCAGCGTTACGCCGAGCGGTTGGTGCAGGAAGGCATCCTCGGGCCGCGGGAGTCCGAGGAGATGGTCGCCGCCTACCGCGAGGCCCTTGAAAACCGGGAGGTGGTGGCGTCGAACATCCTCACCGGCGTGCGCAACGACTACGCCGCGAACTGGACCCGGTTCGTCGGCGGCGAGTGGAATGAGCCGGTGGAGACCGCCGTGGACAAGGAGCGCCTGCGCGGGCTGCAGCAGATTCTCGACGCCCTGCCCGACGGCTTCGAACTCAATCCGCGGGTGGCCTCCATCATGGAGAGCCGGCGCAAAATGGTCGCCGGTGCGCTGCCGCTGGACTGGGGCTTTGCCGAGACCATGGCCTACGCCACGCTGCTGCAGGACGGCTACCGCGTGCGTCTGACCGGCCAGGACTCCGGCCGGGGGACCTTCTTCCACCGCCACGCCGTGCTGCACAACGCCCGTGACGGCTCCAACTTCGTGCCGCTGCAGGACGTGACCACCGAGCCGCAGGACTTCGTAGTCATCGACTCGCTCCTCTCCGAGGAGGCCGTGGTCGGTTTCGAGTACGGCTACGCCACCACTGAGCCGGACACCCTGACCATCTGGGAGGCGCAGTTCGGTGACTTCGCCAACGGCGCGCAGGTGGTCATCGACCAGTTCATCGCCGCGGCCGAGGCCAAGTGGGGGCGGCTGTCGGGGTTGACCATGTTCCTGCCCCACGGCTACGAGGGGCAGGGGCCGGAGCACTCGTCGGCCCGCCTGGAGCGCTACTTGCAGCTGTGTGCCGAGAACAACATGCAGGTCTGCGTGCCCTCGACGCCGGCGCAGTTCTTCCACATGCTGCGCCGGCAGATGCTGCGCCGCTACCGCAAGCCACTGGTGGTGCTGACGCCGAAAAGCCTGCTTCGGCACAAGCTCTCCACCTCCGGGCTTGACGACCTGACCGGCGGCCACTTCCACAACATCATCGATGAGGTGGACGGGCTCGATCCCGCTGCCTGCCGCCGGGTGGTGCTGTGCGCCGGCAAGGTCTACTACGACCTGCTCGAGGCCCGCCGGCGGGAGGCCCGCAATGACATCGCCATCATCCGGGTCGAGCAGCTCTACCCGTTCCCGGAGAAGGCGCTGCGCCGGCTGCTGACCGAGCGCTACGCGGCCGCCACCGAGGTGGTCTGGTGCCAGGAGGAGCCGAAGAACCAGGGCGCCTGGTACTCCACCAACCACCACCTCTACAACTGCATGGGGCCGGATCAGCGGCTGCGCTACGCCGGGCGCTCGGCGGCGGCATCGCCGGCGGTCGGCTACCCCAAGCGCCACCACGAGCAGCAGCGGGCGCTGGTCGAGGATGCCCTTGGCTAGGCGGCACGCGGCGATCGAGCCCGGACGAGAACACCAGAGAAGGGGACCTGCATGAGCGTCGAGATCAAGGTGCCAGCGCTGCCCGAGTCCGTCAGCGAGGCGACGGTGGTGGCCTGGCATAAGCAGCCCGGCGAGGCGGTGAGCCAGGACGAGAACCTGGTCGATCTGGAGACGGATAAGGTGGTGCTGGAGGTCCCGGCGCCCGCCGACGGTGTGCTGCAGGGGATCGACCGTGCGGTGGGCGATACGGTCACCCCGGACGATATCCTCGGGCACGTCGAGGCGGGTGCCGCAGCCGCCACCGATGACCCCCCGGCCGCCGAGACCGCAGCGGCGGCCGCGGCCGGCGGACAGGCGTCGGACGACGCCGAGCCGGCCCCCCAGGGCGGGGAGGACACGGCCCCCGAGGCGCCCGTCGCGGCCGCGGACGCGGAGGCGGCACCGGCGGCGAGCCTGGACGGGCTCAGCCCGGCGGTGCGCCGTCTGGTCCGCGAGCACGGCCTGGATCCTGCCCGGATCGAGTCCTCCAGTGGCGACGGTCGCCTGACCAAGGAAGACGTGCTCCGCCATCTGGAGCGTCGGGCCGAGGCCGAGGCAGCGCCCACCGCGGTTACAGCACCGCAGAGCGCCCCCGCCGCCGAGGCCGCCCCGCTGGGCGACCGACCCGAGCAGCGGGTGCCCATGACCCGGCTGCGCCAGCGCATCGCCGAGCGTTTGGTCGAGGCGCAGCAGACCGCGGCCATGCTCACCACCTTCAACGAGGTGGACATGCAGCCGGTGATGGATCTGCGCGCCCGTTACCGCGAGCGTTTCGAAAAGGCCCACGACGTGCGCTTAGGCTTCATGTCGTTCTTCGTCAAGGCGGCGGTCGAGGCCCTCAAGCGCTATCCGGCGGTCAACGCCTCGATCGACGGCAATGACATCATCTACCACGGCTATTACGACATCGGCATCGCCGTCTCCTCGCCGCGGGGGCTGGTGGTGCCGGTGCTGCGCGACGCCGACCGCCTCTCCTTCGCCGAGATCGAGTCACAGATCAACGAGCTCGGCAAGCGTGCCCAGCAGGGCAAGCTGAGCATGGACGAGCTTACCGGCGGGACCTTCACCATCACCAACGGCGGGATCTTCGGGTCGCTGCTCTCCACGCCCATCCTCAACCCGCCTCAGAGCGGCATCCTGGGGATGCACAAGATCCAGGAACGACCGGTGGTCGAGGACGGTGAGATCGTGGTCCGGCCGATGATGTACCTGGCCCACACCTACGACCACCGCATCATCGACGGCCGCGAGGCGGTGCAGTTCCTGGTGGCCGTCAAGGACTGCATCGAGGATCCCGCCCGGCTGCTGCTCGAAATCTAGCGGCGCGGGCCCAGGATCCGCCCGGGGCCGGAGGCCCTCGAGCGCACATACAACCACAGAACAGGGTCGCAACATGTCCAATCACTACGATGTCATCGTTATCGGTGCCGGCCCCGCCGGATACAGCGCTGCCATTCGCTGCGCCCAGCTGGGCATGCGCACTGCCGTGGTCGACGCCTTCGTCTTCAAGGATGGCGAGCCCGCCCTCGGCGGCACTTGCCTGAACGTCGGCTGCATCCCCTCCAAGGCGCTGCTCGACAGCTCGGAGCAGTATCACAAGGTCACCGAGCAGCTCAGCGCCCACGGCATCACCGCCCAGGGGGTGGAGCTGGATGTGGAGAAGATGATCGCCCGCAAGGACAAGGTGGTGAAGGATCTCACCGGGGGCATCCGTCAGCTGTTCAAGGCCAACAAGATCGAGTGGATCCACGGTCACGGCCAGTTGGTCGAGGCGAAGACCGTGGAGGTCCGCCGCTCGGATGGCACCAGTGAGCGCTACAGCGCCGACTCCGTCGTACTGGCCACCGGCTCGCGCAGCGTCGAGATCGGCGCCGCAGCGCTGGATCACGAGCGCATCGTCAACTCCGACGGGGCGCTGGACTTCACCGAGGTGCCGCAGCGGCTCGGCATCATCGGCGCCGGGGTCATCGGCCTCGAGATGGGCTCGGTATGGAGCCGCCTCGGCTCGGAGGTGGTGCTGCTCGAGGCGCAGGACGAATTCCTCGGGCCGGTGGACCGCCAGGTGGCGCGCACGGCCCAGAAGGAGTTCAAGAAGCAGGGGCTGGATATCCGCCTGGGTTGCCGGGTCACCGGCACCCGGGTCGACGGTGGGGTCACGGTCTCCTACGAGGACAAGAACGGTGGGCAGGAGCTGGAGGTCGACCGCCTCATCGTCTGCGTCGGCCGGCGACCCAACACCGATGACCTCTGCTCGAAAGAGGTCGATCTGCTCCTCGACGAGCGTGGCTTCATCAATGTCGACGAGGACTGCAAGACCAACCTGCCCGACGTCTACGCCGTCGGCGACGTCGTGCGCGGGCCGATGCTCGCCCACAAGGGCCAAGAAGAGGGCATCCTGGTGGCGGAACGGATCGCCGGCAAGGGCGGGCACCTCAACTACGAGACCATCCCGTGGGTGATCTACACCGACCCCGAGATCGCCTGGGTGGGTCGGACCGAGGAGCAGCTGAAGAAGGCCGGCATCCCCTACAACACCGGGGTTTTCGGCTTTGCTGCCAACGGGCGGGCCCGTGCCATGGACCAGACCGCTGGGATGGTCAAGCTCATCGCCCACGCCGAGACCGACCGGTTGCTCGGGGCCCACATCATCGGTCCGCAGGCCTCCGAACTCATCGCCGAGGCGGTGGTGACCATGGAGTTCGCCGGCTCCGCCGAGGACATCGCGCGCACCATCCACGCCCACCCGACGCTCTCCGAGTCCGTCCACGAAGCGGCCCTGGCCGTGGGTAAGCGGGCCATCCATAAGGCCAACTGAGCCGGTACGCGCCGTGCGCCGCCCCCGCACGGGGCGGCGCCCCCGCACGGGGCGGCGCCGCCGCGAGCGGTCCGGATTCCGTTGCACCGAGGCAGTGCCGCTGGAGCACCGCTTTCGGGTATTCTGGACCCATGACCACCATCCGTACCGTCGCGACCACTCTTCCGATCCTTCTCCTGCTGGCCGCGTGCGCTACTCCCGAGCGGGCGCAGGACCGCGAGCCGGCCGGGGTCCGTGAGGATCCCCCCGCCCCCTTGGCCGAGGCCGAGCCCGAGCCCATCGAGGCCCCCGAGACTGTCCCGGAGCCGGCACCGGGGCTGGGTACCGCCGATGAACCGTTCATTGCCCGCGGGCAGGAGCCGGGGTGGATGCTGCGCATGGACGGCGAGCGCATGCGGCTGCTGGCCGATTACGGCCGCCTCGAGGTGGCCGCCGCGCAGCCGGACCCGGAGGTAACGGACACGGCCCTGCGCTATACGGCGGAGACCGATAACGGCCGCGCGCTGGAGGTTGTCGTCGAGCAGGCGCTGTGCGCCGATGTGGCCACCGGCATGCCGCACCCGTACCGCGTCGACTACACCCTGGACGGTACGCAGCATCGCGGTTGCGGCGGCGATCCCCGGGCGTTGCTGACCGGGGGTGAGTGGCAGATCGTGGCCGTCGACGGCGAGATCCCCGAGGCGATCATCACGCTCGATCTCGATGCCGAGGGGCGGGTTCACGGGCAGGCGCCGTGTAATCGCTACGCCGGCGCCTACCGGCTGACCGGCGAGCGGATCGTGTTCAGCGGCCTGGCCGCCACGCGCATGGCCTGCCGCGACGCGGGCCTGGCGGAAGCCGAGCAGGCGTTCCTGGATGTGCTCGCCGGGGTGTACTTCCTCTATATGCCCGAAGTCGACCGTCTGCGCCTGCTGACCGCGGATGGCAGGCGCCTGGAGGCGGTCCGCGCGGAGGAGGCCGGCGGGGTGGCGCCGTGAGCGTTCGCCCCTGCCCCCTGTGCGGCAGCTCGGCGGTGCTGTTCCATCGGGCCGAGCGCACGTATTACCGATGCCCGAGCTGCGCCCTGGTCCACGTACCGCCCCAGCAGCACCTGTCGGCGGCGGACGAGAAGGCTGTCTACGACCAGCACCGGAATGCGGTGAACGACCCGGGCTACCGGCGCTTCCTGGCCCGGATCGCCGATCCGCTGATGGCCGCGGTGGTGCCGCCGGCGCGCGTGCTGGATTTCGGTTGCGGCCACGGCCCCGCGCTGGCGGCGATGTTCCGTGAGGCAGGCTATCAGGCCGAGGTCTACGATCCCTTCTACTTCCCCGATCCGTCGCCGTTGCGCGATCGCTACGAGGTGGTTACCGCCACCGAGGTGGTCGAGCACCTGGCCGAGCCGGCGGCCGAGCTCGACGGGCTCTGGGGGTGCGTGCGACCCGGGGGTTGGCTGGGTATCATGACCAAGCGCCAGCCGTCCGCCGAGGCGTTCGGTGCCTGGCACTACCTGCGCGACCCGACCCACATCGCCTTCTTCGCCGAGGCGACCTTCTGCTGGTTCGCCCGACGCTGGGGCGCGGAGCTGCACCTACCGCGGGACGATGTCGCCCTGTTGCGCCGCCCGGTCGCCGGCGGCGCGGGCTGAGGACAGTCGGGGCCATGCCTGCTATGTTCACCCGAGACCGCTGCACCTTCAGCGGCAGCCTGAAGCGAGGATTCGCAGTGCCACACGACCTCCCCGACCGCCCACGACGCCACACCCTGAAGATGATGATCAGCGCATCCCTGATGCCCTTGGTGGGCATGTCGGCCACCCCGGTTGCCGGCGCCCGGGGCGGCGAGGTGGACCGGGACGGGAGGCCGCGTATCGGCCTGGCGCTCGGCAGCGGCGGGGCCCGCGGCCTCTCCCACCTGCTGGTCTTCGAGGCGCTCGAGGAGCTCGGGGTGCGTCCGCACCGGATCAGTGGCTGCAGCATCGGCGCCATCATGGGCGCGCTCTATGCCGCCGGGCTTAGCGCCGAGGAGATCCGAGCCGGAATCGATGAGCTCGTCGCCGATCAGGACGAGAACTGGCTGCAGACGCTGATGGGCGGCAAATGGCGGCAGTGGCTCGACTTCGTGCAGCCGTCGGATCGCGACGGCGGGCTTGTGGAGTCCGACGCCTTTATCGCCCACCTGCGCAAGGAGACGGGCGTGTCGCGCTTTGGCGAGCTGGAGATTCCGCTGCAGATTGTGGCCACCGACTACTGGAAGCGCGAGGCGGTGGTCTTCGATTCGGGTGCGTTGTGGCCGGCGGTCCAGGCGAGCATGGCCATGCCGGGGCTGTTCAGCCCGGTCTCCTATCAGGATCGGGTGCTGGTCGACGGCGGCCTGACCAATCCGGTGCCGTTCGACCTGCTCGCTGAGGATTGCGACGTGGTGGTGGCGGTCAATGTGCTCGGCACCCGTGAGGAGGGCAAGGACGAGGCACTGCGCAACCCGGCGTACCTGGACAACATCTTCAACACGTTCCAGGTCATGCAGTACTCCATCCTGCAGGAGAAGCGGCGGCGGGAGGAGCCCGATATCCTGATCAGCCCGGCGATCCGCGATATCCGCGTGCTCGACTTTCACAGGGTGGATACGATCCTTGAGCAGGCCCGCCCTGAGGTGGACATCCTCCGGGACGAGCTGCGTGAACGGCTGGCCGAGTGGTGAGCGGGATGATGGCGGAATGGTTTGCCAGCGGCCGCGTCATCGACGCCATCCTGGTGCTGATGCTCCTCGAGGGGGCCCTGCTTTACGCGCTCTACCGGCGCACCGGTCATGGCCTGGCGCCGGCAACCATCGTGACCACCCTGGCGGCCGGCGGCTTCCTGCTGCTGGCGCTGCGCGCCGCGCTGACCGGTGCCCCGTGGTACTGGGTCTCGGGGTGGTTGCTGGCTGGCCTGGCGGCCCACCTGGCGGATCTGTGGCAGCGTCTGGGCCGGTCCTGACTGTTACGCTTTGTAGGCGGCGAAGCAGCGCATGACCCCGCGCGCCCGTCGCGAGGTGCCGTCGATGCGGAACCCCGCCGCGCGCACGGCTGCCTCGGTATCCCGGTTGAGGTGGCAGCCGCCGCTGACGGCGGTCCACACCGGCTGGATGCGGTCCTGCACCCGGCCCGCCAGCCCCGGTGAGCGCACGTGCTCGAGCATTCGCAGCACCCCGTGATCGTCGAGGACCCGGCGGATCTCCCGCAGCCCCGCCGCGGTATCGCCGACGCTGCAGAAACTCAGGCTGGTGGTGACCGTGTCGAAGCTGCCGTCGGCGAAGGGCAGTGCCTCCGCGCGGCCAACGTACAGCGGGACCTGCGGCGCCCGGCGCCGGGCGCGGCGCAACGCGGCGGCGTCCGGATCCACTGCCCACACCGCGGTCTCGGCGGGATAGAGCGGTAGGGTCCGTCCCGTCCCGCAGCCTACCTCCAGGACACGGCCGCGGACCCCGTCGACGAGCGCCTCGCGCCAGCGGTGCATGCCTAAGCGTTCGCAGACGGCCATACCGGCGTCGTAGAGCCACGGGATGTGCTCGACGCCACGCACCGGGGTCACTCGCGAAGCCAGCAGGCGGCTCGATGCTCCGGGCGGGGCCGGAAGTCCGGCGGCGGCGGATCGAGCTCGCACCGACCCGCCATGGCGTGCGGGCAGCGTGGGTGGTAACGGCATCCGGTGGGTGGCTGGATCAGGCTGGGCGCCTCGCCCCCGGGGACTGGGCGGGGGCGGCCGGCGTTGGCGGCATCGGGGTCGCCGAGGGCGCTGAGCAGGGCCTCGGTGTAGGGGTGCTGGGGCCGCTGCAACAGCGCGTCCACAGGGGCCTGCTCGACGATGCGTCCGCCGTACATCACCATCGCCCGGTCCACATAGTGGCGGACCGTCGAGAGGTCGTGGGTGATGTAAAGCAGGGCCAAGTCGTGCTCCTGTTGCACCCGGTGGAGCAGGTTGAGGATCTCCACCCGGACCGAGGCGTCGAGCATGGAGACGGGCTCGTCGGCGATGATCATCGCCGGCCGCAGCAGCAGTGCCCGGGCGATGACCACGCGCTGCTGCTGACCGCCGCTGAGTTGGTGGGGAAACTTGCCGGCCACCTCGGCCGCGGGGCTGAGGCCAACCTCTTCGAGGGCTGCCTCGATGCGCCGCCAGCGCTCGGCGCGCGGGCGGACGCCGTGGATAATCAGCGGCTCGGCCAGGATCCGCTGCACCTCCATGAACGGTGGCAGGGCCCCGTAGGGGTCCTGCTGGACGTAGCCGACCTGCGCGCGGTATGTCTTGAGGGCCGCGCCGTTGAGCTCACCCACCTCGGTACCGGCGAAACGCACCGAGCCGGCGGTGGGCCGGTGCAGCCCGAGCAGGGTGCGCGCCAGAGAGCTCTTGCCGCAGCCGCTCTCGCCGACCACCGCAATGGCCTCACCGGCGTCCAGGCTGAAGGCTACGCCGTCGACGGCGCGCACCGTGCCGGTCCGCAGGAACCCCCACTGACGCAGTTCGAAGTGGGTGTGCAGGCCGTCAACGCACAGCAGTGCCTCATCGGTGCTGCCGGTGGTGCGCGCCGCGATGGGTGAGTGCAAGCTCATGGTCCCCCTCCCGAGCGGTGGTGAAGCCAGCAGCGGACTCGGTGCCGGGTATCGTAGGCAACCTCGGGTGGTGGCTCGCTGCAGCGCTCATAGGCCTTCGGGCAGCGTTCGGCGAAGCGGCAGCCGGTCGGCGGCTCGAGCAGGCTCGGGGGGCGGCCCGGTATGGCGCGTGGCGGCTGCTCCTGGTGCAGCCGGGGCACCGAGTCCATCAGCAGCCGCGAGTAGGGGTGGGCGGGATGGCCGAAGAACGCCTCGGCGCTGGCGGTCTCCACCACCTGCCCGGCGTACATCAGCGCCACCCGGTCGGCCAGTTCGCTGGAGGTGGCGATATCGTGGGTGATCAGCACGAAGCTGACCCCGCGTTGGGCCTTGATGCGCTTGAGCACGTTCATGATGGATGCCTGGGTGAGCACGTCCAGCGCCGAGGTGGGCTCGTCGAGGACGACCAGGTCCGGTTCGGTCACCAGCGCCATGGCCAGCACCGCGCGCTGGCGCATGCCCCCCGAAAGCTCGTGGGGGTAGCGGCGCAGGAAATCCGTGGCGATGCCCACCTCCTCGAAGGCGGCGCCGGCGCGACGGTGTGCCTCCCGCCGGCCCAGCCGGTGGTGCACGCGCAGCGGTTCAGCCACCTGTTCCCCGACGCGCACCACCGGGTTGAGGGCGTTCATGGCCGCCTGCATGACCAGGGCGATGCGCACCCAACGCACTTCGCGGCGGAAGCGCTCCTCCGGAAGGCCGAGCACGTCGCGTCCGTCCAGGCGCATCTGGCCGCTGGGGGCATGGGCGTTGCGCGGCAGCGTGCGCAGCAGGGTACGCGCCAGCGAGCTCTTGCCGCAGCCGGACTCGCCGAGCACGGCCAGGGCCTCGTTGCGGCGCACCTCCAAGTTCACGCCGTCCACCGCCCACAGGGTGCCGCGCGCGGTGGCGTAGCCCAGGCGCAGGTTCTCGATCTCGAGCAGCGGGGCACCGGCCATCAGAGGTTCCTCAGCCGCGGGTTGAAGATCCGGTCTAGGGCGAAGCCGAGCATGGCAAAGCCGAGTCCGGTGAGCATCAGCAGCGCCGCCGGCGACAGCACCCAGTAGTAAAAGCCGTGGTAGAGCGCACTCTGGGCCTGGGCATCGTGCAGGACCTTGCCCCACGTCGGCAGCACCGGGTCACCCAGGCCGAGAACCGCCAACGACGCCTCCAGGAAGACGTAGGTGGGGATCAGGGTGACGAAGGTGGGGATGAGCACTGGCAGGATCCGCGGCACCATGTAGCGCAGGATGATCCGGCCGCCCCCGGCCCCATAGGCGCGCGCCGCCTCGATATAGGGCGCTTCACGGATGGGCAGCAGCATCGAGCGGTACATCTTGATCCCGGCGCTGAATATGCCCAGCACCACGACGACGCCGAGCATCAGCCAGATGCTGGTCGAATAGAGGGTGCCGATCATCACCAGGATCGGCAGCAGCGGCAGGATGATGTTCACCTCGGTGAGCCGCTGGATGGTGGCGTCCACCCAGCCCCCGTACCAGACCCCGGTGGCGGCGATGATCAGGGTGGTCACTGTGGTGCCCACGGCGGCGAGCAGTCCGAAGGCGAGGGCGACCGGCGTGCCCCAGAGCAGGGCTACGGCCAGGTCGCGGCGCTGGTGGTCGGTGCCGAAGGCGCCGTGGACCTGCCCGTAGACGACCAGCTCGGCGTGCAGCCGGGCGGACTCTTCGAAGTGCACCGTCTCGATAACCAGCTCGTAGGTGCCGGTGCGCACTGTCGGGTCCGGGGTTCCGGGCTCGGCGTCGGTGAACAGGCCGACCTGGGGCGCGCGGCCCAGCCGACTCTCCAGTTGCCGGTCCTGGGAGATGGAGAAGCGCTCCCGCTCCCCCACCCGGCGGGCGTCGATGGGGATCTCCTCGCCGTCCGGGGTGCGCCAGTGCACCCGCGTGAAGGGCTGGCCCTGCTCGAACTCCGCCTCGAGGAAGAGATTGATCTCCGAGGGGAAGCCGTCGTAGGGGAAGTCGACCTCCAGGGTGGTTGTCTCGAGCCGTGCTGCGCCCAGATCCTGGCGCTCGGTGGGCGCATCCTCGCTGGAGACGGTGATGGTGCGCGGGGCATCCCCGCCGAGAAGCCGGTCGGTCCACGCCGGGCTGGCGTTGACCGGCAGGTCCTGCCAGGCGTCGCCGCCGCGCCAGAGCTTCTGCGCCTCGGAGTAGGGGATGGCGGTCACGGCATAGATGGCCGTGGCGATCAGCATGGCGATGATCAGCAGCCCGGCCACGGCGGACGGGTAGCGTCGTACCTGGGTGAGCCCATCGCGCCAGCGGATCATCCCTGCCCCCCGTCGATGCGGACCCGCGGGTCCAGGATGGCGTAGAGGAAGTCCAGCAGGAACACGGTCACGGCCAGCAGGTAGGCAAAGATGACCACCGAGCCGATGATGACCGGCGTGTCACGGTGCCCGATGGCCTCGAAGAGTAGCGTGCCCAGGCCCGGCCAGTTGAAGACCTGTTCGAGAATGATCGCACCGCTCCATAGGCCGATGAGCATCAGCAGGAAGCTGGTGATGATCGGCGAAAGTGTCGGCCGGAGGATGTAGCGCTGCTCCACCAGGGCGTCGGGCAAACCCTTGGCACGGGCCATCTCCACATAATCCTCGCTGGAGTGGATGAGGAAGAACGTCCGCCACGAGTAGATCGATATGAAGATCTGGGCGATGAACATCGCCGCCACCGGTAGCGCCATGTGGCGGATCACGCTGGCTGCATAGGCCCACGGATCCTCCGGCGGCGGCACCGCCACCATGCCGCCGGACGGCAGCAGCGGGAAGATGAACGCAAGCAGCAGGATCAGGAAGATGCCGTAGAACCACGCCGGCGCCGCCGAGGTGGGTGCCAGGCCGATCACGGTCTGGTCCAGCCGGCTGCCGTAGCGTCGTGACAGCGACAGCGCGGCGAAGACCGAGACGAAAAACACCAGCAGGTTGGCGGTGCCGAAGAGCAGCAGCGTCGCCGGCAGGCGCTCGGCAATGATGTTGTAGACCTGCCGGGAACCGGCATCGCTGTGCATCTGCTCCGCCCGCCCCAGGTCGAGGGTCATGGCCGCGCGCAGGTAGTCGAAGCTGCGCACGATGAACGGCTCGTCCAGGCGCAGGCGCTCGACCTCTAGGTCGATCTGGCGCTGCATCAGTTCCTCGCGCTCCTCCGAGTCGAGGTCCTGGAAGGCCGGGTCTCCCCGGACCTGTTCGGCCACTTCGCCCTGGATCTGGGCCATGCGCAGCTCATCCACCTGCCCGCCCATGTTGGCGATGAGGATGGTCAGGTAGACACCGATCAGCACGGTCAGCAGCAGGGCGATGAGCCGCTTGGCGGTGAAAACCCCAAGATGACGGAGGTCGCGGAGCAAGGAGGCGGTGCGGCTGACGGGGGCGGCGCTGGCCACGGCTACTCCTCCTCCTGGCTGTCTGCTTCGGGGCCGCCGGCCGGTAGGGTGGCGAAGGCGTGGGTGGCGAATGCCGGCAGGGCCACGCTTCGTGAGGTGACGGCCAGTTCCATGCTGTTGGCTCCGGTGCCCAGCGTCTCCAGCGCCTCGGCGGGGACGCGGATGCGCCACTGTCCGTCGCCGTCCGGCTCGCTCTCGCCTTTCAGCGCCAGCCGGTCGTCCCGGTCGAAGAGGAGAAAGCGGGCGGTCTCGATCTCCTCGTCCGGGTAGGGTTCGCCGGCGTAGGTGATGCGGACCGTCAGCTCGAGATCCTCGCCGTGCTCGACCAGCAGCGGTCCGTCGATTTCCAGCTCCGGGATGCGCGGGTCGGTGAAGCGCAGCCACTTGTCGGCCGGATCCGGGTGATCCGGGTAGCGACGCAGCACGATGCTGCCCTCCACCGGGCGGACCGAGTGCAGGTAGAACGGCCCATCATCCACCCAGAAGTGGCCGCGTTCCTGCTGCCAGGTGTCGAGGGCGCGGTAGCGCTCGGCGGCCTCGCCCTCACGCAGCCATTCGCCAAGGGCCTGCTCGAAGGGCACCTGCTCGGCCTCAGCGGCAGCGCGCAGGTAGCCGCGGAGAACCTCCAGGCTCGGCCCCGAGACCAGGTTGAGCCACTCCACATCCATGCGGTCGGCCTTGCTCGAGGAGAAGGCGAGCTCGCCGCGGCGCTCGGCCTGGATGCCCAGGTTGACCACGTGCCAGGGCTGAGCGGCCGGGATGCGGGCGGCGACCAGGTTCTCGGCGTCCGGGTAGACCTGGTCGCTGTAGACCTCGACGGTCAGGGGGTCGGTATCGGTAATCCGCCAGCCGCGGAAGTTGCGTTGATAGACCTCGAACTCCGGCAGGTGGGAGGGATCGAACAGCGGGCTGTCCTCGTCGGCTCGGGCGAAGCTCAGGATCCAAGGCAGCACCACGTCGGCCACGGAGACCTGCGAGCCGTTGTGCCAGCGGCGCTCGAGGTAGTCGTCCTCGTAGTGGAGGACTACCCGCGAGCGGGCGGTCAGTCCATCCTCGTGGCGATCGTCCACGGTCAGGATGCGCTGCTCCTCCGGGTCCCAGTCGATCCAGGCGTCACCGGGGATCTCGATGGTCTCAGCGGTTTCCAGCGAGACCCAGTCCAGGGTGCGGTTGACCGGCGCGTCCTCAGTGACCGTGACCTCCGCCGAGTCGAGTCGCTGCGGCCAGTAGAGGCCGGTGAAGGGGTCGGGCAGCACCGCCGAGTCGGTCAACCCGCGCAGGATCATGCGGTCGAAGATCCAGTTGCTGCCGGCGACGTGGTTCCACGGTTCGGTGAGCATGCTCGGCGTGGCTGCCACCACGCGACCGCCCACGCGATCGCTGAAACGCAGGGTAAAGGGCCACAGCTGCGACCCGGAGAGCCCGCCGGCCAGGTCGCCGGCCACCTCAAGATCGGCGGCGTGGGGCCAGACACTGAGCTGATCCGCCAGCCAGATGCGCGCCGAGTTTTCCATCGCCAGGGTCAGGCCCTCCTCCATGAGTTCCTGGCGTTCCCCGACGCTGGTGTAGTCGCGGCGCTCCAGGCGCTCGGCGGCCTCGCTGAACGCCTCGGTGGGCTCATACGCCTGCCATAGCGGGTCGGGGCGGCCTCGGGGGGTGTAGTAGTAGTTGAAGTTGTCGCCGATGTCGCGGTTGATCACGGTCGAGACCCAGGCGCCGGTGTAGATGTGCCAGCGTCCGGCGGCCGGGTCGCCGGTCATCCAGATGCGGGAGGCCTCCTCGGCCGTGCGGTAGAGGCGCTCGACGGTGAAGCCGAGATCCTCCATCAGGTTGGCGATGTAGTCCCCGACCCGCTCACGGTTGTCCTCGGTGCGGATGAGCACGGTGAGGGTCACCGGCTCGTCGGCGTAATACCAGCGGCCCTCCCGGCGCGCGGCGCCGCGCGCCTCCATGGTTTCCGCGATGGTCGCCTCGGCGCGCTCCGGGTCATGGCGGTACTTGAGTTCCAGCGAGCGTGCGGTCTCCGCCAGCCGGGCGTAGTCGGGGAAGGCCGTGTTGATCGGCAGATAGCGGGGCACCGCAAGACCGCCGAAGAGTTCCTCGGCCACGTGGCGCCGGTCGATCAGGCGATTCAGCGCCTCGCGGATGCGCGGCTCGCGGAATGGATTGAGTCGCTGCTCGTCCTCGAAGGCGGCCGGGTTGAGGGTCAGCTCGATGGCCGTGCCGTGGGAAAGGAAGTGGTCGACCTGCTCCGAGTCCTGCGCCTGGCGGAAGATGGTGGCGCTGTCGATACCCTGAGTGAATAGGTGGTGCGAGCCGTGCTCGATGAGCGCGGTGAGCCGGCCCGGGTCGGACTCCTCGGTGAAGATGATCTCATCGACTAGTGCACCGCGGCGTTCGGCCGGGTCGCCCGGTTCGCCCCGGTTGCTGGCGTCGGTGTCCGCGCCGCGCTGTTCGCCGATGATCAGCACGGTGGCGATTGCCCCGGCAATCAGGGCCAGCGCGGCCAGGGGGATATAGGAGCGCGGCGCCATGGGTCGAGCCTGTGAGTCCTCGCTGCGGGGTCGGTTTTTGACCGCAGCTCATGGTGCACCAAGCTTTGCGTGGGGTCCAACCTGCCCTTGGCCCGGGGCGCGCGCAATGCAGCGTGAGCCGGATCATTGTTGAACATAATGCTGCTCCCGTACGAAGCGCGCGGAGAACACGCAGAAAACGCCATGAGAGCTCCTAACATATTGGTTGTTATATGATTTGGGAGGCGGTGAAGCGCTGTTGTAAACTCGCTGAACTGGCCGTCAGAGGTGATAAAAAATGCAGGAATTCACGGCGTGGCGGGTCCCGGAATCCGGCAGGGAGGATCAGGGCGGGGTCGTGACCCTCGGTGCCGCCGATCTGCCCGCTGGCGATGTGCTGGTCCGGGTGGCGTACTCCTCCGTCAACTACAAGGATGCGCTGGCCCTGACCGGCCAGGGCAAGATCCTGCGCCGTTTCCCCATCACCCCGGGGATCGATGCCGCCGGCGTCGTGGTTGAGAGCGACAGCGACGATGTGAAAGTCGGGGCGCAGGTGCTGATCACCGGCTGCGGTCTGGGTGAGGTCCACGACGGCGGCTTCGCCGAGTACGTGCGGATCCCTGCCGACTGGGTCGTGCCGCTGCCCGGAGGGCTGACGCCCCGCCAGGCGATGGCACTCGGTACCGCCGGATTCACGGCGGCGCTGGCCCTGATTCGCATGGAGGCGGCCGGGCAGACCCCGGCGCTGGGCGATGTGCTCGTCACCGGGGCTTCGGGGGGCGTGGGCAGCATCGCCGTGGATCTGTTCAGCAACGCCGGTTACCGCGTGGTAGCGGTTTCCGGCAAGAAGGATGCGGCGTCATATCTCCACGCGCTGGGCGCCGCCGAGGTGGTGAGCCCGGAGGCGATCGGGCTCAGCGAGCGGCCGCTGGATCGCGCCCGCTTCGCCGGCGTGGTCGACAACGTTGGCGGTCCCCTGCTCGCCGGGCTGCTGCCCCAGGTCGAGGAGTACGGCAACGTCGCCTCCATCGGTCTGGCCGGGGGCGTGAAGCTCGAGACCACCGTCATGCCGTGGATCCTGCGCGGCGTGAGCATGCTCGGCGTCAGTTCCGCCAACTGCCCGCGCCCCCTGCGCCTGGAGAGCTGGCGGCGGCTCGGCGAAGACCTGCGTCCGCAGGACCCGGAAGGCTTCGTTACCCGCGAGGTGGAACTCGACGGGCTGCGCGATGCCGCCGAGGCGATGCTCGCCCGGCAGGTGACCGGCCGCACCCTGGTCCGCGTGGGCGGCGACGCCGTCGCCTGACCCGTCCGGCCCGCCCACCCGATCACGACACGGAGCGAACGAAAACATGACCGATCAGTCATCCGCGGGACGCCGCTTCCGCGACGCCGTTACGCAGGAACAACCGCTGCAGGTGGTCGGCGCCATCAACGCCTATTCGGCGCTGCTCGCCGAGCGGGCCGGGTTCCAGGCGCTGTACGTCTCCGGCGCCGGGGTGGCCAATGCCTCGTACGGCCTGCCGGATCTGGGGATCACCCAGCTGGCCGATGTGGTCGAGGACGTCCGGCGCATCACCGACGTGACCCGCGCGCCGGTGCTGGTGGATATCGACACCGGCTTTGGCGGTGCCTTCAGCGTCGCGCGGACTATCCGCGAGCTGACGCGCGCCGGGGCGGCCGCGGTGCACATCGAGGACCAGGTCCAGGCCAAGCGCTGCGGTCACCGCCCGGGCAAGGAGCTGGTCTCCACCGCCGAGATGGTCGATCGGGTCCGAGCGGCGGTGGACGCGCGGCCCGATCCGGAGCTGGTGGTCATGGCGCGCACCGACGCCCGCGCCTCGGAGGGTCTGGAGGCCGCCCTGGAGCGCGCCGAGGCGTACGTGGAGGCTGGTGCCGACATGGTCTTCGCCGAGGCCATGCACAGCCTTGAGGACATCCGCACCTTCACCGACCGGCTCTCGGTGCCGGTGCTGGCCAACATCACCGAGTTCGGCAAGACGCCGTACTTCACGGTGGCGCAGCTGCGCGAGGCGGGGGCGGGGCTCGTCCTCTATCCGCTTTCGGCCTTCCGGGCCATGAGCCGGGCCGCCGAGGAGGTCTACGGCGCCATTCGTGCCGAGGGAACCCAGGAGGGCATGCTCGATCGCATGCAGACGCGCGAAGAGCTCTACGAGGTGCTCGGCTACCACGACTATGAGCGCAAGCTCGATGAGCTCTTCGGGCGCGACGTACGAACAGGAGGAGAGAAGCGATGACGGGAAAGAAGACCGGTGCCGGGCTGCGTGGCCAATCCGCCGGGGAGACGGCGCTGTGCACGGTCGGCCAGGAGGGGACGGGCCTGACCTACCGCGGCTACGACGTCCGTGACCTGGCGGCACAGTGCGAGTTCGAGGAGGTGGCCTACCTGCTGCTCTACGGCGAACTCCCCGACCGCGCCCAGCTCGAGGCGTACAAGCGCCGCCTCTCCGGCATGCGCGAGCTGCCGCCGGCGGTCAAGGCGGTCCTTGAGCAGATCCCGCGGGATGCCCACCCCATGGATGTGATGCGCACTGGCTGTTCCATGCTCGGCACCCTGGAGACCGAGACCGATTTCTCGCAGCAGGCCGAGGTGGCGGACCGTCTGCTGGCGGTCTTCCCGTCGATCATCACCTACTGGTACCGATACAGCCACGAAGGTGTGCGCATCGATACCGACAGCGACGAGGACTCCATCGGCGCCCACTTCCTCTACCTGCTCCGCGGTGAGCGGCCCAACGCGCTGCACAAGAACGTCATGCACGTCTCGCTGATCCTCTATGCGGAGCACGAGTTCAACGCCTCCACCTTCGCTGCCCGGGTCTGCGCCTCGACGCTGTCGGACATGCACTCGGCCATCACGGGGGCAATCGGGACCCTGCGCGGCCCGCTCCACGGTGGCGCCAACGAGGCTGCCATGGAGATGCTCGAGCAGTGGTCTAGCCCGGAGGAGGCGCGACGCGAGCTGGCCGGAATGCTCGAGCGCAAGGAGAAAGTCATGGGCTTCGGCCATGCGGTCTACACCGAGGTCGACCCGCGCAACGCCGTGATCAAGGAGTGGTCCCGCGAGCTCGCCGCGGAGGTCGGTGACGAGACCCTGTTCCCGGTCTCCGAGGCCGTGGAGCAGTTGATGTGGGACGAGAAGGGGCTGTTCGCGAATGCCGACTTCTACCACGCCTCGGCCTACCGCTTCATGGGCATCCCCACCAAGCTGTTTACGCCGATCTTCGTGATGTCCCGGCACAGCGGCTGGGCGGCCCACGTCATGGAGCAGCGGGCCAAGAACCGCATCATCCGCCCCAGCGCCGATTACACCGGTCACCATCTGCGCACGGTGCCGCCGATCGACCAGCGCTGACGCGGTTCGCCCGCCAGCCAACACCGCCGCCGCAACGCCATCGCGCCCGGCGGCGGTGCCAAGATCAACCTGCAACTGGTTCTTGAGGAAGCTTCCCATGTCCGGAGACATCCGCAGCGCCCAGCGCCCCGATCCCGATGCCGAGCTGGTGGCCATCGCCGACTACGTCAGCGCCACCGACATCGACTCCGCCGAGGCGTATCAGACTGCCCGGCACTGCCTGATGGACAGCCTCGCCTGCGCCATGATGGCGCTCGACTACCCGGCCTGCACCAAGCTGCTCGGACCGATCGTCCCCGGCGCCGAGATGCGCGACGGGGTGGTGGTGCCGGGCACCGCCTATCGCCTCGACCCGGTGCAGGGCGCGTTCAACATCGGCGCCCTGATCCGTTGGCTGGACTTCAACGACACCTGGCTGGCTGCCGAGTGGGGCCACCCCTCGGACAACCTCGGCGGCATCCTCGCCGCCGCCGACTACGAGAGCCGCCGGCGGCTCGCCCGGAGCGAGACGCCGCTGACCATGCGCGAGGTGCTCACCGCCGCCATCAAGGCCCATGAGATCCAGGGCGTGCTGGCGCTGGAGAACAGCTTCAACCGCGTCGGCCTCGACCACGTCCTGCTGGTACGGCTGGCCACCACGGCCGTGACCACCCGGCTGCTCGGCGGCAGCCGCGAGGATGTCATCAACGCCGTCTCCAACGCCTGGATCGACGGCGGGGCGCTGCGCACCTATCGCCACGCGCCGAATACCGGCTCGCGCAAGAGCTGGGCCGCCGGTGACGCCTCGGCGCGCGGCGTGCGGCTGGCGCTGATGAGCCTCACCGGCGAGATGGGCTACCCCTCCGCCCTCTCCGCCCAGGGGTGGGGCTTCCAGGACGTGCTCTTCCGTGGCGAGCCGATCCGTCGCTCCCAGGCCTACGCCAGTTACGTCATGGAGCACGTGCTGTTCAAGATCTCCTTCCCGGCGGAGTTCCACGCCCAGACGGCCGTCGAGGCAGCCCTGAAGCTCCACGCGGAGGTGGCGCCGCGGCTCGATGAGGTTGACCGGGTCATCATCGAGACCCAGGAGGCGGGGGTGCGGATCATCGACAAGACTGGGCCGCTGAACAACCCCGCCGACCGCGACCACTGCCTGCAGTACATGGTTGCGGTCCCGCTGATCTTCGGCCGCCTCACCGCCGCCGACTACGAGGACGCCGTGGCCGCGGATCCGCGGATCGATGCCCTGCGCGAGCGCATGGAGGTCACCGAAAACGAGGGCTTCTCGCGGGATTACATGGACCCCGACAAGCGATCCATCGGCAACGCCGTGCAGGTCGTCTTCAAGGACGGCTCGAAGACCGAGCGCATCGCCGTGGAATACCCCATCGGCCACCGCCGTCGTCGCG
Source organism: Halorhodospira sp. 9628 (assembly GCF_022228075.1). Taxonomy (NCBI): domain Bacteria; kingdom Pseudomonadati; phylum Pseudomonadota; class Gammaproteobacteria; order Chromatiales; family Ectothiorhodospiraceae; genus Halorhodospira; species Halorhodospira sp. 9628. The sequence goes on from NZ_JAJNRF010000002.1 coordinate 120,105, forward strand.
ACGAGGGCATCCCGGTGCTTGAGGAGAAGTTCCGCAACGCCGTATCGTCCCGCTTCGCGCCGCGGCAAGCTGGCGCGATTGAGGCTGCGCTCGGCGAGCAGCAGCGGCTGGAGCAGATGCCGGTCCACGAGTTCATGGACCTCTGGCGGGTCTGAGCCCGCTGCCGGCGCCACCCCGGCGGGCAGCCGCCCGCCGGGGGGTGGGTCAGATGTCGAAGAACCCGCCGAAGCCGTCGAACAGGCCACCGTCGTCGCCGCCGACATCGCCCACGTCGCCCTCCATCGCGGCGGGGCTGAGGCCGAGATCCCCCGGGCTAAAGCCCATGTCCTCGGCAACGGCGGCAAAGGCCCGCTGCATCTCGGCGTTAAGGGTCATCCCGGCGAGCAGGGTGCCCAGATAGGCACCGCCGCCGACGGCCGCCGCCGTTCCCAGCAGTCCCGGTCCACGTCCGCCACGTCCCGCCCGGGCCTGGCTCGCCTCCAGCAGGTGTAGCCGGTTGATCAGCTCCTGATCGCCCGACTCCAGGATCCTGCGCCGCGCTTCTTCCGCTCACTTTTGCCGCCGGTTCATCATCGACCTCCTGCGCTGTCCACGCGTGGGTCAGCTTTCAACATCTGAAGCTAGATGCACCGGTGCGTGGCTTCAAGGCAGCCGCGGTACGGTTATCGGGTGGGAGCAGGTCCGGCGAGTGGGCACAAAAAAACGCGGCCCCTGGGGCGGGGCCGCGTCCGTGCATCCGGGCGCCCGAGGGCGCCGGAGGTGTCTCAGGACTCCAGCGGGCGGTAGGCCACCTGCTGGATGAAGTCCACATCGTTGCGGTAGTACGGCTTCTGCAGGTCGCCGTAGCGCTCCACGTTGATGAACCCGGCGTCCTCGAGCAGGTGGGTCATGTAGTCCTGCCGCAGCGGGTACATCTTCAGCTGGAAGGTGGAGCCGTCGGCAAAGACGTACTGGAAACGCGCCATCGTCCGGTGCAGCTCGGCCGGGCCCACGTCCACACCCTCGCCGGTGTAGCAGTAGGCGTGCTTGGAGCTGTAGCCGTTGTCGAGCATGTCGTCGTAGTTGCGCTGATCGATGATCAGCATCCCGCCCGGACGCAGCACGCGGTACATCGCCAGCAGCGCGGTGCGGCGGTCCTCGTGATCGAACAGGTGGGTGAAGGAGTTGCCCAGGCACACCGCAGCGTCGTACTGCTCGGTGCCCATGACCTTGTCGAGCTCCAGCCAGTCGACGGCCCGGGTGTCGCTGAACTCCACGCCGTACTTGCTGGCGTTCTCGCGGGCCTTGATCAGCATGTTCTCGGAGCCGTCGACGGCGGTCACCTCGAAGCCGGCCTGAGCCAGCGAGACGGCGTTGACCCCCGTGCCGGTGGCCAGGTCGATGACCTTCTTGGCGCCGTGGGCGCCCACCAGGCGGTTGTAGAAGGCGCCTTCGCGGGCCAGACGCGTCTCCCACCCCACCAGGTCATCCCAGTAGTCGGCAAAACCGGGGGTATACTGCTCGTACTGCCAGCCTGCTTCGGCGTTTAGGGCCTGGGACATTATTGCATTCCTGCGTTGCTTCTCGGGATCGATGACTATGATCGTCGCGATCCATCGGGCGATACAGAATCAGTTTTGGACATTATGAACCGGTACAGTTGCGTTAGACTGGACCGTGATGACCACACCGCTCTACGAACGAGTGGCCGAGACCCTCGCCGGGCAGATCGAACAGGGCGTCTATGCCCCTGGCGACCGGCTGCCCGGACTGCGACGGCTGCGCCGGCACTTCGGGGTGAGCATGGCGACCATCGTCGCCGCCTGTGAACTGCTTGAGCAGCGCGAGATCCTCGAGGCGCGGCCACGCTCCGGGTTCTACGTCCGCGAACGCACCACCGCCGCCGCGGCGCCGAGCGAGCAGGTGGGCGAAGTGGACGCGCCCAGTCTGGTGCTCGGCCAGGAGCGTGTGCTCGATCTGGTCCGCGCCCACCACGAGCCGGACGTGGTCTCGCTGGGTGCTGCCGCGGCGCCCGCCGCTTTCCTGCCGGCGGCGGCCATGGACCGCAGCTTTGCCCGGGTGCGCCGCCGACAGCGCGAGCGCGTCAATGCCTACGACTTCCCGCCGGGCTGTGCTGAGCTGCGCACCCAGATCGCCCGGCGCATGGCCTACGCCGGCTGCAGCCTTTCGCCGGACGACATCGTGCTGACCGCCGGCTGCCAGGAGGCAATCACCCTCAGCCTGCGTGCCGTGGCCGAGCCCGGCGACGTGGTGGCCATCGAGTCACCCACCTTCTACGGCATCCTCCAGGCCATCGAGTCCCAGGGGATGCAGGCCCTGGAGGTCGCCACCGACCCCCACTCGGGGATGATCCCCGAGGCCCTTGAGCGGGCCCTGTCGCGTTGGTCGATCCGTGCCTGCGTGCTCATGCCCACTTTCGGCAATCCGCTGGGCCACGTGACCCCGGAGGCGCGCAAGCAGGAACTGGTGACACTGCTTAACGCCCACAACGTGCCCCTGATCGAGGACGACGTCTACGGTGAGCTGGCCTTCGACGGCACCCGCCCGTGGGCGGCGAAGGCCTTCGATGGCCAGGGCGAAGTGCTCTACTGCAGTTCGTTCTCGAAGATCCTCGGTGCCGGGCTGCGCGTCGGCTGGGTGGCGCCGGGGCGCTACCGGGATCGTCTCGTCTACCTCAAGTACGCAACCAGTCAAGCCACCTGCACCCTGAGTACGCTGGCCGTGGCCGACTACCTGGAGCAGGGCGGCTACGACCGCTTCCTGCGCCGGGCCCGGCGCAACTACGAGCGGCACGTGCGTTGGATCGCCGGTCTGGTACGCCGCCACTTCCCCGAGGGGACCCGAGTGACCCGGCCACGGGGCGGTTTCGTGGTCTGGGTCGAACTGCCGGCCGGCTGCGACAGCCTGGAGCTGCAGCGCCGGGCGCTGGCCGAGGGGGTCAGCGTGGCCCCGGGGCCGGTGTTCTCGCCCACCGGGCGGTACGGACGCTGCCTGCGGCTGAACTGCGCCCAGGCCGATGTGGCGGCCACGGAGTGGGCGCTGCAGCGGCTCGGTGCCCTCGCCGCCGGCGAGGACCGTGGCGACGTTCGCGGTTGAGCCGGCCCCTCTTGGCCGGCGCGGCCCGGCTCGGCTACCGTGAGGCGGCATGGAACAGCTGCAGAATACCCTCCAGCGCATCGACGGCCGGGGCTACAAGGCGTACAAGGACATCCAGGGCCGCCACGCTTTCCCCGGCTTCACCCTGTGTGTGGACAAGGTCCAGGCCGACCCGTTTGCCGCGCCTTCGCGGCTGCGGGCTGTGGTGCCGTGGGAGCGGGCGGGGCTGCCCGAAGCGGCCTTGATCGGCGAGCCCCGGCGCCGCGCGGCGCGTGACTACATCGCCCGGGCCTTCGAGCGTGCCGCCGCCAGCGAGCAGGCGGTCCGCATCGATTCAGGCGCTCAGACGGTGCTTGATCGCAGTGCCGTGCTGTTCACCGACGCCGGTGTCGAGCTGCGTTTCACCGTCGCCCTGCCGGCGCGCGGGCGGACCATCCTCGGTCGCCAGGCGGCCGAGATCCTTTGCCGGAAACTGCCGCGGATCGTCGCCGCTGCTGCCGAGGCGCAGCAACTCGACGGCGCTTCGCTGGAGCGCCACTGCGCCGCGGTGGAGGACCAGCAGGCGCTGCGTGCGCAGCTCGACGAGCGCGGCCTGGTGGCCTTCGTCGCTGAAGGGGCGGTCCTGCCGCGGCGCTCCGGCGTGGACGACCGGCCCCTGAGCGATGCCATCCCCTTCCACAGCCCCGATTCGCTGCGCCTGACGCTGCACGCCCCCAATGCCGGTCCGATCGCCGGTATGGGCGTCCCGGCGGGGATCACGCTTATCGTCGGCGGCGGCTTTCACGGCAAGTCGACCCTGCTCAATGCCTTGGAGCTCGGGGTCTATGACCACGTCCCCGGGGATGGTCGCGACGGCGTCGTCAGCGTCGAGGACGCGGCGAAGATCCGCGCCGAGGACGGGCGCGCCGTCCACGCCGTGAACCTGTCGCCATACATCGGCGAGTTGCCCTTTGGCAAGTCCACCACCGCCTTCTCCACGGACCTGGCCTCCGGCTCCACCAGCCAGGCGGCCGCCCTGCAGGAGGCCCTCGAGGCGGGGTCGCGCACCCTGCTGGTGGACGAGGACACCTCGGCGACCAACTTTATGATCCGCGATCGGCGCATGCAGGCCCTGGTGGCCCGGGATGCCGAACCGATCACGCCGCTGGTCGATCGCATCGCCGAGCTGCGCGATCGCCATGCGGTGTCCACGTTATTGGTGATGGGCGGCTCTGGCGACTATCTGGACAGCGCCGATACGGTCATCCAGATGCAGGAGTACCGTCCGGCCGATGTCACCGCCGAGGCGCGGCGGGTAGCCGCCGAGTACGCCACCGGGCGCCACGCCGAGGTGCGCTCGCCGCTGGCCTGGCCGACGACCCGCGCCGTGGAGGGGGGTACAGTGCGTACCGAGACCAAGCCCGGTAAGCGCAAGGTGCAGGGCCGCGGGCGCGATACCCTGCTGCTCGGCCGGGAGGCCGTCGACCTGCGCGCCGTGGAGCAGATCGCCGATCCCGCCCAGGTGCGGGCCATCGGCCTGCTGCTCGAGCGACTCTCGGACAGCGGCCGGGTCGAGGACCCGCCGGCGTGGCTGGCCGATCTGCTGAACCGCCACTGGGATCAGCTGCTGCCCCGCCCGGACGGGGACCTGGCCCGCCCGCGGACGATCGAGGTCATGGCTGCGCTGAACCGCCTGCGCGGTGCCCGTTTCGGCGGCGTCGCCGACGGCGTAGGCTAGGCCCAGGCAGGCCAGCGACGCGAGCGGAGGGCAGAGGATGCGGGTGTTGATCATCGGGGCCCACGGGCAGGTGGGGCGGCGACTGGTGGAGCGGCTGGCGCCGAGCCGGCACGAGGTGCGGGCCATGGTCCGGGATCCGGACCAGCAGCCGGCCCTGGCGGCCGCGGGGGCCACCGAGACCGTGGTGGCTGACCTCGAGCGTGACTGTAGCCAGGCAGTCCGCGGCGCGGACGCTGTGGTCTTCACGGCCGGTTCTGGCCCGCATACCGGTGCCGACAAGACCGAGGCGGTGGACCGTCAAGGCGCGTTGCGGATCATCGAGCTGGCCGAGGCGGCCGGGGTGCGGCGTTTCGTGATGGTTTCGGCGATGCGCACGGAGTGCCCCGAGCAGGCCCCGGAGCGGCTGCGGCCGTACCTGGCGGCCAAGCGTGAGGCCGATGACCGCCTGCGCGCGACGGCCATGGACTGGACCATCCTGCGTCCCGGGCGTCTGCTCAATGAACGCGCCCGCGGGCGGGTGACCCTCGGCGAGGGGCTGCCCTACGGCGAGATTCCGCGGGATGATGTGGCCGCGCTGCTGGCGGCCCTGCTCGACGCCGGGGTGACGTCGCGGCGCACGCTGGATGCCGTCTCCGGCGAAACCGCCGTACGTGAGGCGGTTCGCCGGCTCGGCGTTAGCTAGGCCTCGGTGCTACTTGGCGCAGGTCTTCAGGCCCAGCGGGATGTAGGCCGGGCAGACCCCGACGATGGCGGTCGCCAGCGGGACCAGGCCGATCCATCCCCAGGCGGTCTGTGGCCCGATGAACGCCAGAGCGATCAGGCAGATGCCCACCACGGCACGGATGGCGCGATCCACGGTGCCCATGTTCCTGCTTACGTCCATTGCGATTCCTCCTTGGGTATCGACGCTCGGGTCTGATATCCGAAGTATTGCATATCAGTCCGGTGCGCGTCGCTGCAGCAGCCGCTCCACCCAGGCGGCGGTGAGTCGGTCGAGGAGTCGGTTCTGCTGTTGCCGTGCAGCCAGGTTACCCAGGTCGATCCAGCCCAGTGGCTGATCCTGTTCGGCGCAGGAGAAGACGGCCCGGGTGCGCTCGCCGGTCTCCGGGTCCACCTGCCACTGCAGGCACTGGGCGCAGACGCCCTTGAGCATGCACTGCATGGGACTGCCCACCGTGCCCACGGCCTCGAGGTGGTCCGGGAAGTACGCCGACAGGCCGTCCGCCAGTGCCTGCTGGAAGCCGAACAGGAGCCCGGTGCCGCCGACGACCAGGATCCGGTCGACCTCGGCCAGCGGTAGCCCCGGGGCATCGGGGGCGATCTCGCCGTCGCCGTAGCGGCGGACCAGGTCGACCATGTCGGCGCTGATCACTGCGCTGTCCTGGGGGCGGCGCGGCTCGAAGGCGGGCTCGCGTGCGGTGGCCCAGACGATCTGGTCGGCGCCGGCCTCCAGCTCATCGGGGTGGTCGATCTCGTCGGCGCTGCCGAAGGCGGCGATGTAGAGCACCCGGTTGCCCGCCGCGCGCAGCGCCGAGCCGATATCGTGCATCACCGCCGCGCCCCAGCGGCCGGCCACCACCATCACCGTGCGGTCTTCGGGGATCTCCGTGGGGGCGCCGGTGGGGCCCATCAGCACCAACGGGTCGCCGGGCTGCAGGCGGGCGGCGATGCGCGGGGCGGCCCCCCACTGCAACAGCATCAGGCGGATGCAGTCGCCGTCGATACCGGTGCCCGAGACGGTCATCAGTGGCACCTGCAGGCGGGTGCCGTCGACCACCGGACTGTGCGTCTCCAGCGTCTGCAGGCGGAAGAACTGCCCGGGCCGAAAACGGGCTGCGGCCAGCGGTGCCCGGACCCAGATCTCGGCCACGGCCGGGCTCGGCTGCTCCACGGAGACCACCCGCGGGGTCAGCCGCGCGGCCAGGTTGTCGAGAAAGGCGCGAGCCTTGCGACCGGGCTGCATGGGAAGCCCGCCGAGGGCGGCGAGCACTTGCGGGTAGCTGCGTCGCGCCGAGGCGATGGCCTGCACCACGCTGCCGGCGAATACCGGGTGGGTGTCGCCGATGAACGAGACCGTGCGCCCGGCCGACTGGTAAGACGTGAACGGGCCGATCTCCGGTGCCTTGCAGTGCTCGCCGGCGGCGATGGGCTGCAGGCCCCTGCGCCGGTAGCCGTAGGGCCGGTAGTGGATGCCCTGCAGCTGAAGGCTGCCCGGGTGCTCGTGGGCGTAGATGGTATTGGGCACGGTCCCGGCGGCGACGAAGATCGAGCGGGCCGCAAGCTCCGTCTCGCGCCCGGTGGCGTACCAGCGGCCGCCGTCGTGGCGCATGCGCCGGAAGACCACCGAGTGGACGTGGTCGTGCTCGTCCAGGCGCACGTGCAGGGGCTCGAGCCCCTCGGCGTAGAGGATGCCCTCCTCCAGGGCCTTGGTGAGCTCCTCATGGTTGCGCACGTAGGCCGGCGAGGCGGTGAGGCCCTTGCGGTAGGCGATGGTGACGCCGCCCCAAGCCTGGAGCAGCGGCGCGAATCGCGGCGCCTCGCCGGCCGCATGGGCGCGCTCGCGCTCAGCACGCACGGCGCGCCCATGGGCCAGGAACTCCTCGAGGATGGCCTGGTCCTCGACGCCGAGCCCGGCCCCGAACCCGGCGCCTTCAGCCTCCAGGGCCTCGTAGTGGGCGAGGACCTTCTCCACCTGAGCGATGTAGTGGGCCTGTACCTCGGTGGCAGTATCGACGGCGGTCAGCCCGCCGCCAATGACCACCGCCGGCATGCGCACCTGTAGGTTGGCAATGCTCTCACTCTTGCCGGCCCCAGTCAGCTGCAGGGCCATGAGGAAGTCGTTGGCCTGGCGCATGCCCCGGGCCAGGCTGTTGCCGACCTCCAGCACCCGGGGGTAGCCGGCCCCGGTGGCGATGCAGACGTGGTCGAACCCGAGCGCCCAGGCATCCTCTAGGGTGAGGGTGCCGCCCAGCCGGACGCCGCCGTGGACGGCATAGCGCTCGCGCCGGGCCAGGGTGAGGTAGATGAGCTTAAGGAAGTTCTTGTCCCAGCGGTTGGTGATGCCGTACTCGGCGACGCCCCCAAAGCCGTAGAGGGTGCGCGTCTGCAGCGGTTCCCAGACGTCGCCCCAGTCGCGGATCGGTCCGTCCAGCCACGCCTGGGGCAGCGGTTCGATTTTCAGGCCGTCGACGGCCACCACGGTGCACCCGGCCATGGTCAGGTGGTGGGCCATGGTGAAGCCCGCGGGCCCTTGCCCGGCGATCAGCACCCGGCGGCCGTTCTCCTCGGCGGGCAGGTACTGACGGGCGCGCAGCGGGTTCCAGCGCGCGAGGAGGTGGTAAAGTTCGACGCCCCAGGGCAGCCCGAGCACGTCGGTGAGGGTGCGGGTCTCGATCTGCGGGACGTCCACCGGGTCCTGCTTCTGGTAGATACAGGCCTTCATGCAGTCGTTGCAGATCCGGTGGCCGGTGGCCGGAATCATGGGGTTATCCACCATCGCCACGGCGAGCGCGGCCAGCGGGTGGCCGTCGCGGTAGAGGCGGTTCATCTCCGAGATGCGCTCCTCCAGCGGGCAGCCGGTGAGCTGTACCCCGAGCGGATCCGCCTTGTACCCAAGCTCCGGGTCGCCCTTCCTCTCGGGGAAGCCCCGTGAGCAGAAGTCGCCCTCGTGGTCGTGGCAGTAGATGCAGTAGTGGGCCTCGGCGCTGACTTGGCGCTGCGGGGCGCGGCCGTCAGTGAGCTCGAAGCCGTCCCGGCTGCGCCAGCGCGCGCGGGGGGCGTGGAAGCGGACGGGCTGGCCCTGCGCCTCGGTGGCCTCGGCCTCCAGCGCCACCAGGTTGGTGTGGTCCACCCGCTGCGGCAGCCGGAACGCCGCCCAGTCGGCGACGGCGGCCTGGCCCGGCGGGGTGTGCAGGGCCGCGGCACACCAGTCCAGCAGACGCTCACGTTCGGCTTCTGCGTCGCTTTCGGCGGTGTACTGTGCGGCCAGCCGGGCTACGGCCAGTTCGCGGTCCCGGCGGTCAATGCCCCGGGCATCCAAGGCCTGATCCAGCCACCTGTCGAGCTCGGCGAATGACACCTGGGGGGGCGTCTTGCGTCGGCGGGCCCGCTTCTGGACCCAGTCCCGCCGGAAGGCGAGCACCTCGCCGTCCCGGGTCAGGGCGTCACGGACGGTCTGCAGGGAGGCCTTGATGCCGAAGGCCTCGGCCAGGAACGCCTCGAGGCAGGGTGCCGTGGCGATGAGCCATTCCCCCAGGTCGCGGTCACTGAGGTTCGGGCGGTCCGGGTCGCGGTGCGCCTCGAGCTGCGCCGCCCGTTCCGGAGCCACGGCGCGGAGGTGCGCCAGGAAGCGCCGATCGAGTTCCAGCAGGCCGGTCCGGCTATGCAGATCCCTGTAGTTCAGGCCCTCGAGGCAGATGGGGTCTTCGCTCATTCCTCTCGCTCCACGCGCACCCGGTATTCGAGGGTTGTCTCGTCATCGGCCTCCAGCGCCAGGTCCCACAGGGCCCAACGGCCTTCAGCGCGTTCCGGCTCGTGGCTGGTCTCGAGCAGCTCCCAGTCGCCGGGGAAACGTTCCTCGAGCTCGATCCGAGTGGCGGCCTCGCCGCGGTTGCGCAGGCGGATGCGCCAGGCGGCCTCGAAGCCTTCGGTCGTCTCCAGTGCCCGGCGCTCGCGCAGGGTGCGCTCGCCGGTGACGGTGAAGGCGGGGCCCAGCTCCACCTCGATTTCGTCCCCGGCGGCGGTCCCCGGGATGCGCCCCTCGCCCACCGGCTCGGCGGCCCCGGGCGGGCCGGTGAGCAGCGTTACGCGGCCAGGGGGCAGATCGGTGCCGGCCTGCCAGCTGGCTATGCGCCGGGCCGGCGATTGCTGCGGGCGGTCTGGCTCGGCACCGGCGTTGCTGCGCAGCCGGTGATAGCGGTCGAAGGCGTCGGGCGTCTGGCTGAAGAGCTGGATGCGGTGGCTGCGCCCGGCGAGCAGATCGTGGGGTTCGGCGGTCTGGAACCGGGGCAGGCCGTCGAGTCGATCGGCCGTGACCGACTCGGCCCGGGCGAGGGTGCGGACAGGGGCGTCACCGAGGCTGGCGCCGATCAGGCTCAAGCGGGCCTGTTGCAGGTCGATACCGGTTTCGTTCTCCACGCGGGCGTAGCCGTCTAGGCGCGGCTCGGCGTCTTCGATGACGCGCAGCTGGTAGTCGGGATGCCAGGTCAGGCCCTCGCTGCGGTAGGCCAGGTTAGCGGGGTGGGTGCCGCCGCGCTCGCTGTCGATGGCCAGCTCGAGGGTGGGTCGCCCGTGCAGCCGGGGCGGCCGCTCCGGGAAGGCGAAGCGGGTCTCGCTGCCGCGTGGCAGCGGGTAGACCGCCTCGTCGGTGGCGACAATCACCTCGTCGGCGTCGAAGGTGAGCAGATAGCCACGTTCCCAGGTGCGGTCGGCGCCCGCGCGGTAGCGGATCTCGCTGCCCAAGTGGTGGCGCAGCAGCCCCTCCTCATCGAGGTCGCCCGGCGTGAAGGCAACCGCACCGACCCGGGGGAGGTGCTCGGAATCAAGGCTGACCGTGCCGGCATCGATGTGTTCCGGGACGTCGGTGAGGACGAGCCGCGCCGGCTCGTCGGGGAGCCCGATCTCGCGGGTCTCGCGGAACACCGCCGGCCCCCGCAGGTAGACGGTGACCGCTAGCGCCGTGCGATCCTGTCCGTCGCTGATTACCTCACGCACACCCTCGGGCAGCGTGCGGGTGCCGAGCGGGACCGGTTCCAGCTCCGCCGGCGCGGTCTCGGCGGCGTGGCCGGGGTTGGCGAGAGCGAAGAGCAGCAACGGGGTGACAAGCATGGGCAGCGGGACGGGCGTGGTCATGGTCAGCCGGCGAATCATCGGTGGTCCTGGTGCGCGGCGCGGGTCAGGGTCGAATGTAGCATGCAGGCCAGGCGCCTTTCTCGGGGCACTCGGGGTAGGGTTGTCGCTAGCTGCCGGTGTGCCCGGCCCGGCGGCGGGTGAGGAGGCCGCGCTGCCGCCGGTGGTCGCCACCGTGCCCGGGCTCGATGTGGATCCCGACGCCTATCCGGCGGCGGTCTCCGTAGTCGGCCGGGAGGCCTACGCCGATCGCCGCCGCCTCTCCCTGGACCAGGGGCTCGACCGCGTACCCGGGGTGCACACCCAGAACCGCTACAACGCCGCCCAGGATCTGCGCCTGTCGGTGCGGGGTTTCGGCGCCCGCTCGCCCTTCGGGCTGCGCGGCGTCCGCGCCTTCGTGGACGATGTGCCGTACACGGTGGCCGACGGCCAGAGCCAGCTCGATGCGCTCGACCCGGCCTTCGTGGAGCGCCTGGAGGTCATCCGCGGGCCGGCCTCCGCCCTCTACGGCAACGCCGCCGGGGGCGTCTTTCGCTTCACCACGCTGGAGCCCCCGGACAGCGGTGACTTCCTGGGCGGCGAGGTGCTCTTCGGCAGCCACGGCGAGCGGGCCCAGCGGGTCTGGGGCGGGCGCGCCGAGGAGACGTGGCGGACGGCGGTGACCGCCTCCAATCAGGAGATGGATGGCTACCGCGACCACTCGGGCTCAGCGCAGCGGCGGCTGAACATCAAGCTCGATCGCGATCTGGAAGGCGGTGAGCGGCTGCGTTTCATTGCCAATCTTCTCGACGCCCCGGAGGCGGAGGACCCGGGGGGGCTCAACCGTGACAAGGTGCGGGAGGATCGGCAGCAGGCCGCGGAGAACGCCCTCGATTTCGATGCCGGCGAGGAGGTGGAGCAGCAGAGCGGGGCGGTGATCCTCACCGCGGAGCCGTCGGCCACCGAACGCTGGGAGGGCCGGGCCTTCCTGCAGCGCCGGGACTTCTACCGGCGGAATCCTTTTGACGGCGGTGATGAATATCAGGGGCCGGATGGTGAAGACCGGCTCAGTCCTGGTGGCATTGTGACCTTCGAGCGCTACTTCGGCGGCGTCGGTGGCCGCCACGTGCGCCGCACCGAGGCCGCCGGGCGGCCGGTGCAGGTCTCCGTGGGCGCCGACGCCGAGTGGCAGTACGACGACCGGCAGCGCTACGAGAACCTCGATGGGCGCGAGGGCGAGCGGACTAACGATCAGATTGAGCAGGCCCAGGTGGTGGCGGGCTATCTGCAGGCGGAGTGGCAGGTGGCGCCGCGCTGGCGGCTGGTCGGCGGCGGCCGTCTGGACTGGACCCGGATGAGCATCGACGATCGCAAGGCGACGCATGGGGGAACCGAAAGTCAGACCTACACCGAGCCGAGCTACCTGGCCGGGGTGCGCTACGCCGTGGCGGAGGATCACAGCCTCTACGCCAACGCCAGCTCCGCCTTCGAGACGCCGACCCTCTGGGAGCTCTGGGACCGCGACGAAGGGGGCATCAACGACGCGATCGAGCCGCAGCAGGCGCGCTCCCTGGAGGTCGGGGTCAAGGGGCGGGCCCTGGATCGGCGGCTGCGCTACGAGGTGAGCCTCTTCCAGGTGGTGACCGAAGACGAGCTGGTCCCGCAGGGGGAGACCGACGGTCCGGAGTGGTATAGGAACGCCGGCGAGACCCGCCGGCGGGGCGTGGAGCTGGGGGTGGAGGCGTTCCCGACGGATCGCCTGGAGCTGACCGCCGCGCTGGCCTACGGGCAGTTCACCTTCCGGGATTATGTTACGCCGGCACTGGATGAGGTCGACGGCGCCCAGAACAACGATCAGGTCCGCGGCAACCGCATCCCGGGCGTGCCCCGCGCCCACGGCTATCTGGAGGCCGCCTGGCAGGCCCCCAACGGCTGGCGGGTGGCCGGTGACCTGCGGGCCAGCGAGGGTATTTGGGCCGACGACCGCAACACCCAGCGCAGCTCCGGCTACTCCGAGGTCGGCCTGCACGCCAGCCGCACCTTCGTCACCGACGCCTACGAGGCGCAGCCCTTTTTCGGGGTCAACAACCTCTTCGACGAGACCTACGACGCCAACGTGCGCATCAATGCGGCAACGGCCGAAGTCGACGGGTCGCTCGAGGAAGGTGGCTACTTCGAGCCTGCCCCGGAGCGCACCATCTACGCCGGGATTCGCTTCGAGACCTACTGAAACGAGGGCCGGGAGGGGTTATCCTCCCGGCCTTCGTCGCGACGCCAAGCCTCCCGCCGGGCCGGCGGGGTCATCCAACAGGGAGTTCAGTCAGTATGCCGCGGAGCGCGGCGCCCTTCGGCGCCCAGGACCGTGCCAAGGGCCTGATGATCGCCGCCGCCGGAGTGACGGCGCTGAGCTTCGATGCGGTGCTGGTGCGCCTGGCCGGGGCCGGGGGCTGGGATGTGGTCTTCTGGCGGGGGCTGCTGATGGCGGTGGCGGTCAGCGCCCTGCTCTTCGCCACCCAGGGCCGCTACACCCTGCGCATCTGGCGCCGGGGAGGCTGGGCCGCGGCGGCCTCCGGGCTGTTCTTCGGGCTGAACTCGATCCTCTTTGTCTTCGCGGTGCTCAACACCCACGCCGCCAACGTGCTGGTGCTCTTCGCCACCGCACCGCTTTTCTCGGCGGTGTTCACCTGGCTCTTCCTGCGTGAGCCGATCCAGAGCCGGACCTGGTGGACCATCGCCGCGGTGATCGTCGGCATGGCCGTGATCTTCAGCGCTCCGGCGGAACCCGGCGGGCGGCTGGGCGACCTGGCGGCCCTGCTGGCCGCCGCCAATATGGGCGCCAACCTCACGCTGCTGCGTGCCCGTCCGGAGATCAACCGCCTGCCGGTGGTGGCCACCGGCGGCGTCGTCGCCGCCCTGTGTGCCGCCCCCTGGGCGGCGCCGTTGGCCCTGGGCTGGGAGAGCTACGCGGTGCTCGGCGTCATGGGTCTGGTGCAGATGCCCCTGGCCCTGGTGCTCATCGCCCAGTCCACCCGCTACCTGCCCTCGCCGGAGGTCAGCCTGGTGCTGCTGCTCGAGGCGGCCCTGGGGCCGGTCTGGGTGTGGCTGGTCTTCGCCGAGGTGCCGCCGGTGCCGTCGATGCTTGGCGGGGCGGTGATCGTGCTGGCGCTGCTCGGGTATTTCGCCCGGGACGCCTGGGAGGGCGCGGTGGGGTGGCGCTTCGGGCGGAGCTGAGGGTGGCACTCAGGCGCCGTCGTGCACGGCGCCGGCGATCTGCGTCTCGGCCCAGTCGAGGACCTCGCGGACACGCGGCGACGCAAGTCGGTACGCCTCGCCCGGCGTGACCCATCGGTACTCGTGGTGCTCCGGGCGGCCGAGTTCCGGGTTGATGCCGAGGACCACGCGCCGCGTGGTGGTCTCGGCGACGTAGTAGCGGGCCACCTTGCCCTGGGCGTAGGGGCCGGTCTCGAAGAACGCGTAGCCCCAGCGGAAGGTCAGCTCGGTGATTCCGGCCTCTTCCTGGACCTCGCGCCGGGCTGCCTCGAGTGGCTCCTCGCCGGGCTCGACCTTGCCCTTGGGGAAGTCCCAGTACTGGAAGGCGCGCAGGAGCAGATAGAGACGCCCCCGCTCGGCGAAGCGCACCGGAATGACGCCCGCCGAGAGGGTACGCCGTCTCCGCCGCCTACGACGTGGCCGAGGTGGCCGCTGCGTCATGGTAGGCCGGGGAGAGTTCGTGAAGGGCACGGATCATGGCGTCGACGTTCTCGGGCGGCGTCTCCGGCTGGATCCCGTGGCCGAGGTTGAAGACGTGGCCCGGCCCGTGGCCGAACTCCTCGAGGCAGCGGGCCACCTCGCGGCGGATTACCTCGGGGTTGGCGTGCAGCATGCACGGATCCAGGTTGCCCTGCAGCGCCACCCGGTCGCCGATGCGGCGGCGGGCTTCGGTCAGTGAGGTGGTCCAGTCAAGACCGACGCCGTCACAGCCGGTGTCGGCGATGTCTTCCAGCCACTGCCCGCCGCCCTTGGTGAACAGGGTCACCGGGATGCGCCGCCCCTCGCGCTCGCGGGGCAGCTGCTCGACGATGCGCTGCATGTAGGCCAGCGAGAACTCCCGGTAGCGCACCGGGTCCAGCGCGCCGCCCCAGGTATCGAAGATCATCAGCGCCTGGGCACCGGCCTCGATCTGCCCGTTGAGGTAGTCGGCCACCGTGTCGGCCAGCTTGGTCATCAGCCGGTGGGCGGCCTCCGGCTCGTTGAAGAGCAGGCTCTTGCTGGCCGCGAAGGTCTTGCTGGAGCCGCCCTCGATCATGTAAGTGGCCAGCGTCCAGGGGCTGCCGGTGAAGCCGATCAGCGGCACCTGACCGGCCAGCTCCTTGCGGCAGGCCGCGACCGCGTCCATGACGTAGCTCAGCTCCTTGTCGGCGGAGGGCTGCGGCAGGCGGTCGATGTCGGCGGCCGTCTTGACCCGGTGCTCGAAGACCGGTCCCTCACCGGAGACGAAGTTCAGCCCCAGCCCCATGGCCTCCGGGATGGTGAGGATGTCCGAAAAGAGGATGGCGGCATCGAGCTCATAGCGCTCCAGCGGCTGCAGCGTGACCCGGGCCGCCAACTCGGGGCTGCGGCACAGGCCCATGAAGCTGCCGGCCTGGGCCCGCACCTCTCGGTATTCGGCCAGATAGCGGCCGGCCTGGCGCATCATCCAGACCGGGGTCCGGTCCACGGGCTGGCGCTGGAACGCGCGCAGGATTCGATCGTTCTTGAGCTCAGAGCTGCTCACCGCGTCACTCCTATACCTGTAGGTGATCAAGGATGCCCTTGGCTGCCTCACGGCCCTCCCAGACAGCCGTCACGACCAGATCGGAGCCGCGGACCATGTCGCCGCCGGCGAAGATCTTCGGGTTGGTGGTCTGCCCGAAGGTTCCGTCCTGCCGGCTGACCCGCACCTGGCCCCAATCGTCGAGCTCGACGCCGTGCTGCTCCAGCCAATGCGGCGGGCTGGGCCGAAAGCCGAAGGCGATGATGAGGCTGTCGGCCGGCAGCACCTCTTCGGAGCCGGGCACCGGCTCCGGCCGGCGTCGCCCGTGTTCGTCCGGGGCACCGAGCTCGGTCCGGACTACCTTAACCCCTTCGATGTGGTTTTCTCCAATGACTTCGATTGGCTGGCGATTCCAGAGGAACTCGACGCCCTCCTCCTTGGCGTTCTCGACCTCGCGCCGGGAGCCGGGCATGTTCTGCTCGTCGCGGCGGTAGGCGCAGGTGACGCTGGCCGCCCCCTGCCGGATGGCGGTGCGGTTGCAGTCCATGGCCGTGTCGCCGCCGCCGAGGACCACGACGCGCTTGCCGCGCATGTCGATGAACTCGTCCTCGGTGCCCTGCCAGCCCTCCTCGCGGTTGATGTTCGAGACCAGGTAGGGCAGCGCCTCGTAGACCCCGGGCAAATCCTCGCCGGGGAAGCCGCCGCGCATGTAGGTGTAGGTGCCGGTACCAAGGAAGACGGCGTCGTACTCGGCGAGGAGTTCGTCGAAGCTGACCGCCTGCCCGACCTCGGTGTTGAGGCGGAACTCGACGCCGATGCCCTCGAGGATTTCGCGGCGCCGGCGGACGATGTCCTTGTCGAGCTTGAACGGCGGGATGCCGAAGGTCAGCAGGCCGCCGATCTCCGGGTAGCGGTCGAAGACCACCGGCCGGACCCCGTTGCGGGCGAGCACGTCGGCCGCACCAAGCCCGGCGGGACCGGCGCCGATGATCGCCACCCGTTTGCCCGTGTCGACCACGTCGCTGACATCGGGCCGCCAGCCCTGGCGCAGGGCCTCGTCGCTGATGTACTTCTCCACCGACCCGATGGTCACTGCACCGAAGCCGTCGTTGAGGGTGCAAGCCCCCTCGCAGAGTCGGTCCTGTGGGCAGACGCGACCGCAAACGTCGGGCAGGGTGTTGGTCTTGTGGGAGAGTTCCGCGGCCTCGAACAGGTTGCCCTCGGCCACCAGCCGCAGCCAGTGCGGGATGTAGTTATGGACCGGGCACTTCCACTCACAGTAGGGGTTGCCGCAGTCGAGGCAGCGCCCCGCCTGGGCGGCGGCGGTCTGCTCGTCGTAGCGGCCGTAGATCTCGGCGAAGCGGCGGATGCGCTCGTCGACCTGGAGCTTGTCCGGGTCGCGGCGCGGGATCTCGAGGAACTGGAAGACACTGCTGGACATGGCTGACTAATCCGTCCGTGCTCGGGCGCCGCCGGCGGCCGTCAGGCCGCCTGGCGGAGCGTATCGAGGATGGTGTGAAGATCGGCGGCCTTCGGCTTGACCAGCCAGAAGCGGGGCAGGTAGCCGCGGAAGTCGTCGAGGACCGCCCGTCCCCACACGCTGCCGGTCTCGGCCACGAACTCGCGGATCAGCTCGCGCAGGTAGTTGCGGTGAGCCTCCATGTTTTCCGACTGCAGTCGGTGGATGTCGATGAGCTCGTGGTTGTAGCGGTCGGCGAAGGTGCCGGCCTCGTCAAGGACGAAGGCGAGACCGCCGGTCATGCCGGCACCGAAGTTGACCCCGGTGGGCCCGAGCACGCAGACCACGCCGCCGGTCATGTACTCGCAGCCGTGGTCGCCGACGCCCTCGACCACCGCGGTGGCGCCGGAGTTGCGCACACCGAAGCGCTCGCCGACGGTGCCGGCGGCGTAGAGCCGCCCGCCGGTGGCGCCGTAGAGGCAGGTGTTGCCCATGATGGTGGTCTTGCGCGCCTCGAACCGGCTGCCTTCGGGTGGGTAGAGGACGAGCTTACCGCCGGCCATGCCCTTGCCCACGTAGTCGTTGGCGTCCCCCTCGAGCACCATGTGCAGCCCGCCGGCGTTCCAGACGCCGAAGCTCTGCCCCGCGGTACCGGTCAGGCGTAGGGTGACCGGGCTGTTCGCCATGCCCTGGTTGCCGTGGCGGCGGGCGATTTCGCCGCTGAGCCGGGCGCCGATGGAGCGGTTGTTGTTGCGCAGGGTGTAGTGGAACTCACCGCCGGTGCCGGCCTCGATGGTCGGCAGGCAGTCGGCCACCATCCGCTCGGCCAGCTCGCCCTTGTCGAAGGGCACGTTGGACGGCTCCAGGCAGCGCTTGGGCTTGTCTTCGGGGACACCGCCGTCGGAGAGGATCGGCGACAGGTCCAGACGCCCCTGGCGCTCGGTCTCGCCGGGCAGGATCTCCAGCAGGTCGGTTCGCCCGATGAGGTCCTCGAGCCGGCGTACACCGAGCAACGCCAACCACTCGCGGGTTTCCTCGGCGACGAAGCGGAAGTAGTTCGCCACCTTCTCAGCGGTCCCGACGAAGTGCTTCAGGCGCAGGACGTTGTCCTGGGTGGCCACGCCGGTGGCGCAGTTGTTCAGGTGGCAGATGCGCAGGTACTTGCAGCCGAGGGCCACCATGGGCGCGGTGCCAAAGCCGAAGCTCTCGGCGCCGAGGATCGCCCCCTTGATCACGTCCAGGCCGGTCTTCATGCCGCCGTCGGCCTGCAGCCGCACCTTGTCGCGCAGGTCGTTGGCGCGCAGGGTCTGGTGGGTCTCGGTCAGGCCCAGCTCCCACGGGCCGCCGGCGTACTTCACGGAGGTCAGCGGGCTGGCGCCGGTGCCGCCGTCGTAGCCGGCGATGGTGATCAGGTCGGCATACGCCTTGGCCACGCCGGCGGCCACGGTGCCGACGCCGGCCTCGGCCACCAGCTTCACCGAGACCTGCGCCTGCGGGTTGACCTGCTTGAGGTCGAAGATCAGCTGCGCCAGGTCCTCGATGGAGTAGATGTCGTGGTGCGGCGGCGGCGAGATCAGGGCCACCCCGGGCTTGGAGTAGCGCAGCCGGGCGATCATCTCATTGACCTTGTGCCCCGGCAGCTGTCCGCCCTCGCCGGGCTTGGCGCCCTGGGCCACCTTGATCTGCAGCACCTCGGCGTTGACGAGGTAGTGCGGGGTGACGCCAAAGCGCCCCGAGGCGATCTGCTTGATCTTCGAGACCCGATCAGTGCCGTAGCGGGCCGGGTCTTCGCCGCCTTCACCGGAGTTCGACCGGCCGCCGAGGCGGTTCATGGCCATGGCCAGGGCCTCGTGGGCCTCTGGCGACAGCGCCCCGAGGCTCATCCCGGCGGAGTCGAACCGGGTGAGGATGTCGTCGATGGGCTGGACCTCGTCCACCGCAATGCCCTGCTCCGGGGTCTTGAGCCCGAGCAGATCACGCAGGGTGGCGGTGGGGCGCTGGTTCACCTCGTCCGCGAACCGCTTGTAGGTGGCGTAGTCGCCGTTCTCCACCGCCTGCTGCAGGTAGGAGACCACCTCGGGGTTGTAGCAGTGGTACTCGCCGCCGTGGACGTACTTGAAGACCCCGCCCTGGTCGAGGAGTTCGGTGGGGCGGTGGGCGCGCCGGGCCAGTTCGCGCGCGTCGGCCTCGAGGTCGGTGAAGTCCATGCCCTGGATGCGGTTGGTGGTGCCGGTGAAGCACAGGTCCACCACCTCGTCGGACAGGCCCACGGACTCGAACAGCTGTGCCCCGCGGTAGCTGGCGATGGTGGAGATCCCCATCTTGGAGAGGATCTTGTACAGCCCCTTGTTCAGCCCCTTGCGGTAGTTGAGGCAGAGCTCCTCGACGTCCCCCTCGATCCGCCCGGAGCGGGCCATCTCGGCCACGACTTCGTAGGCGAGGTAGGGGTAGACGCAGGTTGCCCCGTAACCGATCAGGCAGCCGATGTGGTGGGGGTCGCGGGCGGTGCCGGTCTCGACGATGAGATTGGCGTTGCAGCGCAGGCCCCGGGCCACCAAGCGGTGGTGGACGGCGCCGGTGGCCAGCAGGGCGTGGATGGTCAGCCGGCCGCGCTCGACCCGGCGGTCGGAGAGCACCACCAGCGTCGACCCGGCGCGGACCGCTGCCTCGGCCTCGGCGGCGACGGCCTCGATGGCGCTGCGCAGACTCAGTTGAGCGGGGTCGTAGGTCAGGTCGATGACGGTGTGGGCGTACTCCGGGTCGTCCAGGGCCTTGAGCGCCGCGAACTTTGCGCCGGAGAGCACCGGCGAGTCCACGGTAATGCGCTTGGCGTGATCCTCGGACTCGTCGAAGAGGTTCTTTTCCCGGCCCAGACAGGTCTCCAGCGACATCACGATCCGCTCGCGCAGCGGGTCGATCGCCGGGTTGGTGACCTGGGCGAACTGCTGTCGGAAGGTGTCGTAGAGGGCTCGGACCTTGCGCGAGAGCACCGGCAGTGGGGTGTCGTCGCCCATCGAGCCGACGGCCTCCTGGCCGTCCTCGGCCATCACCTTCATCACCTGGTCGCGCTCCTCGAAAGAGACGCCGAAGAGCTTCTGGTGGACTTCAAGGGCCTTGGCATCGGGCTGCGGCGTGCGGCCGTCGTGGCCGGCGAGGGGCTCGAGGCGGCGCAGGTGGTCGCTGAGCCAGACCTTATAAGGCTTGCGGCGCATCAGCCGCTCGTCGATCTGCTCGGGAGTGAGCAGCTGTCCGGTTTCGGTATCGGCGGCGAGCATTTCGCCGGGCTTGAGTCGCCCCTTGGCCACCACCTCGGCCGGGTCGTAGTCCCAGACGCCGATCTCCGAGGCCAGGGTGATGTGGCGATCGCGGGTCATCACCCAGCGTGCCGGCCGCAGGCCGTTGCGATCCAGGGTGCAGGCGGCGTGGCGGCCGTCGGTGAGGACGATGCCGGCCGGACCGTCCCAGGGCTCGCAGTGCATGGAGTGGTACTCGTAGAACGCGCGCAGGTCTGCGTCCATAGAGTCGACGTTCTGCCAAGCCGGGGGCATGAGGAGGCGCATGGCGCGGAAGATGTCCATCCCCCCCTGGAGGAGCACGTCGAGCATGTTGTCGAGGCTCGAGGAATCGGAACCCTCGCTGTTGACCAGCGGGTGCACCGCTTCCATGTCAGGGATCAGCGGGGTGTTCAGCGTGAAAGCCCGGGCATTGGCCCAGTTGCGGTTGCCCTGGATGGTGTTGATCTCGCCATTATGAGCCAGGTAGCGGAACGGCTGGGCGAGGCGCCATTGGGGCAGGGTGTTGGTGGAGAAACGCTGGTGGAAGACGCAAAGGGAAGAGGCGAGGCGCGGGTCCTGAAGGTCCTGGTAGAAGGAGGGGAGGTAATCCGGCATCACCAGCCCCTTGTAGGAGAGGACCCGGCCCGAAAGGCTGGCGACGTAGAAGACCTCGTCTTCGCTGCTGATTGCCTTCTCGGTAAGCCGGCGGGCGATGAACAACCGCCGTTCCAGGTCCTGGGCCTCCATCCCCGGATCGGCGTTGACGAAGACTTGTTCGATCCGGGGACGGGTTTGGAGGGCCTGGGCCCCCAGCGCCGAGGGGTCCACCGGGACCTCGCGGAATCCGGCCGGCTCCAGCCCCTGGCTGCGCAGCGCCTCACGTAGGGCCTCGCGGGCGGCTTCCGCGCGCTGGTCGTCGGGGTGGAGGAACAGGCTGCCCACGGCGTACTGCTCGCCGAGTTCCAGGCCAGCCTCCTCTGCCACGGCGCGCAGGAAGGCGTCGGGCTTGGTCAGCAGCAGGCCGCAGCCGTCGCCGGTCTTGCCGTCGGCCGCCACCGCGCCACGGTGAGTGAGTCGCCCGAGGGCGGCTACAGCGGTTTCGATGAGCCAATGGCTGGGGTTACCATCCATATGGGCAATCAGCCCGAAACCGCAGTTGTCTCGTTCGAAGCTGGGCCGGTACAGGCCGGGTGCGTTTTCGTCCGTCACGGTCGCCTCTGGGATGCTGCGGGGTCGTTTTTTTCAGGGGGCGGCCGGCCCTCTGGGCGCGGTGCGCCGCCGGTGTCGATCACCCGCCGACAAAAGCGGGACGGTAGTATATGCACGAGCCCCCGTGGGCGCAAACGCCGATTGCCGGCGGTCCGGCACGGCGTCCCACTGGCCTTTTTGCACCCGCGCGTGTCAGAGTGACAACCCAGTCACCATCCGTATTTACCGCGTTCAACGACGGCGAGCGGGAGCAAGAAGCGCATGGTTCATGAGCTGCAGGGGTACTGCGTCGAGGATCTGGAGCCGGGGATGGCGGGATCCTACACGCGGACCGTCACCGAGGCCGACCTGGTCCTCTTCGCCGGCCTCTCCGGGGACAATAACCCCGTGCACATCAACGAGGAGTTTGCCTCGACGACCTTCGCCAAGGGGCGCATCGCCCACGGGCTGTTCCTCGGTGGGCTGATCTCCTGCGTCCTCGGCACCCGCATGCCGGGGCCGGGGGCCATTTACCTCGGTCAGCAGCTGCGCTTCCAGGCGCCGGTGCGCATCGGTGACACCGTGCGCGCCGAGGCCACAGTCATCGAGGTGGAGCGCGAGCGCCATCGCGTGCGCCTGGATACCCGCTGCTACGTGCGCAAGCGCACCGTGCTCACCGGTGAGGCCGAGGTCATGGTCAACAGCCGCGAGGTCTGAGCGGCCCCGCGCGTAGACAGGCGGTTCAGGCCCCGCCGCGCAGTGCTGCGATGACCGGAGCAGTCTGCGGGTAGGTGCCGCGCCAGAGATAGAACGATTCCGCTGCCTGCTCAACGAGCATGCCCAGACCGTCGCAGACCACGGCGGCGCCGCGCGCCCGTGCCCAGGCCATGAACGGCGTGTCGCCGTCGGCATAGACCAGGTCGTAGGCGGCGGCGCCGGGGGCGAGCAAGTCGTCGGGCAGGGGTGGCATCTCGCCCTGCAGCCCGGCGGCGGTGGTGTTCAGTACCACGTCAAAGGTATGCCCGTGCAGCGCTTCGAAGCCGCAACCGCGGATGCGCGTGTCGGCGGAGGCGAGGGCCTCGGCGCGACTCACCGTGCGGTTGGCGATGACCAGCGTCTGTGGCCCCTCGGCGAGCAGCTCGCTCAGGACCCCTCGGGCGGCGCCGCCGGCGCCGAGCAGGAGCAGGCGCCGGCCGGCCAGCTGGACCCCGTGATTGTCGCGCAGGTCGCGCAGCAGGCCGATACCGTCGGTGTTGTCGCCGAAGCGGCGACCGTCGGCCTCGGCGCGCAGGGTGTTCACGGCGCCGGCGGTTCGGGCCCGCTCGCTGAGGGTGTCGGCGAAGGCACAGGCTGCCTCCTTGAACGGCACGGTGACGTTGAGCCCGTGGCCGCCGCCGGCGAAGAACGCTTGCGCCACGGCGTCGAAGTGTTCCTCCGGGGCCCACAAGCGCTGGTAGAACAGGTCGGCCCCTACCTCCGCGGCGAAGCGGGCGTGGATTTGGGGTGATTTGCTGTGGGCAATCGGGTTGCCGACGACGGCGTAGTGATCGCTCATGGGTCTGTCCCGGTTCAGCCGAAGCTCCAGTAGAGCAAGTAGAAAAAGACCACGGCGAGGATGCCACCGGCAGGCAGGGTGACGAGCCACGACATGAACACCCCGGTCACCACCCGCAGGTCGATGGCGGCCAGTCCACGGGCCAGCCCGACGCCGAGCACGGCCCCGACCAGGGTGTGGGTGGTGGAGATGGGCAGGCCGATGCCCGAGGCGGTGACCACGGTCCCGGCGGTGGCCAGATTGCAGGCGAACCCCCGGCTCGGGGTGAGCTGGGTGATGTTCTTGCCCACCGTGGCGATGACGTGGCGGCCGAGCATCAGCAATCCAGCGACGATACCCACTGCGCCCAGGACCAGGACCCACACCGGGACCGGTGCCTCGGGCTGGATCTCGCCGCTGGTCACGGTGGCGACCACCGCGGCCACCGGCCCGACGGCGTTGGCTACGTCGTTGGAGCCGTGGGCGAAGGCCATGGCGCAGGCGGTGATGATCATCAGTACGGCGAAGACCCGTTCGACGTTACGGAACTGGTAGCGCCGGTGAGGGCGCTCGTCGAAGCGGGTGCGATGGATCGCCAGCTTGCCGGCCCAGGCCATGACCAGGCCGATGGCGAGCGACAGCAGGAGGTTGGTGGCGAAGCCCAGCTCCAGCCCGATGTGCTGCAGCCCACGGAAGAGGGTGATGACCGAGACGAAGAACCCGGTGAGGAAGATATAGAAGGGCACCCACTTCTTCGCCGCCTCCAGCGGATGGCGGCGGTCGAGGACCAGCATCTGCACTGAGCGGAACAGGGCGAAGCTGACCACCGCAGCGATCAGCGGCGAGGTGACCCAGCTGGCGGCCACCTGCCCGACGGCCGGCCAGTGGATGGCCCCCCAGCCCAGTCCGGCGATACCGAAGCCGACCAGGGCGCCGATGATCGAGTGCGTGGTGGAGACCGGCCAACCTCGCCAGGAGGCCACCAGCAGCCAGCAGCCAGCGGCGGCGAGGGCGGCGAGCATGCCGAAGACGAGGATCTCCTCCTCGCCGACCAGTGATGAGGTGTCGACGATGCCGCCGCGGACCGTGGCTGCCACCGCGCCGCCGGCGAGCACCGCGCCGGCGAACTCGAAGATGGCGGCGATCACCACCGCCTGGCGAATGGTCAGTGCCCGCGAGCCCACCGACGTGGCCATGGCGTTGGCCACGTCGTTGGCCCCGATGCCCCAGGCCATGAACAGTCCGAACGCAGCGGCGAGGGCCAGGTAGACGACGGCGTATTCCATGCCTCAGCGCGCGAGCAGGATCTGAAAGCGGGCGCCCGTCTGCTGGGCACGGTCGGCGAGGGTGCCGAGGGCCTCGATGATCTGGTAGAGGAACATGACATCCACCGGGTAGAGCTCGCGCTCGATCTCGAACAGCTGCGAGCGCAGCTGGACCTGCATGCGGTCGGTTTCGGCCTCTACGTCGTCGAGTTTGTCCAGCAGGCTCTCGACGATCTCCAGCTCCGCGCCGCGGAAGCCGGCCTCGACCAGCTCATCGAGCTCGCGTACCGAGGCCTTGGCCTGGCGGGCCGCCTCGATGCCCTGATCGAGCAGACCCAGGGTGGCCTCTTCCAGTGCCGCCGGCCACTGCATCTGGCGGCCGATCATCAGCCCGGCGATGTCCTTGCTCTTGTTGGCGATCCGATCCTGGGCGCGCAGCAGCTCGAGGAAGTCACGCCGGTCCCACGGCATGAACAGATCCGGCGGCAGGTGTGCGCGGATCTCCTTCTTCAGGCGGTCCGCCTCGTGCTCGTGCTGGACGATCTGGCGGTGGGCGTCGCGCATGCGCTGCACGTCGCCCGCCGCCGAGGCCCGGAAGAGTTCCGGCAGCACCTCCACGCAGTCGACCACCTCGGCCATGTGTTGCTGCAAAGGTGCGACCGGCGAGGAGCCGAAGATCCGGGCGAAGTAGCTCTTCAAGATCTCAGTCCTCTTCGCGCATCCACTGAGCCGCAGCCCGTGCGTGGTAGGTCAGGATGCCATCGGCGCCCGCCCGGCGCAGCGAGAGCAGCGCCTCGAGCACGCACTCGCGCTCGTCGAGCCAGCCGTTCTGGGCGGCTGCCTTGAGCATGGAGTACTCGCCGCTGACCTGGTAGGCGAAGGTCGGCACCCCGAATTCGTCCTTGATCCGCCGGATGACGTCCAGGTAGGGGAGGCCGGGTTTGACCATGAACATGTCGGCCCCCTCCTGCAGATCGAGGGCCACCTCGTGCAGGGCCTCGTCGCTGTTGCCCGGGTCCATCTGATAGCTGTCCTTGCCCGGTCCGGCCACGCCGCTGCCGAGGTTGTCCGAGGAGCCCACGGCATCGCGGAACGGACCGTAGTAGCAGGAGGCGTACTTGGCCGCGTAGGAGAGGATGCGCACATTGCGGTGGTCGTGGGACTCCAGGGCGCTGCGGATCGCCCCCACGCGGCCATCCATCATGTCGGAGGGGCCGACCACGTCGGCTCCGGCCTCGGCGTGGGAGAGCGCCTGGCGGACCAGGACCTCGACGGTCTCCTCGTTCATGACGTAGCCGGTTTCGTCGATCAGCCCGTCCTGGCCGTGACTGGTGAACGGGTCGAGGGCGACGTCGGTCATGACGCCCATCCCGGGGACCGCATCCTTGACCGCACGCACGGCGCGCTGGGCGATGCCGCTCGGGTTGTAGGCTTCGCGCGCGTCCTCGCTTTTCACTTCGGCGGGGGTCACCGGGAAGATGGCGATCAGCGGGATGCCGAGGGCGTGCAGCTCCCGCGCCTCCTGGACCAGTCGGTCGATGGTCATGCGCTCGACGCCGGGCATGGAGGGCACCGGCTCGGTGCGATCCTCGCCGTCGAGGACGAAGACCGGCTGGATCAGATCCTCCGGGCCCAGCCGGGTCTCCCGCATGAGTCGGCGGGAGAAGGCGTCGCGGCGCATCCGGCGCGGGCGCCGCAGGGGGTAGCCGCCATTGAACTGCGGTTGGGAGCTCCGTGTCACGACCGCCTCCATTGTTTCACGCTGCCGTTGAAGGCCTTGATTATGCCCGCTCCCCTGGCGTCGCCCAAGGGTTCACCCCGGGGGAACTTGACGCAGTGTGCCGGTGTCCTTGTGATTGAGGCGGGGGCGCGTGCTGATGCGCGCTTCCCCGGATCATTCCAAATCGCCTAGAGAGGAGAGGACTGATGCGCAAGCTGGCAACCATCCTGGGGGTCCTGACCATCGCCGGCGGGCTGACGCTGGCGGGCTGCGGCGGCGGCGACGACTTCGAGGAGCTCGACGAGTTCGAGGAGATGCCGGAGGGCGATGAGCCGGCCCCGATGGACGAGGACGAGGCCTTTGATGACTTCGAGGACGACTTTGATGACGACTTCGATGACGACTTCGGCGACGAGGATCTCGAAGAGCAGTTCTAAGTCCTGACGGCCCGCCCCGAGGTGGGTCGATCCCGAATAAAGAGGGGGCGTCACCGCGGTGACGCCCCCTCTTTCGGTTTCTCCTGCCGGCCGCGGGCCGCGCCGCCTAGCGCGAGCCCTTGAGCTTGCGACTGCGCTCGACGAACTCGTGGATGATCGGCGTCATAATCAGCTCCATGGCGAAGCCGGTCTTGCCGCCGGGGACCACCATGGTGTTCCGCCGCGACATGAAGGAGTCGGGGATCATGTTCAGCAGGTACGGGAAATCGATCCCGAAGCGCTCCGGCTGACGGAAGCGGATCACCGTAAAGGACTCATCCGGCGTCGGCACGTCCCGGGCGATAAACGGGTTCGAGGTATCCACCGTGGGTACGCGCTGGAAGTTGATGTCGGTCCGCGAGAACTGCGGCGTGACGTAGTTCACGTAGTCCGGCATGCGCCGCAGGATGGTGTCCACGGTCTTCTCGGCTGTGTAGCCGCGCTCGGCGCCGTCGCGATGGATCTTCTGGATCCACTCCAGGTTGACGATGGGCACCACGCCGACGAGCAGGTCCACGTGCTGCGCCACGTTGTGCTCCTCGGTCACGACGCCGCCGTGCAGCCCCTCGTAGAAGAGCAGATCGCTGTCCTGGCCGGCGTCCTCCCAGTCGGTGAACTCGCCGGGGCGCAGTCCGTAGGGTTCCGCCTCCTCATCGCTGTGAAGGTACCTGCGGCGTCGACAGATGCCCTCCTGGCCGTACCGGCGGAAGGAGTGCTCGAGCTCGTCGAAGACGTTGGCCTCCGGCCCGAAGTGGCTCAGGTTGCGCCCCTCCTCGGCGGCTCGGGCCAGCTGGTCGCGCATCTCCTGCCGGTTGAAGCGGTGGAAAGCGTCGCCCTCGATCACCACCGGGGTGACCTGTTCCCGGCGGAAGATGTGCTCGAAGGCGTTCTTGACGGTGCTGGTCCCTGCCCCGGAGGAGCCTGTGACCGCAATGATGGGATGCTTCTCGGACATGGCTTGACCCTCTTGCTCGCTGACTAGAAATTCCCTTGAACGCGAGCTCAACCGGCGCGGTGCGCAGCCTCGAGCTCCTTGCGCATATCGGCGATGGCCTGGCCGTAGTCTTCGGCCCCGAAGACCGCCGAGCCGGCCACGAAGGTGTCCGCGCCGGCCTCGGCCACCTGACGGATGTTCTCGGCCTTGATCCCGCCGTCGACCTGCAGGCGGGCGTCCGGGTTCAGCTCATCGATCAGTTGCCGCGCCTCGCGGATCTTGTCGATGGTCCCGGGGATGAACTTCTGCCCCCCGAAGCCGGGGTTGACCGACATCAGCAGCACCATGTCGACCTTATCGGCGACGTAGCGCAGGCAGTCGAGCGGCGTGGCCGGGTTGAAGACCAGGCCGGCCCGGCAGCCGTGCTCGCGGATCAGGCTCAGGGAGCGGTCGACGTGCTCGCTGGCCTCGGGGTGGAAGGTGATCCAGTCGGCCCCGGCCGCGGCGAAATCGGGGATGATCCGGTCCACCGGCTTGATCATCAGATGCACGTCAATGGGCGCAGTGATGCCGTGATCGCGCAGCGCCTGGCAGACCAGCGGGCCGATGGTCAGATTGGGGACATAGTGGTTGTCCATGACATCGAAGTGGATGGCATCGGCGCCGGCCCGGAGAACGGCGTTGACCTCATCGCCCAGGCGGGCGAAATCGGCGGACAGGATGGACGGTGCGATCCACGGCTTGTTCATGGGTACTCCTCCCGGCTTGAACCCAGGGCGCCCCGGCAAGCTAAGCCCGGGGCGCCCCGCGGGGAACTAAGGATTGATGATTATTGGAATAAACGGGCTCACGGAACGGCCTGCAGCGGCGGTTCCTGCGGGGGCGCAACCCCTGGCGTCTCCGGGACCTGCCAGTGCCGGTGGGCCTCGTCGAGGATGAACTGACGGAACGCCTCCGCCGCCGGCGAGAGGCGCTTGCCCGAGCGGTGGACCAGGTACCACTGCCGCTCCAGAGGGAAGCCCTCGACGTTGAGCACCCGCAGCCGGCCCAGCTCGAGCTCCAGGGCTACGGTGTGGATGGAGACGACGCCGAGCCCGAGTCCGGCCTGTACCGACTGCTTGATGGCCTCGTTGGAACTCATTTCGAGTCCGCCGCGCAGGTTCATGCCGCGTTCCTCGAGCACGCGCTGGACCGCGTTGCGGGTGCCCGAGCCCTGCTCGCGCAGCACGAAGAGCTCGTCCTGCAGGCGTTCGAGTGGGATCGGCGAGCCGTCTGCCAGTGGGTGGTCCGGCGCGGCGATGATCACCAGCGGATTCGGCATGAAGGCCTCGGCGGCGACATCCAGCCCCTCCGGCGGGCGACCCATGACCGCCAGGTCCATCTCATTGTCCTGAATGCGGCGGATCACCCCCTCCCGGTTGGTGACCTCTAGCTGGAACGTCACCCCGGGCTGTCGCCGGGTGAAGGCGGCGAGCAGGTCGGTGGCGAAGTAGTTGGCGGTCGAGGCCACCGTCAGTCGCAGTCGGCCGCTGTTCAGCCCGCGCAGGGCTTCGAGGCCGTCGGCGAGCTCGCGCAGTTCGGCGGAGATGCGCTGGGCATAGCGCCGCACCTCCTCGCCGGCCTCGGTGAGGTAGATTCGTTTACCGATCTGCTCGAACAGGGGCAGTCCGACCTGCTGCTCGAGCTGCTTGATCTGCATGGAGACCGCCGGCTGCGTGAGATACAGCTCCTCGGCGGCACGGGTGAAGCTGAGATGTCGGGCTACAGACTCGAACACCTGTAGCTGCCGTAGTGTGATGTTCATCCTCCTGGGCCTCCCCCAATGCTTGTTAATAATGGAAAACTTATCCAAGCACCAAAAACAATTTCTTTTTCTTCTTGAACTGCAAGGCTATGCTGTCTGAAGACATGCCGCAAGGGGCAGCCACAAGAACCGGTGCTGCTCATCAAAGCCCCGGGGCGTGTTTGGACTTACGAGCAGAAACGCTTGAGGAGAGGATCGATGGCTAGCAAGACGTACACCGCGGGCGTCAAGGATTATCGGGAGACCTACTGGGAGCCCGATTACAAGATCAAGGATAGCGACCTTCTGGCCGTGTTCAAGGTGACGCCGCAGCCCGGCGTGGACCGCGAGGAGGCGGCCGCCGCCGTCGCCGCCGAGTCCTCCACCGGGACCTGGACCACGGTCTGGACCGACCTGCTCACCGACCTGGAGCACTACAAGGGTCGCGCCTACAAGGTCGAGGACGTGCCGGGCGACGACGAGGCCTTCTACGCCTTCATCGCCTACCCCATCGACCTCTTCGAAGAGGGCTCGATCGTCAACGTCTTCACCTCGCTGGTGGGCAACGTCTTCGGCTTCAAGGCCGTGCGCGCCCTGCGCCTGGAGGACGTGCGCTTCCCGCTGCACTTCGTGATGACCTGCCCCGGGCCGCCGAACGGCATCCAGGTCGAGCGGGACAAGATGAACAAGTACGGCCGGCCGCTGCTCGGCTGCACCATCAAGCCCAAGCTCGGCCTCTCGGCCAAGAACTACGGCCGCGCGGTCTACGAGTGCCTGCGCGGCGGTCTCGACTTCACCAAGGACGACGAGAACGTCAACTCCCAGCCCTTCATGCGCTGGCGCGACCGCTTCGAGTTCGTCATGGAGGCGATCCAGAAGGCCGAGGAGGAAACCGGCGAGCGCAAGGGCCACTACCTCAACGTCACCGCCCCGACGCCGGAGGAGATGTACAAGCGTGCCGAGTTTGCCAAGGAGATCGGCGCGCCGATCATCATGCACGACTACATCACCGCCGGCTTCTGTGCCCACCAGGGCCTGGCCAACTGGTGCCGCGACAACGGCATGCTGCTGCACATCCACCGCGCCATGCACGCGGTGCTCGACCGCAACCCGAACCACGGCATCCACTTCCGGGTGCTGACCAAGATCCTGCGCCTGATGGGCGGCGACCAGCTGCACACCGGAACGGTGGTCGGCAAGCTCGAGGGTGACCGCCAGTCGACGCTGGGCTGGATCGACCTGCTGCGCAAGCCTTACATCGAGGAGGACCGCTCCCGCGGCCTGTTCTTCGATCAGGAGTGGGGCGCGATGCCGGGCGCCTTCGCCGTCGCTTCCGGCGGGATCCACGTCTGGCACATGCCGGCTCTGTTGTCGATCTTCGGTGACGATGCGGTCTTCCAGTTCGGCGGCGGTACGCTGGGCCACCCCTGGGGCAATGCCGCCGGCGCCGCGGCCAACCGCGTGGCCCTGGAGGCCTGCGTCAAGGCCCGCAACGAGGGCCGCGAGCTCGAGAAGGAGGGCAAGGAGATCCTCACCGAGGCCGCCAAGAGCAGCCCCGAGCTGAAGGCCGCCATGGAGACGTGGAAGGAGATCAAGTTCGAGTTCGACACCGTGGACAAGCTGGACACGGCGCACCGGTAAAGGGGAAGGAGACTGAGCAATGAGTGAGATCCAGGATTACAAGTCCAAGCTGTCCGATCCGAACAGCCGTCGCTTCGAGACCTTCTCCTACCTGCCGGAGATGAGCGACGCGGACGTCCGCAAGCAGGTCCAGTACATCGTCGACCAGGGCTGGAACCCGGCCATCGAGCACACCGAGCCGGAGAACGCCTTCGACCACTACTGGTACATGTGGAAGCTGCCGATGTTCGGCGAGACCGACGTGGACGCCATCCTCAAAGAGGCCGAGGCGTGCCACAAGGAGCACCCGGAGCACCACGTGCGCCTGATTGGCTACGACAACTACCGGCAGACGCAGGGCACCGCGATGGTGATCTATCGGGGTCCCATCGACGCCTAGTGGCCGGGGTGTGCCCGGCGATCGCCGCCCGCGCCGGGCGGTGGTCGCCGGGACCGCACCGCTGCTTTTCGAATGGTGGCCGGGATCGCCCCCGTCGCCATTCGAAAAGCCAGTACCCGAGCGGAGGGGCCGATGACCGAGCACGATGTGGACCAGTATCGCGTCACTGAAGCGCCGTACTACCGGCCGGTCAGTGACGAGGTCGATCTCTACCAGGCCGCCTACCAGGCCCGCATGCCCGTCATGCTCAAGGGGCCGACCGGCTGCGGCAAGTCTCGTTTCGTCGAGTACATGGCCTGGCAGCTGCAGCGTCCCCTGGTTACGGTGGCCTGCAACGAGGATATGACCGCCGCCGACCTGGTGGGCCGCTACCTGCTCGACGCCAATGGCACCCGCTGGCAGGACGGGCCGCTGACCACCGCGGCGCGGATCGGCGCCATCTGCTACCTCGACGAGGTGGTCGAGGCGCGCCAGGACACCACCGTGGTGATCCACCCCCTGACCGACCACCGGCGCACCCTGCCGCTCGAGAAGAAGGGCGAGCTGGTGCACGCCCACCCGGACTTCCACCTGGTGATTTCCTACAACCCCGGCTATCAGTCGCTGATGAAGGACCTCAAGCAGTCCACCAAGCAGCGTTTCGGCGCCCTCGACTTCGACTACCCGGAGGCCGCGGCCGAGGCGGAGATCGTCGCCCACGAGACCGGCGTCGACAGCGATATCGCCGACAAGCTGGTGCAGATCGCCCACCGCGCCCGCAACCTCAAAGGTCACGGGCTGGATGAAGGGATCTCCACGCGTCTGCTGGTCTACGCCGGCAACCTGATCGCCAAGGGCATCGAGCCGCGCTCAGCCTGCACCATGTCGCTGGTGCGCCCCCTGACCGACGATCCGGACATGCGCGAGACGCTGGATCAGGCGGTGGCGACCTACTTCTGAACGACCGGGTGATCACCCGGGGGCAGTGCGGGGGATTGCGATGACGGTGCGCCTCGAGGACTACCGTGAGACCCTGGTGGCGGCGGATCCGCGGATCGCCGAGACGCTGGAGGCGAGCTTCGCCGAGGCGTCGCGGGTGATGTCGCCACGGGGGCTGCACAACTACCTGGAAGGGGCCCGGGCCCTGGCCGAGCTGGGCCGCGGCGCCGACTTGGTCATCTGCTACCTGGAGGCGATGCCTGCGGTGGCCAAGGAAGTGGGCGAGGACGTGCTCACCGAGGTGGTCACTGCCGCCATGAAGCTCTCCTCGATGGTCAGCGGCCAGGTGATTGCCCTGCTGCTGGCCGGCTTACCCACTGCCGCGCGACGGCTCGGCGATCCGGAGCTGCTGCGCCAGTTCCTGAACCTCGTCCACCAGCTTTCGGCCAAGGCTCCGCGCGGCCTGCGGCCGATGCTCGAGAACCTCGACGAGCTCTTCTCCAAGCTCACCCTGGGCGGGTTCCGGCGCTGGGCGCTGTGGGGCGCCCAGGCCCACGCCCGCGATTTCGAGCAGCAGCGCGCCTACTTCGGCCTGCAGAGTGCCGACAGTCAGGCGATGCTCCAGCAGGAGCGCCGCGGCACGCTGCTGGTGGATAACCAGCGCAAGCTCAACTTCTACCTGCGTGCGCTCTGGGCCCGGGACTTCTTCATGCGGCCGACCTCCGGGGACTTCGAGACCCGCGAGGGGTACAAGCCGTTCATCGAGCAGCGGGTGATCCATCTGCCCGACGCTTACGACGACTACCACGGGCTGCCGGGCAAGGACCTCTATCGGGCCGCGGCCGCCCACGCGGCCGCGCACCTGGTCCATACCATCGAGCCGCTCTCGCCCGAGATGCTCAATCCGGCGCAGATGGCCGTCATCGGCCTGATCGAGGACGCCCGGGTCGAGGCGCTGGCCATCGACGAGTTTCCGGGGCTGCAGCGGCTGTGGCTGCCTTTCCACCGGGCCCGGGCCGCCGAGCGCGAGGTGGAGCTGGATCCGGTGGTCGAGCGCCTGGAGCGGGCTGCCCACGCCCTGCTTGACCCGGAGTACGCCGACGACGACCCCTGGGTCCAGCAGGTGCGCGAGATCTTCCACTACCACTTCGCCGATCGCCCCCGGGACGTGGGGCTGTCGTGGGAGCTGGGCATGGAGCTGCACAATAGCCTGGCGCAGCGCTACCCCATGCCCTCGGCCCGCGTCCTGCAGCGGATGGCCGTCCCTTACCGCGACGACAACCGCTACCTCTTCGCCAGCGATGAGGAGGAGTGGCTCGAGGCGGAGTACATCCCGGCCAGCCACCGGCAGGTGCGCCGCCAGGTCAACCTGATGGAGTTCGTCAACGAGGTTGACTGCGAACTCGCCGGCGACGACGCGCAGGAGGTCTGGGTCCTCGGGACGGAGCTCTTCCCCTACGAGGACTTCGGGGTCAGCTACAACGAGATGGAAGGGGTGGAGCCGGCCAGCCCGCCGTTCCATTACCCGGAGTGGGATTACCAGGTCCAGCTCAATCGCCCCGACTGGGTCACGGTGGTCGAGCGCCGTCCGAAACGCGGCGACCCCGAGGTCATGGACCAGGTCCTCAAGGACTACCGGCCGGTGGCCAGCCGCCTGCGCTACCTCGTCGACGCCTTGCAGCCCCAGGGGGTGATCCGCGAGCGCCGACAGGAGGACGGCGACGAGCTGGATATCGACGCCGCCGTGCGCTCCATGGTCGACCTGCGCCTGGGCATGAGCCCCGATCCGCGCATCAACACCCGCTACATCCGTAAGACCCGGGATCTGTCGGTGCTGCTTCTGCTCGATCTCTCCGAGTCCACCAACGACGCTATGGGCGGCAGCGAGAAGACCGTCATCGAGCTGACCCGCGAGGCCACCTCGCTGCTCGGCTGGGCCATCAACGGCATCGGTGACCCCTTCGCCGTCCACGGCTTCTCCTCGGACGGTCGGCACGACGTCCAGTACTACCGGTTCAAGGACTTCCATCAGCCGTGGAGCGAGGAAGCGAAGTCCCGCCTGGCTGGGATGCGCGGGCAGTACTCGACCCGCATGGGCGCGGCAATGCGCCACGCCGGGGCCCACTTGGTGCGTCAACCGCAGCGGCGCAAGCTGTTATTGATCGTCACCGACGGAGAGCCGCACGACGTCGACGTGCGGGATCCGCAGTACCTGCGCCACGACGCCCGCAAGGCTGCCGAGGAGCTGTCCGCCCGAGGGGTGACCAGCTACTGCCTGACCCTGGATCGGGACGCGGACGCCTACGTGTCACGGATCTTCGGGGCCAACGGCTACTCGGTGGTCGAGCACGTGGAGCGCCTGCCGGAGCGCCTGCCGGCGGTGTTCGCCCAGCTGACCCGGTAGCCGCTTATTCGGACGATCAGGACGGTTTGCTTTTGCTGATCGTTCGCGATCCGTAAAGTTTCGGGGCAGTATGGCGGCACGCTCGACCCGAGCCGCAACAGAACAATATTCCATTGAGGGAGGTAGAACATGGCGTCGACCGAACTGAGCCGACGAGAGCTCGCCAACGGCATTCGCGCCCTGGCCATGGACGCTGTCCAAAAGGCCAACTCCGGCCACCCGGGGGCACCGATGGGTATGGCGGACATCGCCGAGGTGCTGTGGCGGGACTACATGCGCCATGCGCCCCAGCGGCCGGGCTGGTTCGACCGCGATCGTTTCGTCCTCTCCAATGGTCACGGGTCGATGCTGCAGTATGCGCTGCTCCATCTGACCGGCTACGACCTCACCACCGACGACCTCAAGAACTTCCGCCAGCTGCACTCCCGGACCCCGGGGCACCCGGAGTACGGCTACACGCCGGGCGTGGAGACCACCACCGGGCCGCTGGGCCAGGGGCTGGCGAACAGCGTTGGCCTGGCGCTGGCCGAGCGGATGCTGGCGGCGCGCTTCAACCGCCCGGG
Organism: Halorhodospira sp. 9628; assembly: GCF_022228075.1. Classification (NCBI taxonomy): domain Bacteria; kingdom Pseudomonadati; phylum Pseudomonadota; class Gammaproteobacteria; order Chromatiales; family Ectothiorhodospiraceae; genus Halorhodospira; species Halorhodospira sp. 9628. The sequence continues at coordinate 155,036 of NZ_JAJNRF010000002.1, forward strand.
CCACGAGATCATCGATCACTACACCTACGTCTTCATGGGCGACGGCTGCCTGATGGAGGGGGTCTCCCATGAGGCGTGCTCGCTGGCCGGCACCCTGGGGCTGGGCAAGCTGATTGCCTTCTACGACGACAACAGCATCTCCATCGACGGCAACGTCGAGGGCTGGTACACGGAGGATGTCCGCAAGCGTTTCGAGGCTTACGGCTGGCAGGTGATCGGCCCGGTGGATGGTCACGACGGCGAGGCCGTGCGGCAGGCCATCGAGCAGGCGCGCGCCGATACCAGCCGCCCGACGCTGATCGACTGCAAGACGGTGATCGGCTTCGGTGCGCCCAATCAGTGCGGCACCGCTGGCGTGCACGGTGCCCCCTTGGGCGAAGAGGAGATCGCCGCCTGCCGCAAGCAGCTGGGCTGGGAGCACGGCCCGTTCGAGATCCCCGAAGCCCATTACAAGGCGTGGGATGCGCGTGCTGGTGGCGAGCAGCTGCTCCAGGAGTGGGGCGAGCGCCTCGAGGCGTACCGCAAGGAACACCCCGAGCTGGCCGACGAGCTGGAGCGGCGGATGCGCGGTGAGTTGCCGGGCAACTGGCAAGAGCTGGTTGCCGAGGGCCTGGAGAAGTTCGCCGGCGGCAAGAAGGACGCCACCCGCAAGTCTTCCCAGGCGGTGCTCGGTCACTTCGGGCCGCAACTGCCCGAGCTGCTCGGCGGTTCCGCCGACCTGACAGGCTCGAACAACACCTGGTGGGACGGTTGCTCGACGGTCAGCCAGGAGCAGCCCGACGGCAACTACGTCTTTTACGGCGTGCGCGAGTTCGGGATGACCGCCATCATGAACGGCATCGCCCTGCACGGCGGGTTCATCCCCTACGGCGGCACCTTCCTGATCTTCTCCGACTACGCCCGCAACGCCGTGCGTATGGCGGCGCTGATGAAGCAGCGGGTGGTGATGATCTACACCCACGACTCCATCGGCCTCGGCGAGGACGGACCCACGCACCAGCCTGTCGAGCAGCTGGCCAGTCTGCGCCTGATCCCCAACCTGCACGTTTGGCGTCCGTGTGACGCCCAGGAGACTGCAGCGGCCTGGGCGGCGGCCATCGCCCGCGAGGACGGACCGAGCGTGCTGGCACTGTCGCGCCAGGGCATGGAGCCGCAGCAGCGCAGCGGCGACCAAGCCCGGTCCATCGCCCGCGGTGGCTATGTCCTCAAGGAGGCCGGCTCCGGCAAGCCCGAGCTGGTCATCCTGGCCACCGGCTCCGAGGTGGATCTGGCCATGGCGGCCCGGGACCGTCTCGAGGGCGAGGGGCGCAGCGTTCGCGTGGTCTCCATGCCCTGTGTCGAGGCGTTCTGCGCGCAGGACGAGGCCTACCGTCAGCAGGTGCTGCCCGGTGATGTACCGCGGGTGGCCGTCGAGGCCGGTGCCACCGGCCTGTGGCAGGGCTGGGTCGGTCAGTGCGGCCTCGTAGTCGGCCTCGACACCTTCGGCGAATCGGCGCCGGGGCCGGAACTCTACGAGCACTTCGGCCTGACCGCGGACAGCGTGGCTGATGCGGGCCGGCGGGTCCTCGGCTGAGGGCCCCCGCCCGCGGGCGCAGAACCAGAATCGACTAGAGGAGAGTGGCCGTGAAAGCGAAGCGCATGACCGATCTCGACCTGGCGGGCAAGCGGGTGCTCATCCGCGAGGACCTGAACGTCCCGATCAAGGAGGGCCAGGTCGCCGACGATACCCGCGTGCGCGCTGCCGCCGAGAGCATCCGCCAGGCCATGCAGGCCGGTGGCCGGGTGCTGGTGATGTCCCACCTCGGGCGGCCCAAGGAGGGCGAATACGACGCCGAGGCCTCGATGGCTCCGGTGGCCCGCCGCCTGGGCGAGATCCTGGGTTGCGAGGTGCCGGTGGTGCGTGAATGGCTCGATGGCGTCGACGTTGCCGAGGGCGGCGTCGCGCTGGCGGAGAACGTGCGCTTTCAGCCCGGCGAGACCAAGGACGACGAGGATCTGGCCCGACGCATGGCGGCACTGTGCGATGTCTTCGTCATGGATGCCTTCGGCACCGCGCACCGTGCCCAGGCCTCCACCCACGGCGTGGCCCGTTTCGCGCCCGAGGCGTGTGCCGGTCCGCTGCTCGCCGCCGAGCTGGAGGCCCTGGGCAAGGCGCTGGACAACCCGGCCCGGCCGATGATCGCCATCGTCGGCGGCTCCAAGGTCTCCGGTAAGGTGCAGGTGCTGGAGGCGCTCACTCACAAGGTGGATCAGCTCATTGTCGGCGGCGGGATCGCCAACACCTTCATTGCCGCGGCGGGATACTCCGTCGGCAAGTCCCTCTATGAGGCTGACTTCGTCGAAACCGCCAAGCGCCTGATGCAAGAGGCCCGCGCCAAGGGTGGCGAGATCCCGATCCCCGAGGATGTGATCACCGCCAGGGAGTTCTCCGCGGACGCCGAGGCCAGCGTCCACCCGGTGGAGGCCGTGCCCGACGACGAGATGATCCTCGATGTCGGGCCGAAGACCCGTGCCCGCTACGACGGCATGCTGCGCAATGCCGGTACGGTGGTCTGGAACGGCCCGGTGGGCGTGTTCGAGATGGCGCCCTTCGCCGGCGGTACCGAGGCACTGGCCGAGGCCATTGCCGCCAGTGACGGCTTCTCGATCGCCGGCGGCGGTGACACCCTGGCCGCCGTGGAGCAGTTCGGCATCACCGAGCGGGTCTCCTACATCTCCACCGGCGGTGGCGCCTTCCTCGAGTTCCTCGAGGGTCGCGAGCTGCCCGGTGTTGCGGCCCTCGAGCAGCACGCGGCGGCGCATTCGTGATCGACGCGGTACTCAGTCAGGGAGCCGGTGGCGTGATGCCCCGCAGAACCAAGATCTTGGCGACCCTCGGGCCGGCGACGGACCGGCCCGAGGGCCTGGAGGCCGTCCTCGCCGCCGGGGTGGATGTGGTGCGCATCAACCTCTCCCACGGCGAGGCCAGCGACCACCGCCAGCGGGTCGAGGCCGTGCGCGCCTGGGGCGAGGCCCATGGTCGCCGTGTCGGGGTGCTGGTGGATCTGCAGGGGCCGAAGATCCGCATCGAGCGCTTTCGCAATGGCCCGATCCAGCTGCGCCGCGGCGACCCCTTCATCCTCGATCCCGCCGTGGATCCGGATGCTGGGGACCACACCCGCGTCGGGGTCGCCTACCGGGCCCTGCCGGATGACCTGCATCCCGGCGACGAACTGCTGCTCGACGACGGCCGCCTGGTGGTCCGGGTCGAGCGCATCGAGGGGACCGCCGTCCACACCACCGTGCAGGTTGGCGGTGAACTCAGCGATCGCAAGGGCATCAACCGCCGCGGTGGCGGGCTCTCCGCACCGGCGCTCACCGACAAGGACCGGGTCGATATCGTTACGGCCGCCGAGTTGGCCGCCGATTACGTGGCGGTCTCGTTCCCGCGGTGCGCTGACGACATCCACGAGGCCCGGCGGCTGCTCACCGAGGCCGGTGGGCGCTCCGGGATCGTGGCCAAGATCGAGCGCGCCGAAGCACTGGACGCCGCCGAGGAGATCATGGATGCCGCCGATGCCATCATGGTCGCCCGCGGCGATCTCGGCGTGGAGATCGGCGATGCTGCGTTGCCCGAGGTCCAGAAGCAGCTCATCCAGACCGCCCGGGCTCGCAACCGGGTGGCCATCACGGCGACGCAGATGATGGAGTCGATGATCGACAACCCCATCCCGACGCGGGCCGAGGTCTTCGACGTGGCCAACGCCGTGCGGGACGGCACCGACGCCGTGATGCTATCGGCCGAAACCGCCACCGGCTCGTTCCCGGCCGAGACGGTGGCCGCCATGGACCGGGTCTGTCGGGCGGCCGAGCGCAGTCGCACGGTGACGGTTTCCCACCACCGGCTGGACGAGCACTTCACACAGGTCGACGAGACGGTGGCCATGGCGGCGATGTACGCCGCCAACCACTTCTCCATCAAGGCGCTGATCGCCATCACCGAATCCGGGGGAACGGCCTCGTGGATGTCGCGGATTAGCTCGGGGCTGCCGATCTACGTCCTGACCCGCCACCCGGAGACCCGGGGGCGGGTGACCCTCTACCGCGGCGTCTATCCGCTGGAGTTCGATGCCGAGCAGGAGGACCTCAACGCCCTCAAGAGCCGGCTACTGGCGCGCCTCTCCCGTCAGGGACTGGTCAACCAGGGCGACTACGTCCTGGTCACCCACGGCGAGGAGCTCGGTGCCGCGGGCGGTACGAACACGTTGCGCATCGTCTGCGTGGACGATTATCTCTAGAGTGAATGCACAGATAGCGGAGGAGTCGAGACTATGGCGATGATCACCCTGCGACAGCTGCTCGATCATGCAGCCGAGCACGGCTACGGCATGCCGGCGTTCAATGCCAACAATATGGAGCAGCTCCACGCCATCATGGAGGCGGCCAAGGAGTGCGATAGCCCGGCTATCGTCCAGGCGTCCGCCGGGGCCCGCAAGTACGCCGGCGTCCCCTTCTATCGGCACCTGATGGAGGCCGCCGTGGAGTCCTATCCGGACGTCCCGCTGGTGGTCCACCTGGACCACGGTGCCAACCCCGGTGCCTGCATGCGCGCCATCCAGTCCGGGTTCACCTCGGTGATGATGGACGGCTCGCTGAAGGAAGATGGCAAGACCCCCGCCGACTATGACTACAACGCCGGAGTGACCCGCCGCGCTGCCGAGATGGCGCATGCCGGCGGTGTCTCGGTCGAGGGCGAGATCGGCGTGCTCGGCTCCCTCGAAACCGGTGAGGCCGGCAAGGAGGACGGCGTCGGGGCCGAGGGCAAGATGGACAAGGACAAACTGCTCACCGACCCGGAGGAGGCGGCGCAGTTCGTCCGCGATACCCATGTCGACGCCCTCGCCATCGCCTGCGGCACCAGCCACGGCGCCTACAAGTTCACCCGTCCGCCCACGGGCGACATCCTGGCCATCAGCCGGATCAAGGAGATCCACCAGCGCCTGCCGGACACCCACCTGGTCATGCACGGCAGCTCCCAGGTGCCGCAGGAGTGGCTGGAGCTGATCAACCAGTTCGGCGGTGAGATCCCCGAGACCTACGGCGTACCGGTCGAGGAGGTCCAAGAGGGCATCCGCAACGGGGTGCGCAAGGTCAACATCGATACCGACCTGCGCCTGGCCTCCACCGGCGCGGTGCGCAAGCACCTGGCCGAGAACCCGTCCAACTTCGACCCGCGCAAGTTCCTGAAGGCCTCCACCGAGGCTATGAAGGAGATCTGCAAGGCCCGCTACGAGGCCTTCGGCTCGGCGGGGATGGCGTCCAAGATCAAGCCGGTCCCCCTCGAGACCATGGTCGAGCGTTACGAGTCCGGCGAGCTCGCCCCCAAGGTGAGCTGAACCGGGAGCTGTCCCCAGAGCCTTGCCGGGGCGCCACGGCGCCCCGGCAAGCCAGCGGGGAGCAATACCATGCGCAGGATTAGCGGTATTTTCCTCAAGGGGCTGCTGGCGGTTCTGCCGGCGGTCGTCACCCTCTATCTTCTCTACTGGCTGATCATGACCGCCGAGCGGGCGCTCGGGAGCGTCGTGCAGCTGATCATCCCCGAGACCTGGTATCACCCCGGCCTGGGCGTGGCCCTGGCACTGGCCGGCATCTTCGCCATCGGCGTCCTCCTCAACTTCTACCTTCTGCGCCGCCTGTGGGAGTGGTTCGAGCAGATCCTCCTGCAGCTGCCGGTGGTCAAGACCATCTACGGGGCGGTGCAGGACCTGACCGGGTTTGTCTCCCGGGCCGAGGAGCTGGGCGACCAGGTGGTCACGGTGCCGCTGCCCGGTAGCGATTACCGGGTGCTCGGCGTGGTGACGCGCAGGCAGTGGGCGGGGGTGGCCGAAGGGCTCGGTGACGAGCACACCATCGCCGTCTACACCCCCATGAGTTACCAGGTGGGTGGCTACACGCTGCTGGTTCCGGCCTCGGTGGTCGAGCCCGTCGATATGAGTGTCGAGGACGCCATGCGCTTTGCGGTCACCGCGGGGATGTCGACGCGCAAGAGCGCCTCGCTCGACGAGCTGCTCGAGGAACCGCCCGAGGGAGCGGAGAGGCAGCCGTGACCTAGCGACGACAAGAACAACAAAGCTCGCCCGTCTGCGGGGATCCCCCGGGGGCCCACAAGGCCGCCGGGTGCGGGACGGCCACCCGCCGTGTCGCGCCCCGTGGGTCCCGGCGACTCTTAACCAGGAGGTGGACCATGAAATCGATACCCGAGTTGCGCGACGATCCGGATCCGGAGGAGATCCAGGAGTGGCTCGACGCCCTGGATGCGGTGATCGAGCACGAGGGGCCCGAGCGGGCGCAGCAGATCCTCGAGCACCTGGTCAGCAAGGGCCGGCGCCGGCTCGGCCATCTGCCCTTCAAGGCCACCACCGGCTACATCAACACCATCCCCCGGCACCTCGAGGTGCGCCCGCCGGAGTACACCGATCACCACCTGGAGTGGCGTATCCGGGCGCTGGTGCGCTGGAACGCCATCGCCATGGTGGTTGCCGCCAACCGTGAGCACGACGGCATCGGCGGGCACATCGCCAGCTACGCCTCGGCCTGCACCCTCTACGAGGTCGGCTTCAACCACTTCTGGCGGGCGCCCAACGAGGAGCAGGACGGCGATCTGGTCTTCCTCCAGGGGCACTCCGCGCCGGGGATCTACGCCCGCGCCTTCCTCGAGGGGCGGCTCAGCGCCGAGCAGCTGGCCGGTTTTCGTCAGGACGTCGACGGCGACGGCATCAGCTCCTATCCCCACCCTTGGCTGATGCCCAACTTCTGGCAGTTCCCCACCGTCTCCATGGGCCTCGGCCCGATCCAGGCGGTGCAGCAGGCGCGCATGATGAAGTACCTGCACCACCGCGGGATCGAGGACACCGCAGACCGCAAGGTCTGGTGCTTCATGGGCGACGGCGAGATGGACGAGCCGGAGTCGATGGGCTCGATCGGCCTGGCCGCCCGCGAGCAGCTCGACAACCTGATCTTCGTGGTCAACTGCAACCTGCAGCGCCTCGACGGTCCGGTGCGCGGCAACGGCAAGATCATCCAGGAGCTCGAGGGCGAGTTCCGCGGCGCCGGCTGGAACGTGATCAAGGTGATCTGGGGCTCGCGCTGGGATCCGCTGCTCGAGCTTGACCACGAGGGGCTGCTGCAGCAGCGCATGGAGGAGGCCGTCGACGGCGAGTACCAGGCCTTCAAGGCGCGCGGCGGTGATTACACCCGCAAGCACTTCTTCGCCAAGTACCCGGAGCTGGAGAAGATGGTCGCCGGCATGTCCGACTACGACATCTACCGGCTCAACCGCGGTGGCCACGACCCGCACAAGGTCTACGCGGCCTACCACGCCGCGGTGAACCATACCGGGCAGCCGACCGTGATCCTGGCCAAGACCGTCAAGGGCTACGGCATGGGCGAGGCCGGCGAGGGGCAGAACATCACCCACCAGCAGAAGAAGATGGGTGAGAACGCCCTGCGCCGGTTCCGCGACCACTACGAGATCCCCATCCCCGACGAGCAGCTCAAGGAGACGCCCTTCTACAAGCCCGATGACGACGCCCCGGAGATGCGCTACCTCCACGAGCGTAGGCAGGCCCTGGGCGGCTACATGCCGGTGCGCTACGAGCGGGCGCCGGCGCTCGAGGTCCCGCAGCTCTCCGCCTTCGACGCGCTGCTCAAGGACAGCGGCGAGCGGGAGCTGTCCACCACCATGGCCTTCGTGCGCGCGCTGACGGTGCTCACCCGCGACAAGCAGATCGGCCAGCGGGTGGTGCCCATCATCCCCGACGAGGCGCGCACCTTCGGGATGGAGGGGCTGTTCCGTCAGCTCGGCATCTACTCCAACGTGGGGCAGCTCTACGAGCCCGAGGACGCCGATCAGCTGATGTCCTACCGCGAGGCGCAGACCGGGCAGATCCTCGAGGAGGGGCTGGATGAGGCCGGTGCCATGTCCTCGTGGATGGCGGCGGCCACGGCCTACGCCAACCACGGCGTCAACATGATCCCCTTCTACATCTTCTACTCCATGTTCGGCTTCCAGCGGGTGGGGGACCTGTGCTGGGCCGCCGGGGATATCCAGGCCCGGGGCTTCCTGATTGGTGGCACCGCCGGCCGGACCACCCTCAACGGCGAGGGGCTGCAGCACCAGGACGGCCACAGCCACGTCCTCGCCTCGACCATCCCCAACTGCGTCTCCTACGACCCGGCCTTCGACTACGAGCTGGCGGTGATCGTCCAGGACGGGCTGCGCCGGATGTACGCCGAGCAGGAGAACTGCTTCTACTACCTGACCGTCTACAACGAAAACCACACCCATCCGGCGATGCCCGAGGGGGCCGAGGAGGGCATCCGCCGCGGCATGTACCTCTTCCGCGCCGGCCCCAAGAAGAAGGGGCCGCGGGTGCAGCTGATGGGCTCGGGGAGCATCTTCCGCGAGGTGATCGCCGCCGCGGAGCTGCTCGCTGGCGATTTCGGCGTCCATGCCGATATCTGGAGCTGCCCCTCGTTCACCGAGCTGGCCCGCGACGGCATGGCCTGCGCCCGGGGCAACCGCCTCCACCCGGAGTCCGAGCGTCGGCAGTCGTACCTGCAGGCGTGCCTGGAGGGCTACAGTGGCCCGGCCATTGCCGCCACCGACTACATGCGCGCCTACCCGGATCAGATCCGTCCCTACATCGGACGCAAGTTCTGGTCCCTGGGGACCGATGGCTTCGGCCGCTCGGATACCCGCGAGAAGCTGCGGCGCTTCTTCGAGGTGGATCGCTACCACATCGCCGCGGCAGCCCTCTACGCCCTGGCCGATGAGGGCGAGATCGAGGCCGGGAAGGTCAGCGAGGCCATCGGCAAGTACCAGCTGGCGGCGGATGCCCCGAACCCGTGGGAGGTGTGACCGTGGCGGAACAGGAGCTCAAGGTACCGGATATCGGCGGCTTCGAGGCCGTGGAGGTGATCGAGGTCCTGGTCGCGCCCGGGGACCGGATCGAGCCGGAGCAGTCGCTGATTACCCTCGAGTCCGACAAGGCGAGCATGGAGGTGCCGGCGGAGGTCGGGGGCGAGATCCGGGCGGTGCACATCGCCGTCGGTGATATGGTCTCCGAGGGGAGTGTGATCGCCACCGTCGACACGGCCGCCGCCGATGCCGCATCCGGGCCGGCTGAGCCGGCGGCACCGGCCGAGGCCCCGGCCGCTGAGGGCGCCCCGGCCGAGGAAACGGCCGGATCGTCCGGAAGCGAGAAGCCGGCCGGCGGATCGGCGCCGGTGGCCCCTGCGCCCGCCCCGGCGGGCAGCGGCACAGGCCCCGCCGCGTCCAGCGGCGGGCAGCCGCCGATCGATCGCGACGGCCACCGCGCCGCCCACGCCAGCCCTTCGGTTCGTCGCTACGCCCGCGAGCTCGGCGTCGACCTCGGGCGCGTCAGCGGCAGCGGACGCAAGGGGCGTATTCGGCGCGAGGACGTGGAGGCCTACGTCAAGCGCGTGATGCAGGGCCAGGAGGTCCCGCCAACGGGTACCGCCGCCGGCGCCCCGGCCGGCGAAGGGGCCGGGATCCCGCCGATCCCCGAGCAGGACTTCAGCCGTTTCGGCGAGGTGGAGCGGGTGGCGTTGACCCGCATCCAGCGGCTCTCGGGGCCGCACCTGCACCGCAGCTGGCTGAATGTCCCCCACGTCACACAGTTCGATGAAGCCGACATCACCGAGATGGAGGCCTTCCGCCAGTCGTTGAAGAAGGAGGCCGAGGCCCGGGGCGTGAAGCTCACCCCGCTGGCCTTCCTGGTCAAGGCGGCCACCGCGGCCCTCGCCGAGTACCCGCGTTTCAACGCCAGCCTCTCGGCGGACGGGCAGGAGCTGATCATCAAGCACTACTGCCATATCGGCGTGGCCGTCGACACCCCCGAGGGGCTGGTGGTCCCGGTCCTGCGCGACGCCGATCAGAAAGGTGTGCTGCAGATCGCCGAGGACCTCGGCGCCCTCTCGGCCAAGGCCCGCGACGGCAAGCTCTCTCCGGCGGACATGCAGGGAGGCTGTTTCTCCATCTCGAGCCTCGGTGGCATCGGTGGTACGGCGTTCACGCCCATCGTCAACGCCCCGGAGGTGGCGATCCTCGGCGTCTCCAAGTCGGAGACCCGGCCGGTGTGGGATGGGCAGGCCTTCCAACCGCGGCTGATGCTCCCGTTGTCGCTCTCCTACGACCACCGCGTCATTGACGGCGCCATGGCCGCCCGGTTCACCACCTACCTGAGCCAGGTCCTCGGCGACCTGCGCCGGCTGGTGCTGTAAGGGGCGCCCAGCGGGCGGGGGCGGCCGCCGGCCGCCCCCGCGCAAACCAGCGCCGGCGTGCTGCGCCGGCGGACTCGGCAAGGATTGGAGCACGGCATGGCTGAGCAACAGGTCAAGGTACCGGATATCGGCGGCTTCGAGGCCGTGGAGGTCATCGAGGTGCTGGTCGGACCGGGGGATCGGGTCGCGTCCGAGCAATCACTGATCACCCTGGAATCCGACAAGGCGAGCATGGAGGTGCCCGCATCCGCGGCCGGGGTGGTGCGTGAGGTGCACGTGGCGGTGGGCGATACGGTCTCCGAGGGGTCTCCGATCCTGACCCTCCAGGCGGAAGAGGCCGCCGGCGGTGATCCGGCTGCCGGCGAGGGCGCGGCCGGTGGGGCCGCCACCGGGGCACCCGCCGAGCAGACCCCGGCGGACGAAGGGGTGGCCGCGGCCGCCACCGATGCCCCGCAGGAGGCGGACTGCGACCTGGTCGTCCTCGGCGCGGGGCCGGGGGGGTACAGTGCCGCCTTCCGGGCCGCCGACCTGGGGCTGAAGGTGATGCTGGTGGATCGGTACCCGGTCCTCGGCGGCGTCTGCCTGAACGTCGGCTGCATCCCCTCCAAGGCGCTGCTCCACGCCGCCAAGGTGGTGGACGAGGCGGATCAGTTCGCCGCCCACGGGATCGCCTTCGGTAAGCCGAAGATCGATCTGGAGCGGCTCAACGACTGGAAGCGCGGCATCATCAAGCAGCTGACCCAGGGGCTGGCCGGCATCGCCAAACAGCGCAAGGTTGAGGTGGTCACCGGCGAGGCGACCTTCGCCGATGCCCACCACCTGCGGGTGGCCGGTGAGGAGGGAACGCGGACCATCAGTTTCCGGCACTGCATCATCGCCGCCGGGTCGCGGCCGGCGATCCCGCCGTCGCTGGCCGTGGACGACCCGCGGGTGATGGACTCCACCGGTGCCCTCAAGCTCGAGGAGATCCCCGAGCGATTGCTGGTGGTTGGCGGCGGGATCATCGGCCTGGAGATGGCCTCGGTCTACTCCGGGCTGGGCAGCAAGGTGACGGTGGTCGAACTCTCCGACCGGCTCATGCCCGGGGCCGACCCGGATCTGGTCAAGGTCCTGCGCAAGCGCCTGGCCAAGCGCTGCGAGGCGATCCACCTCAACACGGAGGTGACCGGGGTCAAGGCGAACAAGAAGTCGCTGACGGTCACCTTGAGCGGTGCGGATGCCCCGGAGAGTGACCGCTTCGATCGCGTCTTGGTGGCGGTGGGCCGCCGTCCGAACAGCGACGGTATCGGCCTTGAGGCCGCCGGACTGACGCCGGGCGATGACGGCTGCCTGAGCGTGGACGAGCACATGCGCACCGCAGTGCCGCACATCCACGCCATCGGCGATATCGTCGGCCAGCCCATGCTGGCCCACAAGGCGGTGCACGAGGGCAAGATCGCCGCCGAGGTGATCGCTGGGGAGAAGAGCGCCTGGGACGCCCGGGCCATCCCCTCGGTGGCCTACACCGATCCGGAGGTCGCCTGGGTGGGGGTGACCGAGGAGCAGGCGAAGGCCGAGGGGATCGCCTACGAGAAGGGGGCCTTCCCGTGGGCGGCCAACGGTCGCGCGCTGTCGCTCGATGCCAGCGATGGCGTCTCCAAGATCCTCTTCGATGCGGACACTGGGCGGGTGATCGGCGGCGGCATCGTGGGCCCCGGTGCCGGCGATCTGATCGGCGAGATCGGCCTGGCCCTGGAGATGGGGGCGGATGCCCACGACATCGGTCTGACCGTCCATCCCCACCCGACCCTCTCCGAGACGGTGGCCATGGCGGCGGAGATGGCCAGCGGCAGCATCACCGATCTGCTGCCGCCGAAAAAGCGCAAGTAGCTGCCGCTCGTCGCCGCGGATTGCGGGGATGGCCCCTGCCGGGTGCGGCGTCGAACGAGCGCGCCCCTGCGGGGTCCCCTGCGCTGCTCACCGCCGCGGGGCCGCTCGCTTAACTCGCGGCGCTGAAGCGCCGCTCGGACAAAACCTCGCTGACCAGCGCGAACCGGCAAAGGTTCGCGCTGGCCCCCCGCGACGGCTGCGCTGCTCGGCGCGCTCAATGACGCCGCACCCGGCAGGGGCCATCCCCGCAATCCGCGCGGCTCGGCGCCATTCAGGCGTAGCGGCAGGCTTCGCTCAGGCCGGCGATCGGTTAGAATGCATCGGTTAGTCGGTGAGCGACGGAGGAACCCATGGAACTGCTCTGCCCGGCCGGTAACCTGACCGCCCTGCGCGCCGCCGTGGACAACGGGGCCGACACGGTCTACATCGGCTTCCGGGATGCGACCAACGCACGCCACTTCCCGGGGCTCAACTTTACCCCGGAGCAGGCCGCACGGGGCGTCGAGCACGCCCATCAGCGGGGCGTGCGCGTCCTCGTCGCCGTCAACTCCTACGTCCAGGCCGGTGGATGGGCGCAATGGCAGCGCTCCATCGACGAAGCCGCCCGCATCGGCGCCGACGCCGTCATCGTTGCCGATCTGGGCCTGCTCGAGTACACCGCTGAACAGTGGCCGGATCTGGGCCTGCACCTCTCCGTCCAGGCCTCGGCGACCACCCCCGAGGCCCTCGACTTCTACAAGCGCTGCTACGGGGTCAGCCGCGCCGTGCTGCCGCGCGTGCTTTCCATCCAGCAGGTCGAGGCCCTGGCCGGTGATACCGACGTCGAGCTCGAGGTCTTCGGCTTCGGCTCGCTGTGCGTCATGGCCGAAGGGCGCTGCCTGCTCTCCTCTTACGCCACCGGCGAATCGCCCAATACCGTGGGGGCGTGCTCGCCGGCGTGGGCCGTGCAGTGGCAGGAGACCCCCCAGGGCCGCGAGGCGCGGCTCGGTGGGCTGCTCATCGACCGCTTCGCGCCCGACGAGCCGGCGGGCTATCCGACCATCTGCAAGGGGCGCTACGACGTCGAGGGGGCCTTGGAGCACGCCTTCGAGTCGCCCACCAGCCTGGAGACCGCCGAGCTGTTGCCGCGGCTCAAGCGCGCCGGCATCCACGCGGTCAAGATCGAGGGACGCCAGCGCAGCCCGGCCTACGTGGGTAAGGTGACCCGCATCTGGCGACAGCTCATCGACCGCATCCCCGAAGCCGAGGGCGACTACACCCCGGACCCGGCGCAGGTGGCGGCCCTGCGCGAGTTCTCCGAGGGGGCCACCACCACCCTCGGCCCCTACGAGCGCAACTGGCAGTGACCGGCGAGAGGGCAAGCCGATGAAGATCGCGATCGGGCCGATTCTCTACCACTGGCCGGCGGCCGATATCCGCCGGTTCTACGACGGGTTGAGCGGGCGGGTCGATACCTTCTACCTGGGTGAGACAGTCTGCGGCCGCCGCCGCGAGCTGCGTCCCGAGGAGTGGATCGGTCTCGGCCGCGAGCTGGCCGAGGAGGGCCACGAGGTGGTGCTCTCCACCCTGAGCCTCGTCGAGGCGCGCTCCGAGGCGTCGGTGGTACGTCGGCTGTGCGATAACGGCGAGCTGCGGGTCGAAGCCAACGACTTCACCGCGGTCAGCGAACTGGAGCGCCGCGGCCTCCCCTTTGTCGCCGGGCCGACCCTCAACCTCTACAGCGGTCGCGCCCTGCGTGCCATGCAGCGCGCCGGCGCGGTGCGCTGGGTGCCGCCCATGGAGTTGCCCGGTGACTCCCTGCGCGGGGTGCTCGGCGAACTCACCGAACTCGACGGCGAAGCCATGGAGACCGAGGTCTTCGCCTACGGCCGCCAGCCGCTGGCCTTCTCGGCCCGGTGTTTCTCGGCCCGGCACTACGACCGCCCCAAGGACGACTGCGGCTTTGTCTGCGGTCACCACCCCGAGGGGTTGCCGGTGACCACCCGGGCCGGGGAGCCGTTTCTGGTCATCAACGGTATCCAGACCCAGTCCTGGGGCTGCGCCAATCTGCTCCCGGCCATCCCGGACATGCAGCAGATGGGCGTGAGCGCGGTGCGCCTTTCACCACGCCCCGGTGCCATGGACCAGGTGGTGGCCGCTTTCCGGTCCGCGATCGCCGGCGAGCCGGCGACGCTGCACGAGCCGGAGCCGGGGCAGCAGTGCGACGGCTACTGGTGGGGCGAGGCCGGACACACCCGCAAGGCCCCCGAGCCGGGGATGGCGGAGGCAGACCGATGAAGAGACCGCAGCTCGATCAGGCCCTGCCGCTGCTACTGGCACCGCTACGCTTCGTGCCCGGGCCGGTCAATGCCGCCGTGGTGCCGGCGGTTCTGCAGCAGGTGCTGGCGGACGCGCTGGCCGACGGCGAGCTGGAGATCCTCGTCGACCGGACGCTGGCGTTGGAGGTCACCGACGCCCGGCTGGCCTACGGCTTCACCCTCCGCGATGGACGACTGGCCACGGCCGAGCCCGCTGGGGCGGATGTCACCATCCGTGGAGATGCCGCCGCGTTCCTGGCGCTGGCCGGCGGCGCTGCCGACCCGGACATGCTCTTCTTCCGCCGGCGGCTTAGCGTCGAGGGCGATGTTGCCCTGGGCCTGTCGGTGAAGAACCTGCTGGAGAGCTACGAGCCCCGCCACCGGTTGCCCGGGCCCCTGTGCCGCGCCCTCGAGGCGGCCGCTGCCCAGGTCAAGGTGTAGCGGCCGCCTCCCTGGCCGCGGTGCCCCCCGAGCCACTACAGTGGAGTGGCGCGCCCCGCGGGGTGGGGGTGCTGGCGGACAGAGGGGCAGGTGATGAGCGGTGCTGGTGAGCGGGGTTGCGGCGGCAGCGACGATCCGCGTCGACGCCTGGGCGAGCGGATCGGCAGGCGCTGGCCCCGACAACAGGCGGACGATCTGGCGCGTTTCGTGACGCGCTATTACGCCCGGGTCGCGGCCGAGGATCTCGAGGATCGGGATCCCGAGGACCTCCTCGGCGCCGCCGTCGCCCACTGGCGCCTGGCCGGGCGCCGGCCGCCAGGCCAGGCGGCGATTCGCGTCTACAACCCGGACCCGGAGCAGCACGGCTGGGAGAGCCGTCACACCGTCGTCGACCTGGTCGTCGACGACCGTGCCTTCCTGATCGATTCGGTGACCATGGCCCTGCAGCAGCAGGGGCTCGCCATCCACCGTTTGTTCCACCCGGTGCTCGCCGTGCGCCGCCAGGAAGGGGGCGAGGGCGTCGCGGCGGTGGACGACGCGGATGCCCCCCTGACCGCGTTCATGCACTTCGAGGTGGATCGGCGCACCGCCCCCGAGGAGCTTGATGCCCTGCATCGGCGACTGCAGGCCGTCCTCGACGACGTCGCCACCGTTGTCGACGACTGGCGCGCGATGCGCAGCCAGCTCCTGGCTGCCGCCGACGAGCTCCAGGAGTGTCCGCCACCCGGGCTCGCCGCCGCAGACCGGGCCGAGGTGGACGCCTTTCTGCGTTGGGCGGCCGAGCACCATTTCACCTTCATCGGCTACCGGGCCTACCGCCTCGAGCAGGCCGACGACGGCCTCTGCCTGGTGCCGGAGCCGGACCGGGCCTGCGGCATCCTGCGTCACGCGCCGGCGACCCCCTCGCTGCGCTTTGCCGCTCTGGCCCCGGAGGTGCAGGAGCGCGCACTGGAGCCCGAGCCGCTGATCCTGACCCAGACCAACGCCCGCTCGCCGGTGCACCGTCCCGGCCCCATGGACTACCTCGGGGTCAAACGTTTCGATGCGCAGGGGCGGGTGGTGGGCGAGCACCGTTTCCTGGGTCTCTACACCTCGGCGGCCTACTACCGCAGCGCTCAGGAGATTCCGCTGCTGCGCCGCAAGGTGGCCACGGTCCTTCAGCGCGCCGGTTACCCGGCCGAGAGTCACGCCGGTAAGGCGCTGCTCAACATCCTTGAGACCTACCCGCGGGACGAGCTCTTCCAGATCGAGGTTGACGAACTCGAGCGCATCGCTCGCGCCGTGCTCCACCTGCGCGAGCGCCCGCGGGTGCGCCTGCTGGTGCGCTACGATCCCTGGCAGCGCTTCGCCTCCTGCCTGGTCTACGTCCCGCGGGAGCGCTACGACACGGCCAATCGGCGGCGCATCCAGGCCCGCCTCGAGCAGGCCCTGGGGGCGCCCGAGAGCGATTTCAGCGTCCAGATCGGCGAGTCGCTCCTGGCGCGCATCCGCTTCATCCTGCCCCTGCCCGGGCGCGGCGTGCCCGATGTCGACCTGTGCGCTCTCGAGGGGCGTCTGGCCGAGGCCGTGCGCTCGTGGGCCGACAGCCTGCAGGAGGCTCTGCACGAGCGGCTCGGCGAGGAACAGGGCAGTCGCCTGGCGCAGTGCTACGCCGACGCCTTCCCGGTGGCCTACCAGGAGGGGGTGCCCGCCCGGGTGGCGGCCCAGGACGTAGAGCGGATCGAGCGCGTGAACCGCGGCGCGGGCCCGCAGATGGTCCTCTACCGGCCCGTGGAGGCCGGTGCTGGGGCGCTGCGCTTCAAACTCTTCCACGGGGCACGCCCGGCCAGCCTTTCCGACGCGCTGCCGGTGTTCGAGGACATGGGCCTGCGGGTGGTGGACGAGCAACCCTTCGAGGTCGCCGCCACCGGTGCTCCGGTCTGCTGGATTCACGATTTCGGTCTGTGCTGGCAGGGGGTGGGGGGGTGCGACCCCCAGGCGGTGGGCGAGCGTTTCCGCGACGCCTTCGGCGCCGTCTGGTCACAGGCGGCCGAGAGCGACGGCTTCAATCGCCTGGTCCTGGCCGCTGGCCTGGACTGGCGCGAGGTGGCTGTGCTGCGTGCCTATGCCCGCTATCTGCGTCAGATCGGGAGCACCTTCTCCCAGGCCTACATGGCCGAGACCCTGGCGGCGCATCCGCGCATCGCCGCGCTGCTGGTGGCCCTTTTCCACGCCCGCTTCGACCCCGGACGCGCCGACGCCGAGCGGGTCGGCGGCGAGGCGGCGGCCATCCGCGAGGCGCTGCAGGGGGTGGCCAGCCTGGATCAGGATCGGATCCTGCGCCAGCTGCTGGCGGCGCTGGAGGCCACCGCCCGCACCAACCACTACACCGCCGCGACAGGGGCACCGCTCGCCCTCAAGCTGCATCCGGCCAGTATCCCCGACCTGCCGCGGCCGGTGCCGTGGGCGGAGATCTTCGTCTATGCCCCGGCCTTCGAGGGGGTTCACCTGCGCGGCGGCGAGGTGGCCCGCGGCGGGCTGCGCTGGTCGACGCGGCGCGAGGATTTCCGCAGTGAGGTGCTCGGGCTGATGAAAGCGCAGATGGTCAAAAACGCCGCTATCGTGCCGGTCGGGGCCAAGGGCGGTTTCGTGGTCAAGGATTTGCCCGGCGCCGGGGCGGCGCAGCGTGAAGCGGTCCGCGACGCCTACCGGTCCTACATCGAGGCGCTGCTCCAGGTTACCGACAACCTCCGCGATGGCCGGGTGGTGCCGCCGGAAGGGGTGCTCCGCCACGACGGTGACGACCCCTATCTAGTGGTCGCGGCGGACAAGGGTACGGCTAGCTTCTCGGATCTGGCCAACAGCGTTTCGGCGGCCCACGGCTTCTGGTTGGACGATGCCTTCGCCTCGGGTGGCTCGGCCGGTTACGACCACAAGGCGATGGGCATCACCGCGCGCGGTGCCTGGGAGTCGGTGCGGCGGCACTTCCGCGAGCTTGGTCGCGATGTCCAGCGCGAGCCTCTGACAGTAGTCGGCATCGGCGACATGTCCGGCGATGTCTTCGGCAACGGCATGCTCTGCTCCGAGCAGATCCGCCTGGTGGCCGCCTTCGACCACCGGCACGTCTTCATCGACCCGCAGCCGGACGCGGCGCTTGCCTACGCTGAGCGTCAGCGGCTGTTCGCTCTGGAGGGTTCTAGCTGGGCGGACTACGATCCGGCGCGGATCTCCGCCGGCGGCGGCGTCTATCCGCGCAGTGCCAAGTCCGTCTCGCTCTCCTCCGAGGCGTGCCGGGCGCTCGGCATTGAGACCGCTGAGCTGACCCCGGACCAGCTCATCCAGGCTGTGCTGCGCGCCCCGGTGGATCTGCTCTGGAACGGCGGCATCGGTACCTACGTCAAGGCCCGGGAGCAGAGCCACACCGAGGTCGGCGACAAGGCCACCGACGGAGTGCGAATCGACGCGCGTCAGCTGCGCTGCCGCGTGGTGGGCGAGGGCGGCAACCTGGGCTTCACCCAGGCGGCGCGGGTGGAGTACGCCGCCGCCGGCGGCCGGATCAACACCGACGCCATCGACAACGTCGGCGGTGTGGCCTGCTCCGACCACGAGGTCAATATCAAAATCCTGCTTAACGAAGCCCGCGACGACGGCGAACTCACCGGCCGTCACCGTGATGCGCTTCTGGCGGAAATGACCGAGGAGGTGGCGGAACGGGTCCTCGAGACCTGCCGCGCCCAGGCCGGCGCCCTGAGCCTGGCCGAAGCCGAGGCCACGGCGCGGCTCGATGAGCACGCCGAGCTGATGCGCCGGCTCGAGCGTGACGGCGTTCTCGATCGGACCCTCGAGGGGCTGCCCGACGATGAGGCACTGGCCGAGCGGGCCGCGCGGGAGTTGGGGCTGCTGCGGCCCGAACTGGCGG
This sequence comes from Halorhodospira sp. 9628, assembly GCF_022228075.1. Taxonomy (NCBI): domain Bacteria; kingdom Pseudomonadati; phylum Pseudomonadota; class Gammaproteobacteria; order Chromatiales; family Ectothiorhodospiraceae; genus Halorhodospira; species Halorhodospira sp. 9628. The sequence goes on from NZ_JAJNRF010000002.1 coordinate 173,825, forward strand.
TACTACTGGCCTACGCCAAGATCGTCGTCCAGCGCGAACTGCGCGCCTCGGCGCTGCCCGGTGAGGCGTTCATGGAGCCGTTGCTGTTCGACTACTTCCCGCCGGCGCTCGGCGAGCGTTACGCCGAGCGCGTCCGCGGCCACCGTCTGCGCCGGGAACTGGTGGCCACCGCCGCCGCCAACCGGGTGGTCAACCGCATGGGCGAGACCTTCTGCGCGCGGCTGGCCGCGCGCTCGGGCTGCGAGGTGGCGGAGGTGGTGCGGGCGTGGTTCGTGGCCGAGGCGATGTTCGCGCTCGACGCCGCCTGGGAGGGTGTCGAGGCGCGGGCGAGCGAGGTGGACCACGGCGTGGTCACCGGCCTGCTCCAGGGGGTGCGAGAACTCCACGAGCACGCGACGCTGTGGCTGCTGCGCAACCTCGGTGCCGGGCTCGGGGACGCCGAGGGCGGCGCCGCGGCTGCGGTATCTCGCGTGCGGCCGAGCCTGCAGCGGCTCAACGAGCACCTCAGCGATCTGCTGCCCGCCGCTCGGGCGGAGGCTCTGGCGGCCGAGGGAAAGCGGCTCGAGCAGGCCGGCCTGCCGCCGGGGCTGGCGCGGCGGATGGCGACCCTGCCCGAGCTCTACCCGGCGCTGGACTGGGTGAAGGTGGCAGAATCCACCGGGGCCGACATCCTGGCCATCGCAGCCAGCCACTTCCGTCTGGTCGAGGGCCTCGGCCTGGCGGGTCTGCGTCGGCGGTTGGAGCGGCTCGAGGCCCATGACGGTTGGCAGGTGCGCTTCCGCGAGGGGCTGGTGGCGGATTACGATCTCCAGTTGCGCGGCCTGACGGCGCAGCTGGTGGCGACCCGCGGCGCCGATCCGGCGGCCGTCGACGGTTTCCTGGGCGAGCGGCGCGTGGCGTTGGAGCGCCTGCAGACCGTGCTGGCCGAGGTGCAGCAGAGCGCGGCGCCGGGCGGCGCCGTCCTGGCCGTGGCCGTCCAGGAGCTCAAGGCGCTGGTCCAGGTGGGCGATGCCCGCCGTCTCCCCGAGTCCTGAATCATACGAGGTCCTATGCGCGAACCGGTGCAACTCTCCCTGACCACCCGCGGTGCGGGGGCGCCGCTGCTCCTGCTCCACGGCCTCTACGGCAGTGGCGGCAACCTCAACCGCTTCACCCGCCGCTTCGCCGCTGACTACCGGGTGTTGACCCCGGATCTGCGCAACCACGGCCGGTCACCGCATCGGCCGGGCATGGAATACCCGGCACTGGCCGCCGATGTGGAGGCGCTGCTCGATCGCGAGGGTGTTGAGCGGGTGGCCGTGCTGGGCCACTCCATGGGCGGCAAGGTGGCCATGACCCTCGCCCTGACCCGGCCTCGGCGGGTGGCGGCGGTGGTCGCCGCAGACATCGCTCCGGTGGCCTACCGGCACGAGCACGCCACCGTGATCGCCGCCCTGCAACGGGTCGATGTGGCCGGGGCCGCCAGTCGGCGCGAGGTGGATGCCGCCCTGGCGGCCGAGATCACGTCGCCGGCGGTCCGCCAGTTCCTGCTGACCAACCTGGTCCCTGCCGCCGGGGGTGGTTACCAGTGGCGTATCCCGTTGCAGCTCCTCGCCGAGGCGGTGCCGGATATCCAGGGTTTTCCGGATCTGGCGGGTACTTATGACGGCCCGGCACTGTTCCTCTATGGAACGGCCTCTGACTACTTCGACCCGGTCCGGCACCGGGATGCCGCGGCCGGGTATTTTCCGGCGGCCGAGTTCGAGGCCCTGGAGGGCGCTGGTCACTGGCTGCACGCCGAGCAGCCCGAGGCCTTCGCGGCTGCCGTGGAGCGTTTCCTGGCGCGGACCTACCCGGCCCGGTAGGCCCGGCCACCCTGGAAGCAAGCATCAAGCTCACCCTATACTGGGCTGATTCAACACCCCAAGGGAATTTATATGTCCGACGACTTCAAAGAAGCCGCCCTCGAATACCACCGACAGCCAACCCCTGGCAAGATCGAGGTCATCCCCAGCAAACCGCTGGCTAACCAGCGTGACCTCGCCCTGGCCTACTCGCCCGGCGTGGCCTCGGCCTGCGAAGCCATTGTCAACGATCCCCGCGAGGCGGCCGCCATGACCACCCGGGGCAACCTGGTGGCGGTGATCACCAACGGCTCCGCCGTCCTCGGACTGGGCAACATCGGTCCGCTGGCGTCGAAGCCGGTGATGGAGGGCAAGGGCGTCCTGTTCAAGAAGTTCGCCGGCATCGATGTCTTCGATATCGAGGTCGACGAGCCGGACGCCGAGCGCTTCGTCGACATCGTCTCCGCCCTGGAGCCGACCTTCGGGGGCATCAACCTGGAGGACATCAAGGCGCCGGAGTGCTTCGAGATCGAGGAGGCCCTCAAGCGCCGGATGAACATCCCGGTCTTCCACGACGATCAACACGGCACCGCCATCATCACCGCCGCGGCCATCCGCAACGGCCTGCGCGTGGTGGGTAAGCGCCTGGAGGACGTCACCCTGGTCTGCTCCGGTGCCGGGGCGGCGGCTATCGCCTGCCTCGACCTGCTGGTGGCCATGGGCCTGCCCAGGGAGCAGATCACCGTCACTGATCGAAAGGGCGTGGTCTATAAGGGGCGCAAGGAGTACATGGATCCGCGCAAGGAGGGCTACGCCCGGGAGACGGCCGCGCGGAGCCTGCGTGAAGTGATCGAGGGTGCGGATATCTTCCTGGGCCTGTCGGCACCGGGGGTGCTCAACGCCGAGATGGTCAATCTGATGGCCGATCGGCCGATCATCATGGCGCTGGCCAATCCGGTCCCCGAGATCCTCCCCGAGGAGGCGCGGGAGGCCCGTCCCGATGCGGTGCTCGCCACCGGCCGCTCGGATTATCCGAACCAGGTGAACAACGTCCTGTGCTTCCCATTCATCTTCCGTGGGGCGCTGGACGTGGGCGCCAGCGCCATCAACGAGGCGATGAAGATCGCCGCGGTGGAGGCCATCGCCGACCTGGCCACCGAGGAGTCCTCCGAGGAAGTGGTGGCGGCCTACGGGGGGCGGCCCTGGAGCTTCGGGGCCGACTACCTGATCCCCAAGCCGTTCGACCCCCGGTTGATCAGCCGCGTGGCGCCGGCAGTGGCCCACGCCGCCATGGAGAGCGGGGTTGCCTGCCGGCCGATCAACGACTTCGAGGCCTATCGGCTGCAGCTGCAGCAGTACGTGTTCCAGTCGGGCCTGGTGATGAAGCCGATCTTCGAGCGCGCCCGCGAGCAGCCCAAGCGGGTGGTCTACACCGACGGCGAGGAGGAGCGCATCCTGCGCGCCGTGCAGCTGGTCGTGGACGAGAATCTGGCGCGGCCCATCGTGGTCGGGCGGCGGCGAGTGGTCGAGAAGCGGCTGCGTCAGCTCGGCCTGCGCGTGCAGATCGACGAGGACTTCGAGCTGGTCGACCCGGAGGGCGACCCGCGCTACCGCGACTACTGGCAGGCGTACTACCACCTGATGGCCCGCCGCGGTGTGACCCCGGCGCGGGCACGGACCGTGGTGCGCACGCGCAATACCGTCATCGGTGCGCTGATGGTCCACTTGGGCGATGCAGATGCCCTGGTCGGCGGTATCGAGGGGCGCTACCAGCGGCAGATGCAGCATATCCAGGACGTTATCGGTCGACGCCGTGGGGTGCGGAACCTGGCGGCCATGAACGTGCTGATCATGCCCAAGGGGACTTTCTTCCTGGCGGACACCTACGTCAACCAGGATCCCAACCCCCACGAGATTGCCGAGATGACCCTGCTGGCCGCCGATGAGGTGCGCCGTTTCGGAACCACGCCGAAGGTGGCCCTGCTCTCGCACTCGAACTTCGGGACCTCGTCGCAGCCATCGGCGGAAAAGATGCGCCACGCCCTGGAGCTGATCCAGGATCGGGACCCGGCCCTCGAGGTCGAGGGCGAGATGCACGGCGATGCGGCGATCTCCGAGGAGGTGCGGCGGCGCATCTTCCCCGATGCGCAGCTGGAGGGCGAAGCGAACCTGCTGATCATGCCCGGGCTGGACGCCGCCAACATCTCCTTCAATCTGCTCAAGGCGACCACCGACAGTGTCTCGGTGGGGCCGATCCTGCTCGGGACCGCCAAGCCGGCCCACCTGCTAACGCCGTCCTCGACGGTCCGGGCCATCGTCAACCTCACCGCCCTGTCGGTGGTCGAGGCGCAGATGACCGAGGCTGTGGACGCCGGGAAGCAGACGTAGCGCCGGGGCGGCGGCAGAAGGGGGTACGAAAAAGGCCCCGGGCCACTCTAAGTGGCCCGGGGCCTCTCGTTTGCCCGCCGGTCGCCCGCAGCGTGGGTGTCAGTCGTTGCGGGGTCGCCCCTCGGTGTCGTCGCCGGGGGCGTAGTCGGGGGGGGCGTCCGAACGGCCCTCCTCGAGCTCCGGCGCCGCCGGGCGCTCCGGGGCGGGCCCCGGCAGACCAGGGAGGGCGTCGCTGCCGGCGCCGGAGAGGTCCATGGCCAGGCGATAGGTGGCCCGGGCCCCGTCGTAGTCCCCCAGATGCTCCTGCAGGGCACCGAGGGTGCGCAGGTACTCCGGCCGGGCCGTCTGGTCCACGGCGGCCTGCAGGTAGTCCCGGGCCCGGTCCCACTGCTCGGCCTGCAGGGCCAGGATGCCCGCGGCGTAGAGGGTCTTCGGATCGTCCCGGTGGGCTTGGATCCAGCCCTCGGCCTTCTCCAGCCGCGTCGTGTAGGTGGCGGTGTCGTCGGCCGGCAGGCGAGCGTAGCGCTCGAGCAGCTCGGGGTTCCACTCCTTCTGCAGCTGCTTCTGGATGAGCTCCTCGGCGCTCTGTACCTCCCCGAGGGTGATCAGCCCGTCCACGTAGGCGCAGAGCACCTCGGGATCCTTGCGCAGGCCCCGGCTCAGGTCCTGCCACGCCTCTTGCAGGGCCTGCTTGTCCTCGCCGGAGGCCCGCGCCAGGCGCTCTCGGGCCACCCAGCGGTTGAGATCGAGGAGTTCGTTCTTGGGCAGGATGCCTTGGCGGTCGATGCGCGGCAGCAGGGGCTCGAGCCGCTCCCAGTCGCCCAGGGCGCGACAGCAGCCGATCATCAGCTCCAGGGCCCGGCGATGCTTGGGCTCCTTATCGAGGACGGCCGACACGCTCGCCTGAGCCTCTTCCCACTGCCCCGATTCGGCCTGCAGCTGCGCCTGGAGCAGCCGGACCGCCAGGTTGGCGTCGGGCCCGCTCTTCTCGGCCGTGGTCAGGTAGCCGTCCCGCACCTCGCGGGCGCCCCGGCGCTGGGCGGCGATCGCCGCGGTCAGGTAGTTCACCAGGGGCGCCTCGCTGCGCCGGGCGCTGTGCACCAGCTGCTTTTCGGCGGTGTCGTAGTCACCCTCGGCAAAGCGCAGCAGCCCGGAGGTGAGTTCTGTGCGGGCCGACTCCTGCCGCCGCTGGCCCTGCCAGCTACGCAGCCGGCGCGGCATGCTCCACAGCCGCCCAAGGGCGGCCAGGGCCAGGTAGAGCAGGAGGACCAAGAGCCCCAGGACCACGGCGGAGAAGAGCAAGCTCATCTCCAGCCGCCAAGGCCCCACGGAGAGCATCACGTAGCCCTCCTGCTGGTTGAAGTACAGCGCCGTAAGTACGGCACCGGCCAGGATCAGTAGGTAGATGAACAGGCGGCGCATGTCAGAACGGCTTCACTGGTTCAAGGAGGGGTTCGATATCCGGCAGGTCGTGCCGGATCGGCTCGTCGGCCAAGTCCAGTAGGTCGTCTCTGGCCTCGGCGACGCGCTCGTCGTCGGTGTCGAAGCGGCGTTCCAGCCACCCGGCGGCCCGCTCCAGCCCGGCGCGATAGCTCTCTTGGTCGCCGCTGTGCAGTGCCAGCAGGACGCTCTCCAGCTGCAGACGCAGCCCCTCGCGCAGGAAGTACTGCTGCTCCGGGGTGAGGAGTTCTTCCAGCTCCTCCTCGTGTTGCACCCGGACCAGCTCACCGAGTCCCTCGCGCAGGCGGCTCCAGGCCCGACTCAGAGCGCCCCGCCAGCCCTCCTCGGCTTCGTCGAGCTCCGGCAGATCCGGGGCCACGCCCTCGCCCGGATCGCCGGTGAGGGCAAGGTCATTGATCTCGTCCATGCGCGCAGTGATGCGCTCGCGGATGCCGCCAATATCCGGGCCGGAGTAGTCGAGCAGGGCGTCGATGGCCTCGCGGATGGCTTGGCGCTCCGGGATGCTCTCGCCGCCGAGTTCGGCCAGGAGGCCGTCGGCGCCCCGCAGGGCGGCCAAGGCGGAATCCACGTCGTGGTGGTGGCGGACCCGGTGGATGGCAATCTGCGCCAGGTAGCCGGCCTCGGCCTTCAGCCAGCCTTCCTCTTCCTGCTCGCTGCGCGCCCCGAGGCGCTCCATGTCCTCGTCGAGCCCCTCCTGCGCCGCAGCAAGTTCCTCGACCCGCTCTTCAAGGCGGGACTCGATCTCGTCCATGCGCTCGGTCAGTCGCGCGTCCAGATCCCCCAGCGCGGCCTCGCCGACGCCCTCCGCATCGCCCAGCTCATCGAACCGGGCGGCCAGATCGTCCACGCGGGACTCCAGTGACGCCAGGCTATCGGCGGTATCGTCGCTGGCCTGCTTGGCTGCCTCGACGTCCGCGGCGAGGGCGTCGAAGTCCTCCAGGTACTCTTCCAGGCGGGCGGCGGCCTCGGCCTGCTCGCGTGCCTTCTCAAGGGTCTCGTCGAGCTCGGCATCGCGCTCCTCCTGGGCGGCGACGCGCTCGTCGAGCTCTTGCTGAGCGGCCTGCAGTTCCTCGTAGAGCTGATAACCGTAGACGCCCGCAGCAATGGTGCCGCCGCCGAGCAGAACGATGACGAACCACAGGGTGAAACGGCTGCGCGGTTCGGGGGTGGAACTCAGCCGACTGCCACCGCCTCCGTCGCTGCCGCCGCCACTTCCGGAGCCGGACTTGCCGCTGTCCTGCTCCTTACCCTTGTGGTCCTCCTTGCCTTCCTTGTCGTCGCCGCCGGAGGCTTGCTCCTGGCTCGATTGGGTGCTCGCGGCGGCGCTGCTGGAACGTTCCTGGCCGGTGGCGTCGCTGCTGCTGCCCGCCTCGCCCGGCTGTTCACCGGGCCGGGTATCGCTCTGGCCACCGCCGGCGCTCTCCTGGCTGCTGCTGCCGGTGGCAGCGCCGGGCTGGGGGGCGGGCTGCCCTGGGCGGGCATCGCCGCGACGCGGGCTATCACCGCTGCGCGATTCGGAGGAACTCTGCGCGCCGCGGTTCGGATCCTCCGGGCGATTCCGGTCCTCCGGACGGTTGGGGTTGCTCATCTTCGCCTACTCCTGATCTCTGCCACGGCCCTGGCGGCGCGTGCGGTGGCCGCCGTGAGCTCTTCTTCCGCCGCGGTTGCCGCGATCTCGACATGTCCGGCGTGGGGGCTCGCCATGACCGCCACCCGGTCGCCGATGACGACCACCGCAGCCCGGGCGAGCCACCGTCGGCCACGGTCCCCGACGAGCTCCAGGAAGTTCTCCAGAACCTCGCCGCTGGTGGCGATGACGACCTGAACGCGGTCGGCCTCGGCGGCCGCGAGCAGCGGGGTGGGGTCGGCCGACGGCCGGATGCGTCGATAGACTTCCAGAAAACCCACCTCGGCGCCACAGTCGCGGAGTGTCTCGGCCAAGTGCGGCCGCCCTCCGACTCCGCGGACTATCATGACACGCCCCGAGCTGATGCTGCCAAGTTCCGTTTCCTCCAGCAGATCCTCGCTCGTGGCGCCATGGCGGGGGTAGAGCACCTCCTCGATGCCGTTGCGACGAAGTGCCTCGGCGGTGCCCCGGCCGACGGTGGCGCAGCGGGCGTGGGCGGCGGGGCCACCGGCGGCGCGGATGCGTGGCAGCCCGTGGTCGACGGCGTTCTGACTGACGAAGATCAGCCAGTCGGCGCCGGCGGCCTGCCGGGCTGCCTCCTGCCGTGCCGCGTCGTCCGGCTCGGCGGCGATCTCCAGGGTGGGAAACCGCCACACCTCGGCGCCGGCCTCCTCCAGGGCGTGAGCGAGACCCTCCGCCTGGTGGGCGGGTCGGCTGACGACGACGCCGGTGCCGTCCAGGGGCCCCGTCATGGCTGCTCGGCGAGGGCCTTGAGGATGCGGTCGGCCCCGCGGGCGAGTAGGTCGTCGCCCAGCTGGCGGCCCAGGTTCTCGGCATCGGCGGCGGGGCCGCGGATCTCGCCCCGGATGACTTCGCTGCCGTCAACGGCGCCCACCAGACCGCGCAGGTGGACCTCGTCGCCGTCGAGCTCGGCGTAGCCGCCGATGGGAACCTGGCAGCTGCCCTCGAGCCGGGCGTTCATGCCCCGCTCGGCGCTGATGCGGATGCGGGTGGGCTCGTGGTTGAGACCCTCCACGAGTTTCATGACCCGCTCGTCGCCCTCCCGGCATTCGATGCCGAGCGCACCCTGGCCCACCGCAGGCAGGCTCTGTTCCGGCGTCAGGCGCCCGGCGATGCGGTGCGTCAGCTCCAGGCGGTCGAGCCCGGAGGCGGCCAGGATGATGGCGTCGTAAACGCCATCGTCGAGCTTGCGCAGCCGGGTCTGGACGTTGCCGCGCAGGACCTCGATGTGCAGGTCGGGCCGGCGGTCCATGATCTGGCATTGACGGCGCAGGCTCGCCGTACCGACCCGGGCGCCGTGGGGGAGCTCATCCAGGTCCGTGTAGTGGTTGGAGACGAAGGCGTCCCGCGGATCGGCCCGGTCCGAGACGGCGGCCAGGGCGAAGCCGTCGGGCAGGCGCCAGGGGATGTCCTTCATCGAGTGCACGGCCAGATCGGCGTCGCCGCGCAGCATGCCGTCCTCGAGTTCCTTCATGAACAAGCCCTTGCCGCCAATGCGCGCCAGCGGCTGATCGAGGATCTCGTCGCCGCGGGTGGACATGGGGACCAGCTCCACCTCCAGGCCGGGGTGCAGGCGCTGCAGTTCGGCGGCGATGTGCTCGGCCTGCCACATGGCAAGCTGGGAACGGCGGGTGGCGATTCGCAGGGATTCAGCGGCCATTACGGTCCATCCTGACTGGTTAGACTCGGAGAAAAACACGCTAAAGTGTCGTCGCAATGCCGCCCCGGTTTCAACCTGTTGTCGCCGATAGTGACGCCGCAGGGGGCGCGCGCGACGGCCGCTCGGCACTACAATGACGGCCGCGCCGGCGCCCCCGCCGGGCGGGACGACCGGCTTGAGACCCTTTCCGCCCACTGAAAAGCGATCGTGAGCACCCGCTATGAGCCAGAAAGACGCAGCCCCCGGCCAGCAGCTGTGGACCGGCCGTTTCACTGAGGCGACCGACGCATTCGTCGAGCGCTTCTCGGCCTCGGTGCAGTTCGATGCCCGCCTCGCCCTGCACGACATCCAGGGCTCCGAGGCGCACGCCCGCATGCTTGCCGAGCGCGGTGTGCTGACCGAGGCCGAGCGCGACGCCATCCTCCAGGGCCTGGCCGAGATCCGCCAGGAGGTGGTCGAGGAGCGCTTCCCCTGGTCGCCGCAGCTCGAGGATGTCCACATGAACATCGAGCACCGGTTGACCCAGCGCATCGGCGAGGCCGGCAAGAAGCTCCATACCGGCCGCTCGCGCAACGACCAGATCGCCACCGACGTGCGTCTCTTCCTGCGCGAGGCCATCGACACCATCCGCGCCGAGCTTGCCCGCTTCCAGAACGGCCTGGTCGATCTGGCCGAGCGCGAGGCCGACACCATCATGCCCGGCTTCACCCACCTGCAGGTGGCCCAGCCGGTGACCTTCGGCCACCACATGCTGGCCTGGTACGAGATGCTCGAGCGCGATCGCGACCGGCTGGCCGACTGCCGTCGCCGGCTCAACCAGTGCCCCCTGGGCGCCGCGGCGCTGGCCGGGACTTCGTTCCCCATCGACCGCGAGGCGACCGCCCGCGAGCTGGGCTTTGATGGGCCGACGCGCAACTCCCTGGACTCGGTCAGTGACCGCGACTTCGCCATCGAGTTCTGTGCCGACGCCAGCCTGGTCCTCGTGCACCTCTCGCGCATGGCCGAGGAGCTGGTGCTGTGGACGTCGCAGCAGTTTGGCTTCATCGACTTGCCGGATCGCTTCTGCACCGGTTCGTCGATCATGCCGCAGAAGAAGAACCCCGACGTGGCGGAGCTGGTGCGCGGCAAGGCCGCCCGGGCCCAGGGCAGCCTGGTTCAGCTGCTGACCCTGATGAAGGGCCAGCCGCTGGCCTACAACCGGGACAACCAGGAGGACAAGGAGCCGCTGTTCGATGCCGTGGATACGGCCCGTGATGCGCTCACCGCCTTCGCCGATATGGTCCCGGCGCTGACCGTCAACCGCGAACGCTGCCGCGAGGCGGCCCGGGCCGGTTTCGCCACCGCCACCGATCTGGCCGATTACCTGGTTCGCCAGGGGCTGGCTTTCCGCGACGCCCACGAGGTGGTCGGCCGTGCCGTGCGCTACGCCACGGAGGCCGACCGCGACCTGGCCGAGCTCAGCCTCGAGGAGCTGCGGCAGTTCTCCGCGGCCATCGGCGACGACGTCTTTGCGGTCCTGACCCTCGATGGCTCGGTGGCGGCGCGTTCCCACATCGGCGGCACGGCGCCGGAGCAGGTCCGTGCCCAGGCCCGTGCGGCCCGGGAGCGCCTGGCTTGAGCCACCGCCCGCGTAAGCGTTTCGGGCAGAACTTCCTGCGCGATCCGTCGGTCATCCAGCGCATGATCACGGCGATCGCCCCGCGGCAGGGGCAGACGCTGCTGGAGATCGGCCCCGGCGAGGGGGCACTGACCGAGCCGCTGCTCGAACGCCTGGGCAGCCTGACGGCGGTGGAGCTCGACCGCGATCTGGCGCCCCGGCTGCGCGAGCGTTTCGGCCCTGCCCTGACGGTGATCGAGGGTGACGCCCTGGAGCTGGATCCGGCCGGGCTGGCTCCGGCCCAGGGGCGACTGCGCGTGGTGGGGAATCTGCCCTACAACGTCTCGACGCCGATCCTGTTTCACCTGCTCGCCGCCGCGGACACCATCGAGGATCTGCACCTGCTCCTCCAGCGGGAGGTGGTGGATCGGATGGTGGCGCCGCCGGGGAGCCGGACCCGGGGGCGGCTGTCGGTGATGGTGCAGTACCGCTGCCGGGTGGAGCGCTGCTTCAACGTGCCGGCCGGGGCGTTCTTCCCGGCGCCGAAGGTGATGTCGTCGTTTGTTCGCCTCGTCCCCCACCGTCCGCTGCCGGCGCCGGCCCAGGACGAGGCGTGGCTGCAGGAGGTGGTGACGGCGGCCTTCGCCGGGCGGCGCAAGACGCTGCGCAACAGCCTCAAGGGGCGGGTCGCGGAGGCGGCGTTCGAGGCGGCGGGGGTCGATCCCGGGGCGCGGGCCGAGACGCTCTCGGTGGAGGCCTTCGTGCGCCTCGCCGATGCCGCACGGGGCGCACCGGAGACCGCCGCAGGGCGGTGAGAGGGAGTCGTACTGACTGACGGTGCTTGCTCCGAGGAGGGCGGGGACGCCGGGGTGACCCGGGGGCATTGAGCGCGCCGAGCATCGCAGGGCGGGCAGGGGGTCAGCGCGAACCTTTCCTGGTTCGCGCTGATCAGCGAGGTTTTGTCCGAGCGGCGCGCAGCGCCGCGAGTTAAGCGAGCGGCCCTGCCCGCACGAGAAGCGCAGGGGACCTCGCCGCAGGCGAGGCGCGCTCGTCCGCCCCCGGGTCACCCCGGCGTCCCCGCCCTCCTCGGAGCGATCTCGTGTATGCTCGCTTGCCCCGCCCTGCGGCGGTGGGGCGGTCAGCCCGGCCGGTGCTGACGGCGCAGCGCCAGGTCGGCCGCCAGCTCGATGGCCGCCTGCAGACTCCCGCCGTCTGCCCGTCCCGTCCCGGCCAGCTCCAGGGCCGTGCCGTGATCCACCGACGTGCGCACGATGGGCAGCCCCAGGGTGACGTTCACCGCCCGGCCAAAGCCGGCGTGTTTGAGCACCGGCAGACCCTGGTCGTGGTACATGGCCAGCACCGCGTCGGCCCCCTCCAGCGAGCGCGGCGTGAAGGCCGTATCCGCCGGCAAAGGCCCCACCAGCCCCAGCAGGCCGGCGTCGCGCAGTCGCTCCAGGGTCGGCTCGATGACCTCGAGCTCCTCGCGGCCCAGGTGGCCACCCTCGCCCGCGTGGGGGTTGAGGCCAGTGACCAGGATGCGCGGTGCCGCGATGGCGAACTTGTCGACCAGGTCGTGGTGCAGCGCTGTGATCACCGCCTCCAGCCGCTCGGGGGTGATCGCCGAAGGCACTTCATGGAGCGCCATGTGCGTCGTGGCCAGGGCCACGCGGAGCTCCCCGGCGACCAGCATCATCACCGGCGTCTCGGTGGCGGTTAACTCGGCGAGCAGCTCGGTATGGCCCGAGAAGGGGATACCAGCGTCATTGATCACCCCCTTGTGGACCGGAGCAGTGACGATGCCGTCCACCTGACCCTCGGCGGCCAGCCGCACCGCCCGCCTGAGGCTGGCGACCACCGCCTCGGCGTTGGCCGGGTCCAGCGTCCCGGGGTGGGCCGGGCGGGCCAACCGCACGGGATCCACGGGCAGGCAACCGGCACGGTGGGCCGCCCGCGGCGTTTCGGGGGACCACGCCGGGGTGGCCAGCTCGGGGGCGTCGAGGACGCGGCTGCGCTCGCGCAGCAGCGCCGGATCGCCGATGGCGACCAGCTCCGCGGCGTGACTGCGCATGGCCGCAGCGGCTACCAGCTCGTAGCCGATACCAGCCGGTTCGCCGCAGGTGACCGCGATGCGCGGGCGGCCGTCGCTCACGACCCCCCCAGGCGGTAGTCGACGTAGGCCTCCTCGCGCAGCTCCCGCAGCCACTGCTCCAGGGCCTCCTGGCTCTTGCGCTCGTGGATCTGCTGGGCGATGCGCTCGCGGCGGCGATCGTCCGTGACGTCGCGCTCGCGCCGATCCTCCACGCGGACGATGTGCCAGCCGTATTCGGTGCGGAACGGCTCGCTGACCTCACCCACTTCGAGCTCATCCAGCTGCTCCTGGAAGGAGGCGACCAGCTGGCCACTGCGGGTCCAGCCGATGTCCCCGCCGCTGGCCTCGGCGCCCGGCTCCTGCGAGTACTGCCGGGCGAGGAACTCCAAGCTCTCGCCCTCGTCGATGCGCTCGCGGAAGCTGTTCAGCCGTTGCCGGACGTCCTCCACCTCGATGCCGTCGCCGGGGCGCAGGAGGATGTGGCGGGCGCGGGTCTCCTCGACAATCTGGGCATCTTCACTGCGCCGGTCGATGAGCTTGACGATATGGAAACCGTCGGCCGCCTGGACCGGCTCGCTGACCTCGCCCGGCTCCATGCCTTCGACGACGTCGGCAAAGGCCGAGGGCAACTGGCCGGGCAGTCGCCAGCCGATCTCGCCGCCTTCGCCGGCGGTGGCCGCATCCGAGAAGGTCTCGGCCAGGGTGGCGAAGTCGCTGTCGCTGTCCACCGCACGGGCGCGGATCTCGCCGGCCCGCTCTTCGGCGGCGCGCAGGTCATCCGAGGAGGCGCCCTCAGGCGTGCCGATGCGGATGTGCGCCACCCGGTACTCCATGTTATCCCGAGCCGCCGCCGCCTCGACGGCCTCGTCGATCTCCTGCGGCGAGACCTCGACCTCCTGCTGGACCACGGCCTGCTGGAGTCGCTCGACGGTGATCTGCTCGCGCAGGTCCTCACGGAAACCGGCCATGTCCATCCCCTCCTGGGCGAGGGCGTCGCGCAGCTGAGCGAGGGTCATGTTGTTCTGCGCGGCGATGCGCTGCATGGCGGCGTCCAGGGTGGCGTCGTCTACCTGGATGCCGGCGCGCTGCGCATGGCCCATCTGCAAGCGCTGCATCACCAGGCGCTCGAGAACCTGCTCGCGCAGCTGGTCCGCCGGTGGCGGCTGCTGACCGCGCTGGAAGAACTGGGCACGGATCTGCTCGATCTCCTGTTCCAGCTCCGAGGCGAGCACGACCTCCTGGTCGGCGACGGCCACGATGCGGTCCAGGGTCTCACTGGCGGCCAGGGCCGGCAGCCCGGCGAGCAGGGTTGCGGCGCAGAGAAAGGCTCGAATCTTCATGGGGTCTAGAATACCGTTTCGTCGTAGTCGGGCACCACGTCTTCAAGGAAGGATGCCGTGTCCTGGCCCAGTCGGCCCAGGCCGGTGAGCTCGAATTCGAGCATGAAGGTGTTTTCCACTTCCCGGGCCGCGCCGCGGCGGAAGCGCCGGGCGACACCGCGCACCGCCCAGCAGCACTGGCGGTACTCCACTCCTCCGACCACTTCCAGGTTCGTCCGTTCCAGCCGCGAGTACTGCCAGCCGCCAACGCCGCGCCAACGGGCGTCGATGGGCACCACCGCCGAGGCCTCGATCAGGTCCTGCGTGGTCTCCAGCACCGGTTCATCGTCCTCGTCGTCCTTGGCTTCCTGGCGGACCCGGTAGCCGAGATTCACCAGGGCGCCCGGGGTGGGCTGGTACTGCCAGTCGGCGGCGAGGCTGGTGGCTGCAGCCACTTCCCGCTCCGGGTCGTAGCGGTATTCGCCGCGGACCGAAAGCCCGCCGGGCAGGCGCAGCTCGGCGTCGGCGAAGATGTCCGAACTGCTGCGGGTCAGGGCCGGGTCGTCCGGGTCGGTGTCCAGGGTCACCCGCCGATCCTCCCGGTAGTAGACCTGGCCGATGCTCGCGCGTAACGGTTCGCGGCCATCGACGATGTCGAGGAAACGGGTGGTCACCGCGGCGGTGATCTGGTCTGCGTCACCGATGCGGTCGATGCCGGAGAAGCGGTTCTCCTGGAAGAGCTGCGCCACGGTGTTGCCGCGCTCGCTGGTGTCGAAGTCCGGGTAGTCCCCCTGGTCGCGGTAGGGGGCGTAAAGATAGTACACCCGGGGTTCCAGCGTTTGCAGGAAAGGGCGGTTGCCGAGCTGGAACGGCCGCTCGAGGAAGATGCCGGCATCGAGGCTGGCGATGGGCACGGTGCGGCTGAGCTGCTCGTCACCGGGGGCGTCGCCGGCCCGATCTAGGTCGTAGCGGGTGTGGTGCAGGCTCAGCCCCGGCTCGATGAAGAAGGCCTGGCGCTGCAGGGGCCAGGAGATCCGCGGGTTGACGTGGTAGCGTCGTCCCACCGGGCGCTGTTCGTCATTCTCTGCCTCGGGACCCTCGGGCAGCTCGAAGCGCACCGCCTCGCCCTCCAGGCGGTACTCCACGCCACCGGGCAGCACCCCGGGCGTGTGCTGGTAGCCGATCGCGGGCCAGCGCCGGTACGGGTCGTCGCGGTCGTCCGGGCGCAGGTTCTGCCAGTGCTGCAGCTCGGCCTCCCACTCGTGATCGCCGCGGGACTGCCGCGCCAGGGCGCGACTCTCGAGCTCGGCATCGCTGCTGCCTACCAGATCCGATGAGAAGTCCCTCAGGTAGTCCACGTCGCCGACGCGCTCGACGTCTACCTGGTAGTCGACGCCGTAGGGTAGATCCCCGCGGTGGGACCAGTCCACGGCCCAGCGTTCGGCATCGATCTCCGGCTCGCCGTCTTCGCGCAGCTGATCGGCGTAGACGTCGTCGTCGGGCAGGTACTCCGCGGACAGCTCGCCATCGAAGCTCGGGCGCAGATAGCGGAACTCCCCACCGAGCTGAACCCCCCGTCGCGAGTAGTAGGTCGGCTGCAGGGTCAGGTCGTAATTCGGCGCCAGGCGCACGTAGACCGGCAGCGTGAAATAGCCACCGTCGGTATCGGACTGGCCGAAGCTCGGCGGCAGGATCCCGGTGCGTGGCCGGTCGTCGATGGGGAACTGCAGATACGGGGTGTAGAACCAGGGGATGCCGCCGAGCTCCACCCGCGCGTGGCGCGCCTCGCCCAGGCCGGCGTCGTGATCCAGGTCCAGCGACCCGGCGTGCAGCCACCACAACTCATCCCCCGGCGGGCAGGTGGAGTAGCGCAGGTCGGTTAGCCGGGTCTGCTCCGCTCCGGTGGAGACCAGGTGCCGGGCGGCGCCGTGCATGTGCGGATGGATCCGGAATTCCGCGCCGTCCACCTCGATGCGGTCTTCGTCGAGGTCGAAGCGCCCCGCCGTGCCCCATAGGTGCAGGCCGGACTCCGAGTACGCGAAGGCCCCAGGCACGCGCGCGCGACCCGCCGCCTCGTCGAGATCGAGGTTCTCCGCGCGCAGGTGCTGATCGAGCCGGCGCAGTTCAGCGTCGCCGCGCAGACGGTAGAGGGCGCGCAGGCCATCGGCGTCGATGGCTTCGGCATCCAGGATCAGGGGTGTGTCGGGGTGGTTGCGCCGTGTGCGGTCCACGGCGTCGGGGGATGGCGCCAGTGGGGGGCCGCAAAGCTGGATCTGCCGGAGTGCGCCAGGGTCGCTGGGGATGTGGCCGGGGGGGACACGGGCCTCTTCGACGTTGTCCGCATCGGCGGCTGCAACCACGGAGGCGGCCAGGCCTGCCGCAAGGACGGCGGTGAGTGGGAGTGAACGGTTCACGGTTCGTTGCGATCCGGCGGCGAGCGCCGCTACCTTGGCACACGGGGGGGCGCGTGGCAACGCACGACGGCTTGCAATCGGCGCCGCCGTGGCGCGCAATGGAGGGATGAACGCACTGGCCTGGGATGATGCCCGCGCCGCCGAGGCGCGCGAGTGGGCTCGGTGGCAGCTCGATGCCGCGCAGCCGCCGGCGCTGACGCCGGCGGCGGCCGACGCCAGCAGCCGCCGCTACTTCCGGATCGAGCTGCCCGACGGGGGTAGCCGGATCATCATGGACGCCCCGGGGCAGCCCGAGTCCGTGGCGGCCTTTGTACACGTCGCCGGATTGCTGACTGCTGCGGGGGTCCACGCACCGCGAGTGGAGGCCGCCGACCAGGAGCGGGGCCTGTTGCTGCTCACCGACCTGGGCCGCCGCACCTACCTGCAGGCATTCCAGGATGGGGCCGACCCCCAGCCGCTGCTCGACGCTGCCGTCAACGCCCTGGTCCGCGCCCAGGCTGCCGTGCCGGTGGCCGGTCTGCCCGCCTACGATACCCCGCGGCTGCGCCGGGAGCTGGAGCTGTTCACCGACTGGTACCTGCCGCACTGCTGCGGGGTGGCTGCCGCGGAAGCCCGGCGGCGCCTTGGCGGCGGTCTGGACGATCTGCTCGAACGGCTTGCCGCCCAGAGCCGGGCGTTCTGTCACCGGGACTACATGCCGCGCAATCTGATGGACTGTGCGCCGCTGCCTGGTGTGCTGGACTTCCAGGACGCGGTGGACGGGCCGGTTTCCTATGATGCTGTCTCCCTCGTGCGCGATGCCTTCATCAGCTGGCCGCGCGAACGCGAAGTGGCCACCCTTCAGCGCTATCACCGCCTGGCGCTCGAGGCCGGCGTACCCGTGCCGTGGGCGTTCGAGCTGTTCTGGGCGGACTGCCAGTGGATGGGGGTGCAGCGTCACCTCAAGGTGCTCGGTATCTTCGCCCGGTTGGCCTACCGTGACGGCAAGCCGCATTACCTGGCCGACGCGCCGCGGTTCTTTAAGTATCTGCGCGCAGCAGCGGAGGAGGAGCCGGCGCTACGCGCGCTGGTGGACGAGGTGCGGGCCCTGGCGGAGGCGCCGGGGCGGGTCCCGGACGCCAAGGTGGACTGAGATGCGTGCCATGATCCTGGCCGCCGGGCGCGGCGAGCGGATGCGCCCGCTGACCGACACCACCCCGAAGCCGCTGCTGGAGGTTGCGGGGATGCCGCTGATTGGCTGGCAGCTGCAGCGCCTGAGCGCGGCCGGGGTCGAGACGGTGGTGATCAATACCGCCTGGCTGGGTGAGCAGATCGAGACGGCGGTCGGCGATGGGCGCGCCTGGGGGGTGCGCGTGCACTACAGCCGCGAGCCGGAAGGCGCCTTGGACACCGGCGGCGGCATCCGCCAGGCGCTGCCTCTACTCGGCGACAGCCCGTTCTGGGTCGTCAACGGCGACGTCTGGAGCGACTACCCGCTGCAGCGCCTGCCCCGCTCGCTCTCGGTCGCTGCGCACTTGGTGCTGGTGGACAACCCGGCCCATAACCCCGACGGCGATTTCGCCCTCGACGGTCAGGGACGGGTGACCACCGGGAGCGGACAGCGGCTGACCTTTGCCGGGATCGGCGCCTTCCACCCCCGCCTCTGGCGCGGGTGCCGGCGCGGGTGTTTCCCGCTGGCGCCGTTGCTGCGCAGTGCTGCGCAGCGCGGGGAACTCACCGGGACCTACTGGCCCGGGATCTGGTCCGATATCGGCACGCCGGAACGGCTCGAGCAGCTGCGCCGCCAGGTGCTGGCGGAGGCCGGTCCGGCGCCGGAGTAGCGAGGGAGCGACGGACGTGGGACAGGAGATCGGTCGGGCACGCTTCGGGAGCGACGACTTCTCGGTCTTTCGCCAGAGGCTCCGGGACGAGACCCGGCTGCTGGGCGAGTGGCTGCGGGCCGGACGGGTCGCGCAGGGGGCGCCGAGCATCGGTCTCGAGCTCGAGGCGTGGCTGGTGGATGCGCAGGGGCGCCCGGCGCCGGTCAGCGATCGGGTGCTAAGCCGGGTCGAGGATGAGCGCGTCGAGAATGAGCTCGCGCGCTTCAACCTGGAGATCAACACGGACGTGCATGCGCTGGCCGGCTCCTCGCTGCAGGCCCTGCAGGCGGAGCTGACCGGGCGCTGGGCGCGAGCGCAGCAGGCGGCGTCGGAGGCCGGCTGCCGGGTCGCCCTAGTGGGTATCCTGCCTTCGGTGCGGGAAGCGGACCTGTGCCTGAGCAACATGACCCCGTCGCCGCGCTACGCCGCGCTGAACGAGCAGGTGCTGGCGCTGCGCGGGCGCCAGCCGCTGACTCTCGATATCGAGGGGGCGGAGCGCTTCCGCACCGAGCGTCACGACGTCATGCTGGAGGCGGCCACCACCTCGCTGCAGCTGCACCTGCAGGTGCCGCCGCAGCGCATCGCGGCGTTCTTCAATGCGGCGGTGGCGCTGTCGGCGGCATCGGTGGCGGTGGCCGCCAATTCGCCGCTGCTCTTCGGGCGCCGCCTCTGGCAGGAGAGCCGCATCCCGCTGTTCGAGCAGGCTGTGGCGTGCACTCGCCTGGAGCCGCGCGGCGCCGGTACCCTGGCGCGGGTGGGGTTCGGCAGTGGCTATGCACGCGACGCCCTCTATGGCTTCTTTGTCGAGAATCGGCAGCACCACCCCGTGCTGCTGCCGGTGCTCCAGGACACCCCGGTGGAAGCGCTGGCCCATCTGCGCCTGCACAACGGCACCATCTGGCGCTGGAACCGGCCGCTGGTGGACGTGGTCGACGGCCGGTGCCAGCTGCGTCTTGAGCATCGGGTGATGGCCGCCGGCCCGACCCTGGCCGACGTGCTGGCCAACGCCGCCTTTTTCTACGGTGCGGTGGCCGAGCTGGCCGAATCCCGCCCAGGGCTGGTGGAGGAGCTGCCGTTCCACATCGCTGAGCAGAACTTCTATGCTGCCGCCCGTTACGGCCTGGACGCCGAGGTGGAGTGGCTGGACGGCTGGTTCGGCCGGCTGGGCGACCTGGTCGCCGAGCGCTTGCTGCCCAAGGCCCGCCGCGGGCTGGTACGGGCCGGCGTGGCCGAGGCCGAGGCCACCGCGCACCTGCGCGTGGTGGAGGAGCGGGTGGCCAGCGGGCGCACCGGCGCCGATTGGCAGCTCGCCTGGATGGAGCGCCACGGCGACGACAACCAGGCCCTGACGCGGGCCTACCTGGATCGAGCTGCCGACGGTGAACCGGTTCATCGCTGGCCGCTTTAGAAACCAGACAGGAGGGCGATCGGCCCATGCTGAAGACCTACCAGGGACTGCCGGAAGGACTGCTCCGCGCAGGGCCCGCCGAGTTGGAGGAGCGCCTCGGCGGGCCGAGCCTGATCGAGGTGCCCGGGCGCCGTGAACCGCCGCTTTTCGTCACCGTCCTGCTCCACGGCAACGAGACCACCGGCTGGGAGGCGGTGCGGCAGGTCCTGGCCGATTTCCAGGGCCGTCCGCTGCCGCGGACCCTGCTGCTGTTCATCGGCAATGTGCGTGCAGCCCGGCACGGCGTCCGCCGTCTGCCCGAACAGCCCGACTACAATCGGGTGTGGCCGGGGACGAGCCTGCCCGACAGCCCGGAACAGCACCTCGCCGCCGAGGTGGTGGCCCGCGTACGCTCGCGGGGCTGTTTCGCCAGCATCGATGTGCACAACAACACCGGGCTGAACCCGCACTACGGCTGCGTTAATCGCCTCGAGGGGCCGTATCTTCAGCTCGCTGCGCTGTTCTCGCGCACGGTGGTCTACTTCACGCGGCCTCAAGGGGTACAGTCGCTGGCCATGGCCCGGCTGGCGCCGGCGGTCACCGTGGAGTGCGGGCAGCCGGGCAGCCCCGGGGCGGCGGATCACGCCGCCGAACTGATCTCCAGCGCGCTACACCTCTCCCGCCTGCCCCAGGGGGCGCCCGCGGATATCTCGGTCTATCACACGGTGGCTGCGGTTCGGATTCCGGAGCAGTGCAGCTTCGGTTTCGGCGAGGCGCGCGGGGCGGATCTACAGCTGATGGACGATCTGGAGCGGTGCAATTTCCGTGATCTGCCCGAGGGGACCGTGTTCGCTCGGGTGTCGCCGGAGTCCCGGGCGTTCTTCACGGTGGAGGACAATGACGGGCGCGAGGCGGCGGCGGAGTTTTTCCAGCGCGATGGTGAGACGATCCGCCTGCGCCGTCCGGCGATGCCGGCCATGCTCGCCTGCAATACGACGGCCATCCGTCAGGATGTACTCTGCTACCTGATGGAGCCGGTCCGCCTGGGCACACCGCCGGCGGCTGAGCCCGCCTGAGGGTGCAGCGGCGCGCCCCCCTGGGGCGGGCGCATTGAGCGCACCGAGCAGCGCACCCCGCTCGGGGGATCAGCGCGAACCGGGGAAGGTTCGCGCTGATCAGCGAGGTTTTGTCCGAGCGGCGCGACAGCGCCGCGAGTTAAGCGAGCGGCCCCGAGCGGGGGAGCAGCGCAGGGTACCCCGCAGGGGTGCGCTCGTTAGCGCCCGCCCCAGGGGGGCGCGCCGCTGTATCCTCAGGCGGGCTCTTGGCGGGGTTCGCGGGAGGCGGCGTCGATGGCCTGCAGCAGATAGATGCCCAGTTCCACCTCGAGCCGGTCCAGCGACGTGGTGATGCCCAGGTCACGCAGCCGCGTCGTGGGCAGACCGGCATGGCCGCAGGGGTTGATGCGCTGGAAGGGGTTTAGGTCGTTGCTGACGTTCAGCGACAGCCCGTGATAGCTGCAGCCCCGGCGGACCCGGATCCCCAGCGCGGCTACCTTGGCCCCCTCCACGTAGACCCCCGGGGCGTCCTCACGGCGGCCTGAGGGGACCCCGTAGGCGGCGAGCAGCGAGATGACCGCCTGCTCCAGGGCGTGGACCAGGGTGCGTACCCCCAGGTTCCAGCGCCGCAGGTCGAGTAGGGGGTAGGCAACCAGTTGCCCCGGACCGTGCCAGGTGACCTGGCCGCCGCGGTCGGTGCGCACCACCGGCGTCTCGCCGGCATCGAGGATGTGCTCCGCGCGGCCCGCCTGGCCCAGGGTGTAGACCGGCGGGTGCTGGAGCAGCCAGAGCTCATCGGCCGTCGCGGCGCTGCGCTCGTCGGTGAAGGTGCGCATGGCGGACCAGGTGGCCTCGTAAGGCTGCTCACCCAGGTAGCGGGTATGGATGTGTTCGAGGGCGCAGGGCAAAAGGGCGGCCTCCTAGAGGGTCACCATGATGGCGTCATCGGCATTGAGCTCGCGGTAGAGCCCCTCGAGCTGGTCGCGGCTGTGGGCCTCGATGGTCACCGTTACCGACACATAGCGGCCGGTGCGGCTGCCGGTGGTGCGCACCTCGAGGATCGTAGCGTGGCCGGCGGCGATGCGCTCGACGCGCGTGGCCAGGTCGGCGCCCGCGTGTCCCATGGCCTTGACCCCGATCCGGCAGGGGAACTCCAGGGGCGTATTGTCGGCGTTGAATTCGCTCATGGCTGCCTCCCGCGGGCGGTTGCCTCACGCAGTCGGGTGAACCAGCCCCGCATGGCCGCGAACACCGGCCCGGGGCTGCCGTTGCCCACCGGGTCTCCGTCGATGCGCAGCACCGGGGCGACCTCCTTGGTGGCGCTCGACAGCCAGACTTCGTCCGCCGACCGCAGTTCGTCCAGGCCGATCGGGCGACACCGAAAGGGTAGCCCGTGCTGCTCGGCCAGCTCGAGGATTACTTCCCGCGTGATCCCGGGGAGCAGGCCGGGGTGAAGCGCCGGTGTCGCCAGCTCGCCGTCGCGGACGAGGAAGACCGTGCTCGCCGCACCCTCGGTGATCTGTCCATCGCGGTGCAGGATGGCCTCGTCGGCGCCGGCGGCGATGGCCTCCTGGCGCAGCAGCACATTGGGCAGTAGGGCTACCGCCTTGATGTCGCAGCGGGCCCAGCGCAGGTCCTCGCGCAGGGTGGCGTGCAGCCCGTCGGCAAAGGCACCGGCCGCCGGCAGCGGTGAGCTCATGACAAAGACGGTCGGCTCGCTGCGCCCGGGGAACTCGTGGGTGCGCCGCTCGGGGCAGCCCCGGGTGACCTGGAGGTAGAGCGACTGATCGCCGCCGCCGTTAGCCCGGCAGACCTGCTCGAAGACCTCCGTCCAGCCCCTTGGGGAGAGCGGATCGGCCAAGTCGATGGCCGCCAGTGAGTTGGCCAGCCGCCGCAGGTGCGCATCGAGCCGGAAGGGCACGCCACCGTAGCAGGGGATCACCTCGTAGACCCCGTCGCCGAAAAGAAAGCCGCGATCCAGGGGCGAGATCCGCGCCGAGGCGAGCGCCATCAGCTCGCCGTTGAGGTAGCAGGTCGCCGGATTGCCCATCGGCTACTCGAACTGCAGCCAGACCTGGTCGATCATGCGGCGCCAGAGGCCCCCCTCTTCGACGTCCTCCATGGCGATCAGCGGCTCCTCGTGGATCACGCTGCCGGCAAGCTCGATCTTCAGCGTGCCAATCTCCGTGCCAGCCGCCACCGGGGCGCGGATCTGGCCGTCGACGCTTACCGAGGCGGTGAGGTTGTCGTACTCTTGGCGGGGGATGGTCACGTAGAGATCGTCCGGGATGCCCAGGGCCACGGAGTCGACCTCGCCCATCCAGGCGCGCGCCTCGGTCAGCTGCTCGCCGGCGCTGTAGAGGCGGTGGGTCTCGAAGAAGCGGAAGCCGTAGTTGAGTAGCTGCAGGCTCTGCTGGGCCCGCGCATCCTCGCTTTCGGTACCGAGGACCACGGAGATCAGGCGCATGCCCCCGCGCTCGGCGGAGGTGACCAGGTTGTAGCCGGCGGAGCTGGTGTAGCCGGTCTTCAGCCCGTCGACGGTCTCGTCGCGCCAGAGCAGGCGGTTGCGGTTGTGCTGGTTGATCCCCGCGTACTCGAAGGAGCGCTGCGAGTACCAGTCGTAGAACTCGGGGAAGTCGTCGATCATGGCCCGGGCCAGGCGCGCCGTGTCCCTGGCCGTGGTGCGCATCTGCTCATGGGGCATGCCCGTGGCGTTGGTGTAACGGGTGTTCTCCATGCCCAGGCGGCTGGCGTACTGGTTCATGACCTGGGCGAAGGTGTCCTCGTCCCCGGCTACGTGCTCGGCCAGCGCCACGGCGGCGTCGTTGCCGGATTGCACGATCAGCCCCTGCAGCAGCTCGGCCACGGTGACTTCGTTGCCGACCTCCAGGAACATCCGCGATCCGCTGGAGCGCCAGGCGTTCTCGCTGACGGTAACCTTGTCCTCGAGTCCGATGTGCCCGTCAGCGAGCTCCTCGAAGACCACGTAGGCGGTCATGATCTTGGCCAGACTGGCCGGCTCCCAGCTCTCCTCGGGGTCGCGGTGGGCGAGGATGTAGCCGCTGTGCATGTCGACGAGCAGGTGGCTCGGTGCGCCGATGCTCGGCGGCGATGGCGTGGGGACCGATTCGACGATGGGCGTACCCCAGCGGTCGTCGGCGGTGGCAATGGGAAGGAGCCCGGCGGTCAGCAGGGCGGGGACGAGCAGTCGTAGGAGGGTTCGTCTCATCATCGGAATGGCGGCGGTCTCGACGGATGGCACAACGAGCTCTCATTGTAACGCGTTTGCGGGTGGGGGCGGGGGGGTTACGGGGTGATGCGGTAGTGATCGATCCCCGCCTCCTCCAGGGTCCGTTCTAGGCGGTCCACGTCGGCGAGGTTCTCCAGCGGCCCCAGGCGAACGCGGTGCAGCGGCCCCTCGGCCCCATCGATCTCCTCGACGGCCACTTCGGCTTCCGGGTCCAGTTCGCGAATCCGGGTCCGCATTCGCTCGGCGTTCTCGCGCTGGCCGAACACGCCGGTCTGCAGATGGATGGCGATCGGCTGGATCGCCCCGGCCTCGTCCAGCAGGCGGTCGGCGGTGCGCACCTGGACCGTTGCCGGGATGCCGGCGGAGGCGGGCGTGTTGCCGGAGTCGTTTTCGTCCTCGCGCTCCTCCCGTGCAGTGATCAGCTCCTCGATGGGATCGGGCTCGCGTTCATCGTCGACGCCGAAGGTCTCCACCGCCGGCGCATCGCCGACCTCGGCATCCGTGTTGTCGGCCTTGTCCCGCGGCGGATCGTCCGGGGTCACCACGCGGATCTTCACCGGGGCCGTGCCTTGATCGGCCACGTCCAGGCGCACCGCGGCGGCATAAGACAGATCCAGGATGCGCTCGTCGGGGTCGACGAAGGGGCCCCGGTCGTTGACCTTGACCACCGCCCGGCGGTCGTTTTCCAGGTTGGTGACCTCCACCCAAGTGGGCAGCGGAAGCTCGCGGTGGGCGGCGGTCATGGCGTACATGTCGTAGGGGGTGCCGCTGGAGGTGCGCCGGCCGTGGAACTTGGTCCCGTACCAGGAGGCGCGCCCGCGCTGGGTGAAGCCCTCGGCCTCTTCCCGGCTCATGGTGTGGTAGGTCTCGCCGAAGACCTCGTACTGGTCGGGATTGCCGTAGCGGCTCGGCGGCACGTCCTGCGGTACGGCGTCGGGCAGGCGGGCGAGTTCCTCGGGGTCGCGATCCGAGGGCCCGTCGGTGGCAACCCGTTCGGCCGGGTCCTCATCCGGACGGGGCGGTGGCAGGTCGCGCTCCGGGGCGGCGCAGCCGGCGATCAGTGCTACGCCGCTGGCCGTAGTGAGCAGCACCGTGGCAAGCGGCCTCACTCGGGTTGCCCCCCGGCAATGGCCTCGGCCAGCTGGTAGACGGCCATGGCGTAGAGGGCGCTGTGGTTGTAACGGGTCAGGACGTAGAAGTTCTGCAGCGTCAGCCACAGCTGCGGGCCGCTTTCGCCCTCGAGTTCGATGAGCGCCGCCGGGGTGTCGCCGTCGAGCGACTCCGGCACCTCGACCCCCAGCGCCTCCAGCTCGGCGACGGTCTTTCGGGCGGGCACGGGGCGGTTGGTGTCGGCCAGCGCCTGCTGCCAGTCTGCGCCCTCGGCCTCCACCCGGCGGGCTACCGGCGCGCCGGGCTCCCAGCCGTGCCGGGCCAGGTAGTGGGCGGCGCTGCCGGCGGCATCCGCCGGGTTGTCGATCAGGTCGCGGCGCCCGTCGCCGTCCTGATCCACGGCGTAGGCGCGGTAGCTCGACGGGATGAACTGCGCCTTACCCAGGGCGCCGGCGTAGGAGCCGGTGGGCTCCGTGGGGTCCCACTCGTTCTCGTGGCTGAGCAGTAGGTAGGCCTCCAGCTCGTCCCGGAAGAAGCCGGCACGCGGGTGGTCGGAGAAGCCCAGCGTGCTCAGGGCGTCGAGGACCCGGTGGTCGCCGCGGCGTTGGCCGTAGTAGCTCTCCACGCCGAGGATGGCCAGGATCACCGGCTCGGGCACGCCGTGCTCGTCGCTGACCTCGGCAAGCATTCGGCGGTGCTCGGATCCGTAGTCGCGGCCGGCAGCAATGCGCTCTTCGGTGAGGAAGATCCCGCGGTACTCGTGCCAGGGGAGTCCTTCGGCCGGGGCGGCGATGCGCTCGAGCACCCGCTCATCGTGCTCGGCGGCGGCGAGCACCGCGCGCAGGTGCTCGGCGTCCAGGTCGTGGCGCTCGGCCACTTGATCGGCGAAACGCTCGCGCTCGGTGGTGGTGGCGGTGGCAGTGCCGAGCAGCGCACTGGCGCACAGCAGTGCCACGGTGGCGTGACGGAGGCGTTGGTTCATGACCGGCTGCAGGCCCTCACGACCAGAGACGACGGTGGGTGTGAATGGCCATGAGAATACCGAAAGCCGCCATGATGGTCACCAGTGACGAGCCGCCGTAGCTGACCAGCGGCAACGGCAGACCGACCACAGGCAGCAGCCCCGAGACCATCCCGGCGTTGACCAGGACGTAGATAAAGAACGTCAGCGAGATGCTGCCGGCGAGCAGACGGCTGAAGTTGTCCTGAGCGCGGGCGGCGATGTAGAGGCCGCGGCCGACGATGATCAGATAGACGGCGAGCAGCTGCGCCACGCC
Organism: Halorhodospira sp. 9628; assembly: GCF_022228075.1. Taxonomy (NCBI): domain Bacteria; kingdom Pseudomonadati; phylum Pseudomonadota; class Gammaproteobacteria; order Chromatiales; family Ectothiorhodospiraceae; genus Halorhodospira; species Halorhodospira sp. 9628. Next base: position 200,162 of record NZ_JAJNRF010000002.1, read on the forward strand.
CATCAGGCCGAACTCCTCGGCCACCACCGCCAGCACGAAGTCGGTGTGGCGTTCAGGAATGAACTCCAGGTGCGCCTGGGAGCCGTTGAGCCAGCCCTTGCCGAACAGCCCGCCGGAGCCGATGGCGATCTTCGACTGGATGATGTGGTAGCCCGCGCCGAGGGGGTCGTTCTCGGGGTTGAGGAAGGTCAGTACCCGGGCGCGCTGGTAGTCGTGCATGACGAAGAACCACAGCAGCGGTGCCGCGGCGCCGGCTCCGGCGACGCCGCCCAGGATCCACCGCCACCCCAGGCCGGCCAGGAAGAGGATGAAGAAGCCTGAGGCCGCCACCAGCACGGCGGTGCCCAGGTCCGGCTGGACGGCGATCATCCCGACCGGCGCGGCGATCAGCACCAGCGCCAGCATCACGCGCCGCGGGCGGGGCGGGATGTCGTGATCGGCCAGCAGCCAGGCGAGCATCAGCGGCAGGGCCAGTTTCATCAGCTCGGCCGGCTGGAAGCGCATGAAGCCGAGGTCGATCCAGCGCTGCGCCCCCTGACCGATGACGCCCATGACCATCACCGCGGCCAGCAGCGCCATGCCCACGCCGAAGACCCAAGGTGCCCAGCGGCGCAGGGTGCGCGGCGGAATCTGCGCGCAGGCGAATAGCGCCAGGAAGCCGAAGGAGACGCGGATGACCTGGTTCCGGGTCTGGTCCCAGTCCTCGCCGAAGGCGCTGTATAGGACTGCCACGCCGAAGGCGGCGACAGCGGCCAACGCGGTCAGCAGCACCCCGTCGAGGTGTAGTCGCGACTGCAGGAACGAGAGCCGGACACCAACCCCCTGGCTGCCGGGCAGGGCGCTTGTGCTCATGGCATCAGCTCCATCGGGGCCTCTTCCTCGTCCTCGACCTCGCTCTCGTCGATGCGGCCGGCCTCCAGGTCCTCGAGGAAGGCGTAATCTTCGGTCAGCCAGACATCGGTAACGGCGCGGGCCACCGGGGCCGCTGCGGCACCGCCGCCGCCCTCGGCGTTCTCGACCACCACGACCACGGCGATCTCCGGATCCTCCGCTGGCGCGAAACCGATGAACAGGGCGTGACTGCGCAGATGCTCGGGGATCTCCTCCTCGTCGTCGTCCTCGCGGCTCTCGGTGACCTGCGCGGTACCGGTCTTGCCGGCCAGGCTGTAGTCCAGATCGTCGCCGATCAGCCGCGCCGTGCCGCGGGGGTGCTCGACGGCGGCTCGCATGGCCTCGGTAGTGAGCTCCCAGTGCTCCGGGTCGTTCAGCTCGATGCGTTCCTGGGGGGTGCTAGCGGCGGTTCGCGACTCGTGTCCCGCTTCGCCATCGCGGATCGTCTGGACCAGGCGCGGTTCGACGATGCGTCCCTGGTTCGCCAGGATGGCGGTGGCCCGGGCCAGCTGCATGGGCGTGGTGCTGAAGTAGCCCAGGCCGATGCCGGTAATCACGGTCTCGCCGTGGTACCAGCCGCCGCCCAGGGCACGGCGCTTCCAGTCGCGGTTGGGGAGGATCCCGCTGCGTTCGCCGGAGGTGTCCACCCGGGTCGGCGTGCCGAAGCCGAACGGCTCGAGGAACGCGGACATCCGATCGATCCCGAGGCGGAAGGCGGTGTCGTAGAAGAAGACGTTGCACGACTCGGCCACCGCCCGGACAAAGTCGGTATCCCCGTGCCCCCAGTCCCGCCAGCAGCGGAAGGGTTCGTCGCGGCCCTCCACGTGATAGCTGCCGTCGCAGTGGATCTCGGTATCCGGGCGGATGACGTCATGTTCCAGGGCGGCCAGGCCGACGAAGGGCTTGATGGTGGAGGCCGGCGGATAGAGCCCGCGGATCGGGCGGTTGATCAGCGGTTGCCAGCCAGTGTCCTCCAGCTCCTGGAAGCGCTCCCGGCTCATGCCGCGGACGAACTTGTTGGGGTCGTAGTGCGGACGGCTGGCCATGGCCAGGATGTCGCCGCTGTCCGGGTCCAGGGCCACCACCGCCCCGCGCTGATCGCCCAGGGCGCGCTCTGCGGCGTCCTGCAGATCGATGTCTAGGGTCAGGATGAGGTCGTCGCCGGATCGCGGCGGGTGGCGGTCGAGGGTGCGTAGCACGCGGCCGGCGGCGTTGGTCTCCACACGCTCGACGCCCACCTCACCGTGGAGGACCTGTTCGTAGGCGTGCTCGATCCCGCTCTTACCGATGTGATTGGTCCCGCGGTAGGCAGTGCGGTCGATGCGGCGCAGGTCCCGGGCGGTGATGCGCCCGACGTAGCCCACGGCGTGACTCCCGGTCTGGCCCTGCGGGTAGTGGCGTACCAGCCGGGCATCCACCTCCAGGCCGGGGAAGCGGTGGCGGTGGACGGCGAGCTTGGCCACTTCCTCCTCGTCCAGTCGGGTGCGCAGCGGCAGGGCCTCGAAGTGACGGGAGTTGTTCAGGCGGTTGAGGAAGCGCTCGCGCTGGGCCTCAGTGATCTCGATGATCTCGCCGACCTCGTCGAGCATGGTGTCGATGTCCGGGACGCGCTCCGGGGTCGCCACCAGCTGGTAAGAGGGGCGGTTTTCCGCAAGGATGGCGCCATTGCGATCGAGGATCTGGCCGCGACTCGGCGGGATCGCGTTGACCTTGATGCGGTTCTCCTGGGAGAGGGTGGCGTAGTGATGGTGATCGACCACCTGCAGGCGCACCATCTGGGTCATCAGCCCGGCGACCACGAGGATGCACAACACGCCGGCCACCACGATCCGTCGCCGGATCCTGGAGGCGTCCTGTTGCTGATCGCGAATGGAAAGGCTCACCAGCTACCTCATTGCCCGCCGTTCCCGCCGGTGTCACTGCACCTGGAAGCGGCGCCGCACCCCCCTCATGATGTGAAAGACCATCGGCCAGATGGCAGCGCCAACCAGGATCGCAGCCCACGCCTGCCAGTCCGGTGCCGGCCGTCCGATGATGCCGTTGATCCAGAGGATCACCAACTGCGCCACCAGCAGCAGCCCGAGCACGACCAGCGCCTGCTGCCAGACCGGCACCAGGCGCAGGTGCTGGTGCAGCCGCAGCGCCAGGAAGGCGATCAGGGCGAAGGCCAGGGCGTGCTGCCCGAGCAGGGTCCCGAGCAGGGCGTCCTGGAACAGCCCGGCCAGCCACCCGACGCCGACGCCCACGCGCTCGGGCAACGCCAGGCTCCAGTAGAGCAGGATCAGCGCCGTCCACTCCGGGCGGAACTCCTGCGCCCAGCCCGGCATGGGTACGATGGTCAGCATCAGGGCCATGATGAAGCTGAGCAGGATCACCCCGCCCCCATTGCGTGGCCGATGACCCGTCAAGACTCGTCCTCGCTCTTGTCGTCGGCGGCCCCGGCGTCGTCCTCGGCGCCGGGCGTATCCGGGTCGTCGGCCACGGAGACCAGCAGCAGCTTGCGGCTGCGGTCGAGTTCCGCGGCCGGCCGGGCGGTCACCCGCGCGAAGGGCTCGCCGGCCTCCACCTCCACCGAGGTGACCTCGGCGACCGGGTAGCCGCGTGGGAAGGCGCCGCCAAGCCCGGAGGCGGTGAGCAGATCACCCTCGCGGATGTCGGCGTTGCCCGGCACGTTGGCCAGCTCCAGTCGCTGCGGGTCGCCGCTGCCCAGAGCCACGGTGCGCAGCCCGTTGCGATGGTTCTCCACCGGGATGGCGTGGCTTGGGTCAGAGATCAGCCGCACGCTGGCCGAGCGGGGTCCGACCCGGTCCACCTGGCCCATGACCCCGTTGGCATCCAGGACCGGCTGGCCGACGAACACCCCCTGACTGGCACCGCGGTCGATCTCGACCAGGTGGGTGTGGGGGTCGAGCTCGACGCGCATCAGCTCGGCGATGGCCACCTCGGTCTCGAGCCGTTCCGAGGAGCCGAGCAGCTCGCGCAGGCGCTCGTTCTCCCGCTCCAGGGCCTGCATGCGCTGGAGCCGCTCCTGGTACGCCAGGTGCCGGTCGCGCAGCTGGCGGTTTTCCTCCATGATCTGATGGCGTGTGGCCAGCCGCTCGGAGACCCGTTCCGCGATGGAGAAGGGGGCGTCGACGACGAACCGCAGCGGATACACCACCCCGGAGACGGTCTCGCGGACCGGCTCGACGAGGTGCTCGCGGTGGTCCAGGCTCATGAGCAGGATCGAGACCGTGGCCAGCAGCACCAGGCGCACGGTGGCCGACGGACCCTGTGTGAATAACGGCTTAATGGTTCACCGAGCCTCGCAGCGTCAGCTTGCGGAGCCTGCCAGTCTAACGCAGGCCCCACCCGGGTTTGCAGCTGCGGTGGTTCGTCTATTCGCTGACGAACAGATCGGCGCCCCGTTCGTCCATGAGCTCCAGGGCCCGGCCACCGCCACGGGCGACACAGGTCAGCGGCTCGTCGGCGACGACCACCGGCAGCCCGGTCTCCTCCATGATCAGCCGGTCGAGGTTGCGCAGCAGCGCACCGCCGCCAGTGATCACGATACCGCGCTCGGCAACGTCGGCGCCGAGTTCCGGCGGCGTCTGTTCCAGAGCGGTCTTGAGCGCCGAGACGATCCCGGACAGCGGCTCCTGGAGCGCCTCGAGGATCTCATTGGAGTTCAGGGTGAAGCTGCGCGGCACGCCCTGCGCCAGGTTGCGGCCGCGGACCTCGATCTCGTTGACCTCGGTATCGGGGAAAGCGGTACCGATCTCCTGTTTGATGCGCTCGGCGGTGGCTTCTCCGATGAGGATCCCGTAGTTGCGACGGACGTAGTTGACGATGGCTTCGTCGAAGCGATCGCCGCCGAGGCGGACCGAGGCGGAGTAGACGATGCCGTTGAGCGAGAGCACCGCGACCTCCGAGGTGCCGCCGCCGACATCGAGCACCATCGAGCCGCTGGCCTCGTCGACGGGCATATTGGCGCCGATCGCCGCCGCCATCGGCTCCTCGATCAGGTGCACCTCGCGGGCCCCGGCGCCGGCCGCCGACTCGCGGATGGCCCGGCGCTCGACCTGCGTGGAGCCGCACGGCACGCAGACGAGCACCCGCGGGCTGGGCTTGAAGAAGCGGGCCTCATGCACTTTCTTGATAAAGTGCTGGAGCATCTTCTCGGTCACCGTGAAGTCGGCGATGACGCCGTCCTTCAGGGGCCGGATGGCGCGGATCGTCCCCGGGGTGCGCCCGAGCATGCGCTTGGCCTCGGCGCCGACCGCCGCGATGCGCTTGCTGCCGCCGTCGCGATCCTGCTGGATGGCGACCACCGACGGCTCGCTCAGGACGATGCCCTGACCGCGCAGGTAGATCAGCGTGTTGGCCGTGCCAAGATCGATGGATAGATCGTTGGAGAAGAGTCCGCGGATACCCTTAAACATGCCCAGCGTTCCTAAGGTCGAAGGTGGCTCAATCTAGCAGTGCCCCGGGGTTTGGGCAAGCTCGGGGCTATGGTAGGTTTTACGGTTGCTATCGCGCCAGTTATGGGGAGAAAGGCTCTATGGCCATCGAGGCAGATGAGGTGCAGCAGATCGCGCACCTGGCCCGCATCCGGATCGACGACGGGGCGGTTTCCGGGTACGCCCGCGACCTGACGGGGATCCTGGAGTTCGTCGAGCAGATGGCAAGCGTCGATACCGAGGGCGTCGAGCCTATGGCCCACCCTTGGGATGCCACGCAGCGCCTGCGCCCGGACGAGGTCACCGAGCCCAACCTGCGCGATCACTATCAGTCCGGGGCGCCGGCCGTCGAGGCCGGCCTGTACCTCGTCCCCCGCGTCGTCGAGTAACGGAAGCCGAACACCCATGCACCAGAAGACCGTTGCCGAGATCTCCGCGGCGTTGCACGCCGGAGAAGTCTCCAGCCGTGAACTCACCGATGCCCTGCTCAAGCGCATCGAGACGTACGACCCCGGGCTCAACAGCCTGATCACCGTCACCGCCGAGCAGGCCCGAGCTGCCGCGGACGCCGCCGACGCCCGGCTGCGCGCCGGCGAGGCCGGGCCACTGACCGGCGTGCCGCTGGTCCACAAGGACATCTTCTGTACCGACGGGGTGGCGACCACCTGCGGCTCGCGCATGCTTGAGCCGTTTCGTGCGCCGTACGACGCCACCGTGGTGCGGCGTCTGGCCGAGGCCGGCGTGGTCATGCTCGGCAAAGCCAACATGGACGAGTTCGCCATGGGGTCGTCCAACGAGACCAGCTACTTCGGTCCGGTGCGCAACCCCTGGGACCTGGACGCGGTCCCCGGCGGCTCCTCCGGCGGCTCGGCCGCCGCTGTGGCGGCGCGCCTGGCCCCGGCTGCCACGGGGACCGACACCGGCGGCTCGATCCGGCAGCCGGCGGCACTCTCCGGGATCTGCGGACTCAAGCCCACCTACGGCCGCGTTTCGCGCTACGGCATGGTGGCCTTCGCCTCCAGCCTCGATCAGGCCGGGCCGTTCGCACGCACTGCCGAGGACCTGGCGCTGCTGCTTGGTCCGATGGCCGGCCTGGACGAGCGCGACTCGACCAGCGTCGACCATGTGGTGCCCGACTACAGCGAGTCGCTCAACCGCTCAATCAAGGGGCTGCGCATCGGCGTACCGCGGGAGTTCTTCGGCGAGGGGCTCGATCCCGACGTCCGCTCCCGGGTCGAGGCCTCCCTGCAGGTGCTTGAGGGCGAGGGCGCCGAACTCGTCGAGGTGCAGCTGCCCAACATGGAGCTGGCCCTGCCGGCCTACTACGTCATCGCGCCGGCCGAGGCCTCGTCCAACCTGGCGCGCTTTGACGGCGTGCGTTTCGGCCACCGTTGCGCTGACCCGCAGGATCTGGAGGATCTCTACAAGCGCAGCCGTGCCGAGGGCTTCGGCGACGAGGTCCAGCGCCGCATTCTGGTTGGCACCTACGCGCTGTCCGCCGGCTATTACGACGCCTATTACCGCAAGGCGCAGCAGATCCGCCGCCTGGTGGCGGACGACTTCCGCCAGGCGCTGGAGCAGGTCGACGTGCTGGCCGGGCCCACCTCGCCGACCCCGGCCTTCGATCTGGGCGAGCGCGCCGATGACCCGGTGCAGATGTATCTCTCCGACATCTACACCCTCGGGGTGAACCTCGCCGGCCTGCCCGGCCTGTCGGTCCCCGCCGGCTTCTCGCGCGGCCGGCCCGTGGGGCTGCAGCTGATCGGCGGCTACTTCGACGAAGCCCGGCTGCTGAACGTCGGGCACAAGTACCAACAGGTTACGGACTGGCACAAGCAGGTCCCTGAAGGGTTCGAGTAGATGCGGGGCGACCCCGGATACCCTAGAACCCACGCCCGCGTCCGCTCGACGCGCCCAAAGCCTACGGAGCGACCGCACCCATGAAGTGGGAAACCGTCATCGGTCTCGAGATCCACGCGCAGCTCGCGACCCGCACCAAGATCTTCTCCGGCGCGCCGACCGCCTACGGCGCCGAGCCGAACACCCAGGCCTGTCCGGTGGACCTCGGCATGCCCGGGGTGCTGCCGGTGCTCAACCGCGAGGTGGTGCGCATGGCCATCAAGTTCGGCCTGGCCGTCGGGGCGCGCATCGCGCCGCGGTCGGTCTTTGCGCGCAAGAACTACTTCTACCCCGATCTGCCCAAGGGTTATCAGATCTCGCAGTACGACCTGCCCATCGTCGAGGGTGGTCAGCTGGACATCGAACTCGAGGACGGCGTCGGCAAGCGCATCGGCATCACCCGTGCCCACCTCGAGGAGGATGCCGGCAAGTCCCTGCATGAGGATTTCCACGGCATGACCGGGGTGGATCTCAACCGCGCGGGGACGCCGCTGATGGAGATCGTCTCGGAACCGGATCTGCGCTCGCCGGCCGAGGCCGCCGCCTACATGAAGAAGCTCCACGCCCTGGTGCGCTACCTGGAGATCTGCGACGGCAACATGCAGGAAGGCTCCTTCCGCTGCGACGCCAACGTCTCGGTGCGTCCGGCCGGGCAGCAAGCCTTCGGCACCCGCGCCGAACTCAAGAACCTCAACTCCTTTCGCTTCGTCGAGCGGGCCCTCGAGTACGAAGTCGAGCGGCAGATCGATCTGCTCGAGTCCGGCGGTGAAGTCGTCCAGGAAACCCGCCTCTACGACGTCGACAAGGGCGTCACCCGCTCCATGCGCACCAAGGAGGAGGCCAACGACTACCGCTACTTCCCGGAGCCGGACCTGCTCCCCGTGGAGGTGGACTCGGCGCTGGTCGAAGAGGTGCGCGAGACCCTGCCCGAACTGCCGGACGAGAAGCGCCGGCGCTTCGAGGAGGAGTACGGCCTGCCGGCCTACGACGCCGGCGTGCTGACCGCCACCCGGGACATGGCCGATTACTTCGAGCACGCGGTCAGCGAGTCCGGCGGCTTCGCCAAGCGCACTGCCAACCTGCTGATGAGCGAGCTGCTCGCCTACCTCAACAAGGATGGTCGGGAGATCGGCGACTCGCCGGTCACCCCGGAGATGCTCGGCAAGCTGGTGGCCCGGGTCGAGGACGAGACCCTCTCGAGCCGTGGCGCCAAGGATGTCTTCGAGGCCATGTGGGCCGGCGAGGGCGAGCCGGACGAGGTGATCGAGAGTAAGGGCCTCAAGCAGGTCACCGACACCTCGGCCATCGAGGCCCTAGTCGACGAGGCCATCGCCAACAACCCGAAGCAGCTCGAGCAGTACCGTGCGGGCAAGGAGAAGCTCTTCGGCTTCTTCGTCGGGCAGGTCATGAAGGCCTCCGGCGGCAAGGCCAACCCGCAGCAGGTCAACGAGCTACTCAAGAGAAAGCTGGACGGATCGTGAGCGACGCCAGTCAACGCTTCATCTTCGAGAACGCGGACGTACGCGGCGAGATCGTGCAGCTGGATCAGGTGTTCGCCGCCGTTCGTGAGCACCACGACTACCCGCCGGCGGTGGCGCGTCTACTCGGCGAAGCCATGGCTGCGGCGGCGCTGATGTGTGCCACCATCCGCTCCGACGGTGTGCTCAGCCTCCAGGTCGAGGGGGGCGAGGGCGCGGCGGTGTCCATGCTGCTGGCCCAGGTGGACGCCTCCGACGGGACCCTCCGCGGAACCGCCCGTTACGAGGGCGAACCCGCCCGCGGCGGCCTCGCCGAGCTGTGCGCCGGCGGCCGCCTGGCCATCACCATCGAGCCGGAGGAGGGACAGCGCTATCAGGGCGTAGTCGGCATCGATGACGGTGGTCTGGCGGCCACGCTGGAAGCCTACTTCCGGGATTCCGAGCAGCTGCCCACCCGCTTGCACCTGGCCTGCGACGGCCGGCGGGCCGGTGGGCTGCTGCACCAGCGGCTGCCCGCCAGTGGCGGCACGCAGCCCACCGAGGCGGATCCCGACGCCTGGGATCGCATCGGCTACCTGGCCGAGACGCTGACCGATCGCGAGCTGCTCGAGCGGCCGGCGCACGATGTCCTGCACCGGCTTTTCCATCAGGAGACCGTGCGCGTCTTCGAGCCGCGCACGCTCGCCTTCCGGTGTCGCTGCTCGGCCGGCCGCATCGCCTCCATCCTCCGCGGTCTCGGCCGCGAGGAGGTCGAGCAGGTGCTCGCCGAGGAGGGTGTGGTCGAGGTGCGCTGCCAGTTCTGCGGCGCCACCTACAGCTACGACCGGGTCGATGTGGCGCAGGTGCTCAGCGACGCCAACGCTGCCCCGGGCAGCGATAGCTACCACTGACTGGGGTCTACGCCGCGTCGGCGCAGACCGGGCAGTGGGGGTCGGCGTTCACGGTCAGTGTGCGCAGGCGCATGCGCAGGGCGTCGATCAGCAGCAGGCGGCCGAAGAGGGGGTCGCCGGCGCCGGAGAGGATCTTGATCGCCTCCACCGCCTCGAGGGTCCCTGCCACGCCGGGCAGGGGGCCGAGCACCCCGCTTTCGCTGCAGGTCAGCTGCGGTTCATCCCCTTCGGCGTAGATGCAGCGGTAGCAGGGTCGTCCGCCGGGGCGGAAGGCGGTGACCTGCAACTCCCAACGGATCACCGCGGCACTGACCAGCGGCCGCTGTGCCGCCACGCAGGCGGCGTTGAGGGCGAAGCGGGTGGCGAAGTTGTCGGTGGCGTCGATGACCACGTCGGCAGCGGCCACCTCAGCGCTCAGGCGCCCGCCCTCGAGGTGCTCCTGCAGCGGCGAGAGGGTGATCTCCGGGTTGCGAGCGGCGACGGCCCGCGCCGCTGAGGTCGCTTTGGGCTGGCCGATGGCGTCGTGGCGGTGGGCGATCTGGCGCTGCAGGTTGGACAGGTCCACGGTGTCGTCATCGGCGATGCGCAGTTCGCCCACCCCGGCGGCCCCGAGGTAGAGGGCCAGCGGCGAGCCCAGCCCGCCGGCGCCCACGATCAGCGCCCGGCTGCCGGCCAGGCGCTGCTGCCCGGCAATATCGAGCTCCGGCAGCATGATCTGCCGGCTGTAGCGCAGCAGCTGCTCGTCGTTCACGGTCGTCTCCCCAGCGTCAGTCGCTCGAGTCCGGCCAGGTCGCGCTCGGTGCGCACCTGTTCCAGCCCGGCGGCGGCGAACAGCCCGCGCACGGCCTCGCCCTGGGCAGCGCCGTGCTCGAGCATCAGCCAGCCGCCCCGGGCCAGCTCTCCGGCAGCCGGTGCAAGCAGGCTGCGGATAGCTGCCAGCCCGTCGCAGCCGGCGGCCAGCGCCTCGCGCGGCTCGTGCCCGAGGCCGCCGTTGGTCCACTCCGGAGCGGTGGTCTCGACGTAAGGTGGGTTGCTGGCGATGACCTGGAAGGGGCCGGCCGGCACCCCCTCGTCCCAGTCACCGGCGATCAGCTCCACGCTCGTCAGTCCCAGGCGTTGCCGGTTCTCCCGCGCCACGGCCAGGGCAGCCTCGCTGCGCTCGGTGGCGGTGATCCGGGCGTCGGGGCGTTCGCTGGCCACCGCCAGGGCGACGGCGCCGCTGCCGGTGCCCAGCTCGAGCAGGCTGCCCCCGGCGGGCAGGCAAGCCAGGGCCTGCTCGACCAGGTGTTCGGTCTCGGGGCGGGGCACAAGGACTGCCGGGGTCACCGTCAGCGACAGGTCGCGGAACTCGCAGCGGCGCAGCAGGTAGGCCGCGGGCTCACCGGCGGCCCGACGGGTGAGCAGGTTCCGGTAGGCGTCGATGGTCGCGGTGGGGACCGGGCGCTCGGGGAAGGCGAACAGGTGGCTGCGGCCGACACCGAGGACCTCGGCGAGAAGCAGCTCGGCATCAAGCCGCGCCGACGCGCTCGACGCCCGCAGCGCATCGATGCCCTCGCGCAGCGCCTGGCCGATGCTCCGCCCTGCCTCGCTCACCGGCCCTCCCGCAGGGGTCTCGCCGCTCAGCCGCGCCCGGCGGTGGCGCCCGGGATGCTGCGCTCTTCGAGCATCACCGGGATGCCGTCATCCACCCGGTAGATACGGCTGCCGTTGTCGGTGATCAGGCCCTCGTCCAGTGGTGCGTCCACCACCGTGTCGTCCAGGTAGCGGGCCTGCCCCTCGGCGATGTGGCGATTGAGCGCCTCCAGCTCCTGCGCCGAGAGCGGCTGCAGGGGGCGCTTGGTGATCGGGCAGCAGAGGATGTCGAGTAGTTTGCGATCCATGGACGGGAGTATACCACTCTCAAGGTTCCTGCTGGCCTGCCGTTGGAACAGGGTGAGGCCTATGGCAAACGAGCAGCGGGGAGAGTGCAATGCCGGGATGGTGTGGCGATGTGTCCGGTGCCTGGCTCGAGGCCCCCGAGAGCATCCCGGGTGTGCCAGAGGAGACCGAGCGGCGCTGTTCCTTCTGCGGGCACGATGAGCAGGTCGCCGGGCCGCTGATCGGCGGCGAGGCGGCGTTTATCTGCGAGCACTGCATCGCCAGCTGCAACGAAGCGCTGGAGGCCGATCGCGAGCGCCGGCAGCAGCGGATCCTCGCCTCCCTGCCGGTGCCCCGGTCGCTGCGCCGCTATCTGGATCACTACGTCGTCGGTCAGGAGCAGGCCAAGAAGGTCCTCTCGGTCGCCGTCTACAACCACTACAAACGCCTGGTCGCTGCCGCCCGCGGCGAGTCGGTGCAGCTGGGCAAGAGCAACATCCTGCTTGTCGGCCCCAGCGGCACCGGCAAGAGCCACCTGGCCGAGTGCCTGGCGCGCTGCGTCGAGGTCCCCTTCGTGAGCGTTGACGCCACCACGCTGACCGCCTCCGGCTACGCCGGCGAGGATGTCGAAGCGGTGATCGGGCGGCTGCTCGCGGCCTGTGACGCCGATCCGGAGCGGGCTGCGCGGGGCATTGTCTACATCGACGAGATCGACAAGCTCGCCGCCCGGGGTGGGGTCGAAGGCGGACCCGATTTGGCCGGCGAGGGGGCGCAGCAGGCGTTGCTCAAGCTGCTCGAAGGGCGCCGGGTGACGGTCTCCAGCGCCGGGTGCCAGGGCAGCCCGGTTACCGTCGATACCGGCCAGATCCTGTTCATCTGCGGCGGCGCCTTCGAGGGCCTGGAGGCCCTCGCCGCCGAGCGCCCGGGTGCGGGTTTCACCGCTGCCGCCACTGGCCCGGCGGCGCCCATGGCCCATCGCGCCGCTGCGCTGCAGCGTTTCGGCCTGGTCCCCGAGCTGGTTGGTCGCCTGCCGGTGGTCGAGTGCCTGCAGCCGCTATCCACCGAGCACTTAATCCGTATCCTGACCGAGCCGCGCAACGCCCTAATCCGTCAATACCAGCTCCTGTTCGCCCGCGACGGCTGTGAGCTCGAGATCACCGCCGACGGCCTTGAGGCGGTGGCGCGGCGGGCGCAGGCGCGGGGCACCGGGGCCCGCGCCCTGCGTGCAGTGCTCGAGGAGGTGCTCCTCGAGCCGATGTTCTCCGTCCCCGCTGCCGGCGGCGAGGTGGTGCGGCTGGTCATCGACGCCGCCGCCGTGCACGGCGGTTCGCCCGGCTACTACTGGCGGGCCGCGGTGCGGCACGCGGTCTAAAGCTCCTTGATGGTCTGAGTCAAGCGCGATTACTATTGATCGGCTAGCCATTCACCACCCGCCGGCGGGCGGGGCGACTCGAGACCGACATGCAAGAGAGCGATAACGTCAACGACGTCAACGTAGCCAACGGTGAGCGTCTTCCGACTCCGGCTGAGATCAAGGCCGAGGTCCCGCTGACGGATGCCGCCCGGCAGACCGTGCTGGAGGGGCGTCAGGCCCTGCGGGATATCCTCGATGGCAAGGATCAGCGCGTGTTCGCCGTGGTCGGGCCGTGCTCCATCCACGACCCCGAGGCGGCGCTCGACTATGCGCGGCGGCTCAAGGCGCTGCACGATGAGCTCAGCGACTACATCTACGTGGTCATGCGGGTGTATTTCGAGAAGCCGCGTACCACCACGGGCTGGAAGGGCCTGATCAACGATCCGGATATGGACGACTCGTTCCGGATTGACAAGGGTCTGCGCATGGGGCGCGAGCTGCTGCGCGAGATCGCCGCCATGGGGTTGCCCACGGCCACCGAGGCCCTCGACCCCTACGCGCCGCAGTATTACGGCGATATGGTCTCTTGGACCGCCATCGGCGCCCGCACCACGGAGTCCCAGACCCACCGCGAGCTGGCCAGCGGCCTCTCCACTCCGGTGGGGTTCAAGAACGCCACCGACGGCAGCCAGACGGTGGCGATCAACGCCCTGCAATCGGCAGCGTCGCCCCACAGCTTCCTGGGCATCGATCAGGAGGGGCGCATCACGGTCATCCGGACGCGCGGCAACCAGTACGGCCATGTCGTGCTGCGCGGCGGCTCGCAGCCGAACTACGACTCGGTGAGCATCCGCCTTTGCGAGCAGGCTCTGGAGAAGGCCGGCATGCCGCAGCGCGTGGTGGTCGACTGCAGCCACTCCAATTCCAACAAGGACCCGGCGCTGCAGTCGATGGTCCTCGAGGATGTCATCCGTCAGATCCGCGAGGGCAACCGCTCGATCGTCGGGGTGATGCTCGAGAGCAATATCGGATGGGGCAGCCAGAAGCTCGGTGCCGACCCGGGCACGCTGGACTACGGGGTGTCCATCACCGATGCTTGCATCGACTGGGAGACCACCGAACAGGTCCTCCGGGAGGCCGCAGGGCAGCTGCGCGGCAGCCTGCGCGAGCGCGCACTGCTGTAGTTGACTCTGCGCAAATGCTGATGTATTTCTCTCGGGCTAGTGCTCTGGCGAGCACAGCCCGAGCGCTTCGCTGAGGGCGGCGAGGGCCGCAAAGGGAGGAGGACGCGGTATGGCTCCGACGAGACACGCGATGCCGGTCAAGGGCTTTGAGCCGTATCAGGCCGGCGAGACCGAAGAGTACATGAGCGACGAGCAGCTGGAGCACTTCCGACAGCTGCTTCTGGCGTGGAAGCGCGAACTCCAGGAGGAGGTGGAGCGCACCGTTCACCACATGCGCGACGACGCCAACAACCACGCCGACCCGTCGGACCGGGCGACCCAGGAGGAAGAGTTTGCCCTGGAGCTGCGGGCCCGGGACCGGGAGCGCAAGCTGATCCGCAAGATCGATCAGGCGCTGGAGAGCATCCGCACGGGCGACTACGGCTACTGCGAGCAGTGCGGGGTCGAGATCGGCCTGCGTCGGCTTGAGGCGCGCCCGACAGCGACCATGTGCATCGACTGCAAGTCGCTGGAGGAGATCCGCGAGCGCCAGCGCGTGGCCTAGATCACGCGCTGCGCCGCGGTTTTATCAGCCGGAGTCCTCGGCGATCTCGGCGAGGGCTTCGGCCTGGTGCTCCTGGATCAGTCCATCCAGGAGTTCATCCATCCCCCCTTCCATGATCTGCTCGATCTTGTAGAGCGTAAGCCCGATGCGGTGGTCCGTCACCCGGCCCTGCGGGAAATTGTAGGTCCGGATCCGCTCTGAGCGATCCCCCGACCCCACCGCCAGGCGGCGCTGTTCGCTGCGCTCCGACTGCTGCCGGGCCCGCTCCTGCTCGTTGAGGCGCGCCTGGAGCAGCGCCATCGCCTTGGCGCGGTTCTTGTTTTGCGAACGCTCGTCCTGGCACTCCACCACCAGCCCGCTGGGCAGGTGGGTGATGCGTACGGCCGAGTCGGTGGTGTTGACGTGCTGGCCGCCGGCGCCCGACGAGCGGAAGGTATCCACCCGCAGGTCGGCGGTGTTGATCTCGATGCCGCTGACCTCGTCGAGTTCGGGCAGGATGGCCACCGTGCACGCCGAGGTGTGGATCCGCCCCTGGGACTCGGTGGCTGGTACCCGCTGGACGCGGTGGGCGCCGGACTCGAACTTGAGGCGGGCGTAGACGCTTCGCCCGCTGACCCGGGCAATGACCTCGCGGTAGCCGCCATGCTCGCCCTCGCGGGCGGAGAGGATCTCGGTCTTCCAGCCCTGGCGCTCGGCGTAGCGCAGGTACATGCGCAGCAGGTCGCCGGCGAACAGCGCGGCTTCGTCGCCGCCGGTACCGGCGCGCACCTCGAGGAAGACGTTGCGCTGGTCGTCGGGGTCGGTGGGCACCAGATGCCGTTGTAGCCGGCCCTCGAGTTCCTCGAGCCGATGGCGCGCCTCGTCGGCCTCCTCCTCGGCCATGGCGCGGATCTCGGCGTCGCTGTCGTCGAGCATCGCCTCCGCGTTGGCGACCGCATCGGCCGCCTCGCGGTAGGCGTTCAGGTCCTGGACGACGGGTTCCAGCCGGGCGTATTCGCGGGAAAGTTCGGCAAATTTCGACGGGTCGCCGACGACATCAGGATCCGCCAGCTGCGCGCCGATCTCCTCGTGCCGTTCCGCCATCCGCTCCAGCTTGTTGCGAATCGTCGCCTTCACTAGACCTCTCTACCAGCTGTTGGTCGATGGCCAGGGTCTCCAGTGCGTGCTGGATCCGCGTGCGGTCGCCGCTGGCGGCGGCGGCCCGCAGGCCAACGGTGGGGGCGTGGACCAGCCGCCGGGTGAGCGTGTGGGTCAACCACTCGATCACCTCAAAGGGGTCCTCGCCGCGGGAGAGCTGCCGCGCCGCCTGCGCCCGGGTGGCGCGGGCGTAGCTCTCGGCCCGGTTGCGGAACGAACGGATCGCCTCGCCGGCGTCGCGGGCGCGGCGCCACTCGAGATAGTGCCGGACCTGTTGCTCGACGATGGCCTCGGCCTGGGTCGCGGCGTCCTGGCGCGAGCGCATGTTCTCGGCCACTACCCCGCGCAGGTCGTCCACCGTGTAGAGGTAGACGTCGTCCATTTCGCCGGCCTCGGGCTCGATGTCCCGCGGTACCGCCAGGTCGAGCATGAACATCGGCTTGTGCCGGCGCGCGCGTACCGCCCGCTCGACCGTGCCCTTGCCGAGGATGGGTAATGAGCTGCCTGTCGAGGATACCACCACGTCGGCCTCGGGGAGACGGCGCGGCAGGTCGTTGAGGCTCATGGCCTCGCCGTCGTGGGCTTCGGCCAGTCGTTTGGCGCGCTCGACGTTGCGGTTGGCGACGAGCACCTGGCCAATCCCCTGCTGTGCCAGGTGGCGGGCGACCAGCTCGATGGTCTCGCCGGCGCCGACCAGCACCGCGGTGCGCTTGGGGAAGTCGTCGAAGATCTGCTTGGCCATGGTCACGGCGGCGAAGGCCACCGAGATCGGGTTGGAGCCGATGTCGGTGTCGGTGCGCACCTGCTTCGCCACCGAGAAGGCGTGCTGGAACAGGCGCTCGAGCACCGCGCCGAGGCAGCCGGCGCTGGCCGCCTTGTGGTAGGCGTCCTTGACCTGGCCGAGGATCTGCGGCTCGCCGAGGACGAGGGAGTCGAGCCCCGCCGAGACCCGCATCAGGTGGCGCATGGCCTCGGTGCTGCGGCGAACGTAAAGGTGGGGCCGGACCTTGCGCAGATCCACCCGCTGGTGGCGGGTCAGCCAGCCAATGACCACCTCGGGGTCCGTATGCGGCAGCCGGATGTAGATCTCGGTGCGATTGCAGGTGGAGAGGATTGCCACCTCGTCGGCACCGGTCTCGCTGCGGGCGCTCTGCAGGGCGTCCCCGAGGGCCTCGGCGTTGAACGCCAGGCTCTCACGGACTGCTACTGGCGCACTATCGTGATTGAGTCCAATTGCAAATAATGGCATGAGACTGGCGTCATTAGGCTTCGTTAGGGCACCATCAGGCGTCAACCCGGATTATTACGAAATGCGGACGCTTCGGTAAAGCGTCTCGCCCACGGAAAAAATGCCCGATCCGATCGAATTCTCCAGGGGCGGCCGCTGTCCGGCGTTTCGCCGCCTGCGGCCTGGTGTCGCGCTGGCCGTCTGCGCCCTGGTCGTCGGGTGTGCCGGCCCCCAGCCCGATACCGATCCCCCCGCTGAAGCGCCGACGGCTGCCCTGGCCCCTGAGGCCGAGCCGTGGGAGCCCTCGCCACGGGATGAGGCCATCCGCCATGTGCTAGCTGCAGAGATCGCGGTGCGCCGGGATCGGCTGGACCAGGCCCTGAGCCACTACGCCCGGGCCATGGCAGTCAGCCGCGACGAGCGCGTGGCCGAACGGGCGGTGCAGCTGAGCTTTGTCCTCGAAGAGGAGGGCGTGGCCCGCGAGGCCGCCGAGCGCTGGCGGGAGCTTGCCCCGGAGCGGGTCGAGGCCCATCAGCTGCTCGGCCTGCTGGCCCTGCGCAGGGGTGACGAGACTGCCGCGCGCGAAGAGCTGGAGAAGACCATCGAGCGCTGGCCGGGGACAGCGGGACAGGCCTTCCTGCAGCTCGGCATGCTCCTCGGGCATGGGGCCGACGCCGAAGCGGCTGCACGCGTGCTGGCCGAGCTGGCCGAGGTCCACGCCGACGTGCCAGAGGCGCACCGGGTTCTGGCCGCGGCGGCGGAGCGGGCCGGCGATGACGACAAGGCGGTGGCGGCGGCCGCGCGGGCCTTCGAGCTCGCGCCAGCGGATCGCGAGGCCGGGGCGACCCTGCTGCGGGTTGCCTTCCAGGCCGGGCACGCCGGCGCCCTGGAGACCGACGACGCGCTGGCGCACCTGGAGCGGGTGCGCGAGACGCAGCCGGCGCTGACGTCGCGCACGGCGCTGCTGGAGGGGCACCTGCTGCGCGAGGCCGGACGACCGGAGGCAGCGCTGGGCGCGTACCAGCGCGGGCTGGAGGCGGACGGCGACGATCAGGACCTCTTATACGGGCGCGGGTTGGTGCGTGCGGAGACCGGGGATGTGGACGGCGCCGTGGAGGATCTGCGTCGGGTCCTCGAGGCAGATCCGGGCGACGCCCACGCCCAGAACGCCCTGGGCTACACCCTGGTCGATGCCGAGCGCGATCTGGCCGAGGCCCGCGAGCTGATCGAGCGCGCGCTGCAGCAGGAGCCGGACAACGCCGCCTTCCTCGACAGCAAGGGCTGGCTGCTCTACCGAGAGGGAGATCCGGAGGCCGCGCTGGACTATCTGCGCCGCGCCTTCGAGAAGGAGCCCCACGGCGAGATCGGTGCCCACCTGGGCGAGGTGCTCTGGGAGCTCGGCGAGCGAGAGCAGGCGCGCCAGGTTTGGCGCCGGGCGCTGGACGCCGAACGCGGCCGACGGGTTCTGGAGCGGACGTTGGAGGATTACGAGGTGGATCTGGATGACGAGTAGATGGGGGGCGCGGCTGCTTGCCGGGCTGCTGGCGGTCGGAGTGCTTTCGGGCTGCGCGCTGCTCGTCCCCGAGGACGAGCGGCAGGCGCATTACGAGGCGTTCCTGGAGGAGCGCGCCGAGCTGCGCGACTGGTCGGTGAGGGGGCGCGCCGCCCTGCGCGCCGACGGCGAGGCGGTCAGCCTCTCCCTGCGCTGGCAGCAGCGGGGCGAGTCCTACACCATCAACCTCTCCGGGCCCTTCGGGGCCGGTGCCGTGCGCATCGAAGGCCAGCCGGGTCAGGTGACCCTGCGCGACGGCGCCGGGCAGAGTGCCACGGCGCAGAGCCCGGAGGATCTGCTGGCCGCGCAGACCGGCCACCGGCTGCCGGTGACTGCACTGCGCGACTGGATCGTTGGCCGTCCGGCCGCGGGCCTGGGGGTGGACGAGCTGAGTCTGGATCGCGCCGGTCGGCCGGACCGGCTGGAGCAGGCCGGCTGGGAGGTGGACTTCCAGGGCTGGACCGAAGTGGACGGTATGGACCTGCCCAGCCGCGTGGATCTACATAGTGGCTCGACGCAGATGCGGGTGGCGCTGTCGGGGTGGAGTCGCGGGGATGGCTGAGTGGAGCGTGTGGCCGGCGCCGGCCAAGATCAACCTCTTCCTTCACGTCCTCGGTCGGCGCGCCGACGGTTACCACGAGCTGCAGACGGCTTTCCAGCTGCTCGACTATGGCGACCGCATCTGGTTGCGCCCGCGCTCCGACGGGTACATCGTGCGTTGCAGCGATCTGCCCGGGGTCGCCCCGGAGGACGACCTGACCGTGCGCGCCGCTCACGCGCTGCAGGTGGCCACCGACTGCGGGTACGGCGCGGATATCCATGTGGACAAACGCCTGCCGGCCGGGGGCGGGGTTGGCGGCGGCTCCTCGGACGCCGCCACGGTGCTCGTAGCCCTCAACCACTTGTGGCGGGCCGGGCTGGGCGAGGAGGCGCTCGCGGGCCTCGGTCTGGCCCTCGGCGCCGATGTGCCGGTGTTCGTCCGTGGGCGCAGTGCCTGGGGGGAAGGCGTGGGCGAGCACCTGCGACCGATGCCCGCCGAGCCGGGGGGCAACCGCTGGTACCTGGTGGTCGATCCGGGGGCGAGCATCTCCACCGCCGAAGTCTTTGGCGCACCGGAATTGACACGCGATACGTCTCCGGTCACAATAGCCGACCTTCGCGCCGGCGCCGTTCGCAACGACTGCGAGCCGGTGGTCCGGGGCCGCTGGGCGGCGGTGGCTGAAGCCCTCGAGTGGCTCGCCCGGCACGGCGACGCGCGAATGAGTGGCACCGGCAGCTGCTGTTTCGTCGGCTTCCAGGCCGAAGAGCCAGCGCAAGCTGCCCTAGAGCGCCTGCCCGGGAGGTGGTCCGGGTTCGTCGCTCGGGCCGTGGAACGGTCTCCGCTGCACACTGCGCTGGCGGCGGCGGCTCACCCCGGCTGACCTGTCAACAACTGGGGCGTAGCCAAGCGGTAAGGCACCGGTTTTTGGTACCGGGATTCGCAGGTTCGAATCCTGCCGCCCCAGCCATATCCGCTACACACCGAGTTGTAAGGTGGACGTCTAGCCGTGCAAGTAAACGGACCCATGATGGTCTTTGCGGGGAACTCCAACCCGCAACTGACGGAGGCCATTGCTGCCCATCTGAAGATCCGCCTCGGGCACGCGGTGGTCGGCCGTTTCAGCGACGACGAGATCATGGTGGAGGTCAACGAGCACGTCCGCGGCAAGGACGTCTTCGTCGTGCAGTCCACCTGTCAGCCGGCCAACGACAACCTCATGGAGTTGCTGGCGATCGTTGACGCGCTGCGCCGTTCCTCGGCCGCGCGCGTCACCGCGGTGATCCCGTACTTCGGCTACGCCCGGCAGGACCGGCGCCCGCGCTCTCAGCGCGTGCCCATCTCGGCCAAGCTGGTCGCGGACATGATGCAGGCTGCCGGCTACGACCGGGTGGTGACCGTGGATCTGCACGCCGATCAGATTCAGGGGTTCTTCAACATCCCCGTGGACAATGTCTACGCCTCGCCGATCCTGCTCGGTGACATCTGGCGTCAGCTCTACCCGCGCAAGGTGGTGGTCTCGCCGGATGTTGGCGGCGTGGTCCGGGCGCGGGCGGTGGCCAAGCGGCTCGACGATGCCGAGCTGGCCATCATCGACAAGCGCCGTCCACGGCCCAACGAGTCCTCGATCATGAACATCATCGGCGATGTGCAGGACAAGACCTGCATCATCGTCGACGACATCGTGGATACCGCCGGCACCCTTTGCCAGGCTGCCGGCGCCCTCAAGGAGCGGGGCGCACGCAAGGTGGTCGCGTACATCACCCACCCGGTGCTCTCGGGCAGCGCAGTGGATAAGATCGCGGCCTCCGAGCTCGACGAGCTGGTGGTCAGCGACAGCATCCCGCTCGGCGAGCAAGCGGCCGCGTGCCCGAAGATTCGACAACTGAGTATCGCGGAGATCCTCGCCGAGACGATGCGTCGGGTCAGCAACGACGAGTCGGTGAGCGAGCTCTTCGTGGAGTGATTCCCAACCAGGAGTGGAACCAATCATGACGGTGGAAATGAGGCTCGACGCGCATCCGCGCACGGAGACCGGCCGCGGCGCCATGCGCCGTCTGCGTCGTGCCCGGCGCGTCCCGGGTGTCGTCTACGGTGCCGGCAGAGAGCCGCAACCGGTGGCGCTCGAGAACGATCAGCTCTACCGGCTGCTCGAGGAGGAGTCCTTCTTCTCCACGATCCTGCAGGTCCAGATGGGCTCTGAGACCGAGCAGGCCATCGTCAAGGATCTGCAGCGCCATCCGTTCAAACCGCTGGTTCAGCACATCGACCTGCAGCGCGTTCGCGATGACCAGCCGATCACCGTGCATGTGCCGCTGCACATCCACGGCGAGGAGCAGTCCCCGGGCGTGAAGAAGGGCGGCGTGCTCCACCACGACCTGCTCGATCTCGAGGTGGTCTGCCTGCCCAAGGATCTGCCGCCGCATATCGATATCGACGTTTCCAGCCTCAAGGTTGGCCAGGCGGTCCACATCAGTGAGCTGACGCTGCCCGAGGGGGTCCAGTCGGCGGCGCTGCAACAGGGCGAGGGGCACGATGCGCCTGTGGTCTCGGTTCAGGCAACTCGTAAGACGCGAGGCGCCAGCAGCGGCGACGAGGCCGAGTCCTCCGAGTCCGAGTAACGCCGAAGTGGCCGGCCGGGAAGGCAATTTCCGGCTCATCGCTGGCCTCGGCAACCCTGGCAGCAAGTACGCTGGAACCCGGCACAATGCCGGGTTCTGGCTTGTTGATGAGCTGGTCCGTCGCTACGGGGGCGAGCTGCGGGAAGAGTCCAAGTTCCGCGGCGATTGTGCCCGTGTGCTCATCGACGGCTACGACTGCCGGCTGGTCAAACCGATGACCTATATGAACCACAGCGGTCAGGCCGTCGGTGCGCTCGCGAACTTCTTCAAGATCCCGCCCGAGGCGATCCTGGTCGCCCACGACGAGATCGACCTGCCACCGGGCAGCGTCCGGCTCAAGCGGGGCGGCGGGCACGGCGGGCACAACGGTCTGCGCCACATCCAGTCGACCCTCGGTACCGCCGAATTCGCCCGGCTGCGCATCGGCGTCGGTCACCCGGGGCACAAGGACCAGGTGGTCCCGCACGTCCTCTCCCGTCCGGCCCCCGACGAGCTGCGCCTGCTCGAACGGGCCATCGACGACGCCGCCGACGAGATAGCGCGTCTGCTGGCCGGGGAGTGGGACCGCGCCTGCCAGCAGCTCCACGCCTAGGGGAGACGGGCCGGCCCGCCGGCCTGCACGCGCCCTCCAAGTCACCCAACCGCTTTCAGGATCGCGCCATGGGATTTAACTGCGGCATCGTCGGGCTTCCCAACGTCGGCAAATCGACGCTGTTCAACGCCCTGACCCAGAACGACATCCCGGCAGAGAACTACCCATTCTGCACCATCGACCCGAATGTCGGCATCGTAGCCGTCCCCGATCCGCGGCTCTACCGGCTGGCGGAGCTGGTGCGCCCCGAGCGCACCATCCCCACCACCATGGAGTTCGTGGACATCGCCGGTCTGGTCTCCGGCGCCTCCCGCGGAGAGGGGCTGGGCAACCAGTTTCTCGCCCATATCCGCGAGACCGACGCCGTAGCCATGGTCCTGCGCTGCTTTGAGAGCGAGGACGTCCACCACGTCGAGGGGCGCGTCGACCCGCGGGCCGACGCCGAGACCATCCACACCGAGCTGGCGCTGGCCGATCTGGACACCGTCTCGCGGGCGCTGCAGCGCCAGGAGCGGGCCGCCAAGAGTGGTGACAAGGAGGCGGTGCGCCTGCGCGATCTACTCGAGCGGGCCCGCCAGGCCCTCGACGAGGGGCAGCCGCTGCGGACCCAGGCATTCAGCGAAGAGGAGCGCCGGCAGCTGCAAGGCTACCACCTGATCACCCTCAAGCCGCTGATGTACATCGCCAACGTGGCTGAGGACGGCTTTAGCGACAATCCGCTGCTGGCCGACGTCCAGGCCCTGGCCGAGAGCGAGGGTGCCCGGGTGGTGCCGGTCTGCGCCGCCATCGAGGCCGAGCTGGCCGTGCTCGATGACGCGGAGCGCGACGAGTTCCTGGCCGAGTACGGGCTCGAGGAGCCGGGGCTCAACCGCGTGATCCGGGCCGGTTACGACCTACTCGGTCTGCAGACCTTCTTTACCGCTGGCGAGAAGGAGGTCCGGGCATGGACCGTGCGCCGCGGCGCCACCGCCCCCGAGGCGGCCGGCCGCATCCACACCGACATGCAGCGCGGCTTCATACGGGCCGAGGTGGTCGCCTACGACGACTACATTGCTTACAACGGCGAGCAGGGTGCCAAGGATGCCGGGCGTTGGCGGCTGGAGGGGAAGGAGTACGTCCTCAACGAGGGAGACGTGGTGCATTTCCGTTTCAACGTCTGACACTGCCCGCCTCGGGGCGGCAAAGCGGGCGCGGCGCAGCTGCCGCCGCCGCGCCCGAAAGCCTTACTCCGGCCGTTCCGCGTTCCGGTCGGCCTTGCGCTGCTTGTCGGCGAGCTTGCCCAGGCGGCCCTCAAGTACCCGCTCAAGCCTCTTGGCCGCGCCGCGGGCGGCGTCGTAGGCATCATCGGCGGTGTTCTCCGCCAGCACTGGATCCAGCCCACGGGGGCGGGCCTCGATGCGGCAATGCTTGTTGACCCCGCCCTTGGGGCCGTTGATGTCCTGGAAGTGCACCTCGATGCGGGTCAACTGCTCCCCGAAGCGCCGGTCGACTGCGCCCAGTGCCTCACGGATGCTTTCTTCCAGCGCGTCTGAGACGTGCACGCCGGCGCCAGGATTGATCTGAATCTGCATGGATGCGGAATCTCCTCCAGGTCGTTCGTGGTGGATCGTCGTTGGCGCACAGCACGGACCTGCCGCGTCCGGGCGCCCCGGCACTTATTCTGACGGAACCGGCCCAGCGTACCAAGGGCCCCGGCACACGGCGGCCGCAGCCTTGACACGATCAGCGCGGGCTCGGAGAATACGCGGTGCCACGTGGCTATGTAGCTCAGCTGGTTAGAGCGTCGCACTCATAATGCGAAGGTCGGTGGTTCGACTCCACCCATAGCCACCATAAAATCAGATACTTACAGCGCCAACCCCGCTCCGAAAACGCCAACTGCTGCACTACTGCTGCACTCGGAGCGAGCTAGCTATCGCAGTGGCGGTGGTGGCATGATCCTCCCATGGCCACCATCATCAAGCGCGGCAAACGCTGGCAAGCACAAATCCGGCGGCAGGGATACCCGCCGCTGGTCAAGTCTTTTCCGACGAAAGCCGACGCGCAACGCTGGGTCCGTGACCAGGAATCGGAAATGGACCGCGGCGAGTGGATCGACACCCGGGAGGCGGCGCGCACCACACTCGCCGAGGCACTGGATCGGTACCAGCGCGAGGTCATCCCGCGCAAGAAATCCCAAAGCCAGGAGCGTGGCAGGATCCGCCTGTGGCTGCGATCCGGCCTGGCGCCTTATGCCCTCATCAACCTGCGTGGCTCCGACGTGGCGCGCTGGCGTGATGATCGCCTGGAGGATGTCTCCTCGGGCACCGTGCGCCGCGATCTAGCCTTGCTCTCACACCTCTACACGGTAGCGCGCAGCGAGTGGCGCATGGAGGGGCTGCGTGATCCCACCGAGTCGATCTGGTGGCCCTCCCCGGGGCAAGCCCGGGATCGCAGGCTCCAGCCGGAGGAGGAGCGCCGGCTGCGTGAGCACGCCACCCCGCAATTCGACGCCCTACTGACCGTGGCGCTGGAGACGGGGATGCGCCGCGGCGAGATCGCCGCGATGCGCTGGGCGGACGTGAATCTGCGCGCTCGGGTAGTGCGCGTGCCGGATTCCAAAACCAACGAACCGCGCGAGGTGCCGCTGTCCAGGGCGGCGGTGGCGGCGCTGGAGTCAATACCGCGCCGGATCGACGGTGCGGTCTGGCCGTGGTGCGCCGATGGCATCGGCTCGGCCTGGAAGCGTCTGCGCCGGGCGGCCGAGGTCGAGGGCTTTACCTTCCACGACCTGCGCCATGAGGCGACATCGCGGCTGGTCGAGTCGGGCCGGTTCTCGCTCACCGAGGTGTCCGCGATCACCGGACACAAGTCGATGCAGACGTTGAGGCGCTACGCGAACCACCGGGCGGCGGACCTGGCCAAGAAGATGGGCTGATCGACGTTTGTATGGCCGCGCCCAAGTTTCACACAAGCCAGCGAGGCTGGCCGCGGCTAAGGGTCGCACCCGCGGAACACCAGTTTTCGGACATTGTCGCGCATAGACGGGTGTCAAGCGCACCGAAGTTCACTCAAAGGAGGTGCTTATGGCGGGGCATGACGCAAGTGGCGTAGCAAAGCGCTTGCTGGAGAAGGCCCACGAGCGTGGGCAGCCCCTCACGCCCATGCAGCTCATCAAGCTAGTCTACATTGCTCACGGCTGGATGCTTGGGCTTTACAGCCGCCCGCTCATCAACGAGCCGGTTGAGGCGTGGCGGTATGGACCCGTCGTGAGATCGGTTTACGACCAAGTCAAATGCTACCGCAGTAGCCCGGTAGAGGCTATTGCTGCGAAACCGGCCGAGCTCAACGACTACGAGGATGACCTGCTTGACCAGGTGTTGGAGATTTACGGGGATAAAAGCGGGCTCCTGCTCTCAACCATTACCCATCAGAGTGGAACTCCTTGGTTCATTACGTGGCATAGCCAAGGCATGAACGGGTCAATCTCAAACGATCTGATCGAGGCCCACTTCGAGGAGCTTTACCGTCGGCACAAAGAAGAGGCTGAAGATCAGGCTGGGAGTGATGGATAAGCAGGCCGGTGGGTCGAAGAGGCGCATCCCGCTTCCAAAGGGAGCTGGCGAGCAGGGCGAGTCCTCTTTTGATCCGCTATCCAGGCGCGAGGCCGAAGCTTTTCAGAACGAGGACTACGAGGACATCGTTCTTCAAGGCGAGACAGCCCGCGGCGAGCGCTTCCGTGAGGTCGCGAACTGGATTGCCATTATAGGGGCTACGCTGATTGGCAGCGCATTGATCCTCTCGGCGCTGGTCTGGTTCTGGCACCTGCTTGCTCCCCCTTGCTTGCACTACCTGGAGGAAGGACAGGTAACCCAGATCCAGACCGTCCTTTTTAGCGGTCTGTTAGCCGGCATCGCTCAAAGCTATCTCGGCCCGCGGCTTAACCCAGAAGTGAAGCAGTCCAACCGCCGCAGAGCGTCGCACTCTGACCGGGGCTAGCGGAGCATGCCAACGCGCGCAGATCGTCATTTATGGCCGAACCTGCTTCTCGTGCCACTGCTCAAAAGGCTAGGCACGCTTCGTCTGCCTCAGGTGATGCCCCAGCCACTCCTCGAACTCTATTCGATCCCATGCCCATCGCCGGCCGATCCTTCCGGGCCGGGGCACGTGGCCGCGTTTGACCGCGGATCGCAAGGCGTCTCGGGACATCCCCATCCGCTCGGCCACGTCGTCGATATAAAGAACCTGCCTCATGCCCCTTCTCCCTGTAGTGACACGCGCGTTGCATTGAGCCCGTGCTTGTTGCGCCAGACACAGATGGCGATGTCCTCGCCATCGCCGTCGTACTCGTAGGTGACCGCCTGGCTTCGCCCGTAGAGCCCGGGCCCGTCCTCGTGGATGAAGCGCAGGGCCGATTCCCAGGCGCAGCGCCATTCCGCCTGGTCCCATAAACCGTGCAGCTTGATGTTCTCGTCCATGCTCACACCGCCACCGGGGCTGGAATCGTCTCGCTCGGGTAGTAGGCGTGGAGTTCCACCGCCGCGCGCCCCTCGGCGTAGTCGATCACCGAGGCGGCCGGCTCCAGTTCCACGCGCGGGGCGGCCGTGGCCGGGGCCATCAGTTGCCGGCGGGCTTGGGCGAGGTGGTTGTGGTACAGATGCACGTCGCCGAACGTCCAGATGAACGTCCCCGGCGAATACCCGGTGACCTTGGCCATCATCGACAGCAGCAGCGAGTAGGCGGCCAGGTTGAAGGGCCCGCCCAAGAAGTAGTCACAACTGCGCTGGTAGAGCTGCAAGTGGAGCCGGCCACCGAGTACCCGGAACTGCATCAGTACGTGGCACGGGGGCAGAGCCATCAGGTGAATGGCCTCCGGGCGCCAGGACGAGAGGAGGATCCGGCGCGAGTGGGGTTCCGTGCGGATCATTTGCTCGATGCGCTGGATCTGATCGACCCCTTGCGCATGTCGCCACTGCGCGCCGTAGATGGGCCCAAGCATCCCGGCCTTCGCCCAGGGCGACCAAAGCTTGCGCACGTCCTCGGGCAGCTCGTGCAGGTCGGTCTGCCCGCGCAGCATCCAGAACAGCTCCTCGCGTAGACCGCGCCACCACACCCGCTTGGTGGTCAGCAGTGGGAAACCGTCGGCCAGATCGAATCGAAGCTGCTCCCCGAAGATCGAGCGTGTGCCTACGCCAGTGCGGTCCGAGGAGTCTTCGCCCTGGTGGAGCACCTGGTGCAGCAGCCCCAGGTAGGTGATGTCGTGCGCGCTCACCGCCTTGGTGTTCTTGGTGTCGGTCATCGGTTCGGCTCCTGTTCCCCATCAGCAATCACCAGGCCGTGGCGTTGCCCCCTCTCGCGCGGGATGTGGAAGCGGTAGGCGCAACCATCGCAGCGGCGAAGGATGTGCTCCTCGTCCATGAACGCGCGGCCGGCGTATGCGCCGCACCGTGTGGTGATACTCCAGGCCGGTAGCCGCGTGCGCGGCGCCAGATCGGAGTGGCAACCGTGGCGGCCAGGATCAATCGTCGGAGTCATGGCGTCCCTCGGCCTCGTTGCGCGCCAGGCGCGAGCGCGTTAGCGCCCGGGCCTGATCGGTCAGTGATTGCTCCAGGAGTGCCCGGTGTTCGTCCGGGGTGCGAGTGGGCCGCCGGTTCATACGGCACCCGATGAGCCAAAACCGCCGGTACCGCGCTCGGTTGGCGCGAACTCGGCGACCTCCACAAGATCGACCCGGAACACCGGGGCAAAGACCAGTTGGCCGATCCGCTCCATAGGCTCGATGGTGTATTCCCGATCCGGGCACCCGGTGTGGTAGACCGATGCGAAGACCTGGCCTTGGTAGTCGCTGTCGATCAGGCCGACGGAGTTGCTCAACGTCAGGCCGTGCTTGTGCGCAAGGCCGCTGCGCGGCATCAGCAGCGCACAGGCCCAGGCGTCGTCGATGTTGAGCGCAACGCCCAGCGGCACCAACTCCTTGGCGCCCGGGCGAAGGGTCAGCGGCTCGTCAATGCAGGCGCGCACGTCGATCCCGGCCGCCTGCTCGGTAGCCCTGTGCAGGCGGTAGCGATCCTCACGCAGCCGCGGGTCCAGGATGATGTGCTGCACTGAGCAGCTTCTGCGGGGGGCGAGCATCAGAACACCCTCCAGTCCACCCGCATGAACGGGATGTCGTCATCGAAGTCCGCCGGGGCCCCGCCGCCGTTCGCCGGTTGCTGGGACGCTTGCTGTTGCGGGGCTGTTTGCTGAGGGGCATAGCCACCGCCTTGGCCGCCTTGGCCTTGGGTGTTGAGCATCTGCATCTGATCGACCACGATCTCCGTGGTGTAGCGGTCCTGGCCTTGCTGGTCTTGCCACTTGCGCGTCTGGATTTTCCCCTCGACGTAGATCCGATCCCCTTTGTTCAGGTACTTCCCGACGACTTCCGCGAGACCGCGCCAGAACACCAGCCGGTGCCATTCCGTGCGTTGCTGCTCCTCGCCAGTTTGTTTGTCTTTCCAGGATTCGCTGGTTGCCAGCGATGCCTGGGCGACCGGGGTGCCGCTGCCGGTGTGGCGCACCTCCGGGGCTTGCCCCAATCGGCCGATCAGGATCGCCTTGTTAACGCCGCGTTCTGCCATTACTCGTCCCTCGCTTAGTAGGTCGTCCCCGGGAGTGCGCCGGGTTCGGTTACGCGGATACAGTTCAGATACCAATTCGCGGCGAACTCGGTTGCGGCCGCGCGCTGGTAGTCAGGGCTCAGGTTCCGTGGCATTTCGTAGGCCTCGTAGACGATCATCGTCATCAGCCCCCACACGGACGGATCGACTGCCCGGGGCAGTTGGCCGATGACGCTGGTGATCGTCTGCCCGACCTGTCGCTCCTTCATCACTTGGAAGGCGAACTCGTGGACCGCTTCGCAGTCCTCGCTGGCTTGGGTGGCAGTCACCGCAAACGCCAGTGCCATACCAATGAGCAGCTTC
Organism: Halorhodospira sp. 9628; assembly: GCF_022228075.1. Taxonomy (NCBI): domain Bacteria; kingdom Pseudomonadati; phylum Pseudomonadota; class Gammaproteobacteria; order Chromatiales; family Ectothiorhodospiraceae; genus Halorhodospira; species Halorhodospira sp. 9628. The sequence goes on from NZ_JAJNRF010000002.1 coordinate 229,304, forward strand.
TTCACGTCAACGATTCCTCGACTTGGTTGATGGGGAGCGCTTGGACGCTTTGTAGGGTCGTGACGCCGGCGCGCTCCATGACCCGGCGGCACTCGGCCTCGATGGCCGCACGCTTCACGCGCGGCGATACCTCGATGTAGAAGGTGGCGAGCACGGAGTAGCGGACCTTCCCGTTCTGGGCCGTTGCCGGGGGCGGTTGTGGTCCTGGGGTGGAGGCGGCAGGCTGCGGTGACTCACCCCCCTGGGCGGCCTCCAGGGCGCGGCCCTCCTCGCAGCCGGCGCGCTCCAATTCAGCGGCCCGTTCGCGCCGGGCCTGCGCAGCTTGCTCGCGTGCTCGGGCCTCGGCCTGCTCGCGCTCCCACTGCTCGCGTTGCCGTCGGGCGGCCTGCTCCTGGCGCTCCAGTTCGCGGTCTAGGGTGGCGCGCAGCGCCGACTCGTACTCGTCGTCGGGGGCGACCAGGACGTGCTCGACGTGCTCCCGGGTCAGCGGGGCGTGCAGGCCCTCGCGGTAGCTGCGGGCCTCCAGTTCCAGGAGCCGGGTGGTGACCATCTGCTCGCGGTCGCGGTCATTGCGGACCCGCTCCTGCAGCTTCTCCCGTGCCGCCTTGGTCAGCGCGCCTTTTGGGGTGACGCTGCTCAGGAGAACCAGATCCTCGTAGTCGGCGGTGCGGTAGTCGGGGCTCACGCCCTCGGACTGCCAGAGTTCATCGCGCAGACTCGCCAGTAGGGCGCGGGCCCGCTCGCGGGTCTGGTCCTCGTACCGGCGCACCTGCTCCAGTAGATCCTGGCGGGCTTCCTCGCAGCGTTGTTCGAGGGCCTTCATCTGACGCTCGAACTCGGTGATCGGCTGCCGCGCCTCGTCGGCCGCCTTCTTCCGGCGCTCAGCCAGGGTCTTCTTGAGCGCGTTGATCTCCGTGGCCTGGGCCTTGGCGGCCTTCACACCGTCGGGGGATACCACCTGGCGGTACTGCTCCAGGCGTTCGGCCAGGGCGGCCTCAAGCTGCTCGTAGTTGACCTGGATGAGCCCGGGCTGGGCCTGAATCTCGATCATCTGTTGCATGGCGGCGGCCTCCTCAGACCGTGACGCAGCGGTTTTGAAGTTCCAGTTCCAGGGTGTGCTCGGTGTCGCGGTCCCATCCGTCTGCCTGGCGCTGCATCCAGCGCAGGTAATCGGTCGGTACCTCCTCCCACCGGCGGCCGCGGTACCTGCCGAACATCATTCGCTCCAGGGCGACCGGCTGATCGGCGTAGTCGATCAAGGCGCGGATGCTCGGGCAGCCGTGATCGCGGGCCAGCAGGTTGCCCAGCAGCGCGGCTGTGACGTAGCAATCGGCCAGGGCCCGGTGCGCCGGCATCCCCTTCGCGCCCGGGGCAATGAGGCCGAGGTGGTAGCGAAGAAACTGGTTCGAGTAGCTTTCCAGGCCCGGCAGCAGATGCTTTGCAAGGCGCTGGGTGCAGAGCCAGGTGGCGTTGTTGATGCCGTGGCACTCGAAAAATGCCCGCTCGAACTCGGCGTTGTGTGCGACCAGCGGACCCGGGTGCTGCGCGGCTCGCGCTAGCCAGTCCATCGGGGACGGGGCATCGGCCACGTCCTCGTCGGTCAGGTGGTGGATGGCGCTGGCCGAGGCGGGGATCGGTTGCCCCGGGTTGGTGATCTGTTGGCAGTAGGCGATCACCTCGCTCTCTCCGGTCGCGGTATCGACCGCGACATCGACCGAGGCGAACTCGCAGATCCCGTCGCGCTCCGGATCCAACCCGGTTGTCTCCAGGTCCACGACGCGGAAGACGTGCTGCATCACGCGCTGCCTCCCTCAAAAATGCCCACGACGCTTTCGTCGTCCTCGCTCTGCGAGGCGGCCGTTTCCTCGGGGGCGCGGGTTCCGTCATCGGCCAGGCGAATCTGGTAGGACTCCACCAGGGCGTCGAAGGCGGTCAGGTCGGCGGTGAGCGCCTGGATGTAGTCCGGGTCGGCGTGCTCGCGGTGGAGCTTCGGGTTCAGGCCGGGGTGGTAGGGGAAGACCGCCCACCAGTCGCGCTCGCAGATCCACATGCACCCCTGCACCTGGTCGCGGACCTCGGAGAAGTCGTCGTCTAGCCACATGGCCATGATCTTGGTCGGGTCGAGGAATGCCTTGAACTCGGCGCCCCCGTCCGAGCCGATCAGCCCGTCGGGGCTGCATCCGAAGCGGCCGCAATCGGTGGTGACGAAGCCGACCTGCTCGATGTCGGCGCCGAGGATCAGCGACAGGGTTTCCCGCGCCTCCTCCTCGTGCCGGTGACCACGTTCGGCCTGCCAGGGCTGGTACTCGTCCACGTCCAGCGGCCAGCCGGTGATCCGCTCGATAGCCAGGCGCATCGCGTACTTGCGTGCATCCTGTTTCCAGTCGCCCTTGTTCGCCCCCGTCTTCATGCGTTCCCGCAGCATGGCGAAGCGGCTTGCGGTAATGACCCCCGCGCGGGCGCGGTGCCACTCGGGGGTGCCCTGTTCCACGTCGTGGACGATCATTCGGATGCCTCCTGGCTGTGATGCTTCGCGGTCAGTTCCAGTCGCTTGAGTACGGTGGGCACAGTCGAGGCCGGGATGTCGGTCAGGCGCTCGACCTTCATGCTTTTGAGCACGCGGCCCTGGGTGCCCTCGGGGCAGCGGCGCAGCGCCCCTTCGATGGCGGCAAGCTGCTCGGCGTTGACGGTCTGGCTGCCCTGGGCAGCAGGGCGGGGTGGGTTGGCGGCGGCGTTGCCGTCGTCGTCGTCCTCGCCGATGGCGACGTTGAAGATCAGCTTGAGCAGGTAGCGCATCCCGTAGCTCATCGCCGAGCCGCTGGCGTGGGTGCGGGTCATCACGGCGTTGCCCTTGGCGCCGATCCCATCGGAGGGCATGTCCACCCGGTAGGTGCGGGTGTGGCCGGTCTCATGCGAGACGTAGCAGAGCACGCGCACCCAGCCGTCCTGCACCGCCTCGGTATCGAACGACAGCGAGAAGCCCTCCTGGGTGTAGATCGGGCGCAGGGCGGCATCCATCCGCGCGTAGGTGGCGTACCGGCTACGGGTCTGCGGGTTATTGGCGTCAGCCGAGACCCGCCCCATCTGGCGTTGGCAGCGGGACATCGCGCGGTTGAACTCGGCCTCGGCGTTGCGCGCCTCGATCCGCTCGTACATCGACCAGAGGCGTTCCATCTTCTCCACGTCGGTTGACGGGTCGGATGCCGCGCGGATGATGTTCTGAACCAGGCTCCCGTTGTCGGGTGCCTCAGAGCGTGCCGGCACAGACTCCCGGTTGTGCTCAATGGCAGTGCTCTCGCTCACGCTTCCTCCTCAGCGGGGTCGCCCCGCTCTACAGTCGGGCCAATCGGCCCTTCCCAAATGTCGATTCCCCGGCGCTCCAGGGCGTCGGTGACCATGCCGTTGATCGCCCGCTCGCCGGGTGTGGCGCAAAACGTGCGCTCGGTGATCCACGTTGCGAGGGCGTCGGCCAGTGCATCGCGCTCGTGCTCATCCAGGCTCGCCAGGGCCACCTGCAAGGACTCGCGGGTGCGCTGGCGCGCTTCCCGGATCACCGCGGCGCGGACGGATGGCGTCATCGTCTGTGCAGGGGTGTCTTTCACAGCCCTAGCTCCTCTACGTCCTCGGCGGCGACGTAGCCCGCCTCGTACTGCTCCCGCGCCTCGGGCTCGGCCGGTGGGTCGCTCTCCTCGCCGCGCTGGCGAGCGCGGACGCCCTCCGTGAACGGGGCGCTCATTGCCCTTCCTCCAGCCCTGCCGCGCGCGCTTCTAGGCGGTGCGCGATGCTGAGAAGCGCACCTTGTGCGTTGGGCGCTGTCGCCACCGTGGCGAGGTCCGATTTCAGCCCACCGATCACCGAAGCCAGCACCTGCGTCCACTCGTCCAACTCGGCGCGGGCCAGGGCCATGCGTGCCGCGAAGATCCGGTCGATAACCTCGTCGGCCGTTTTCTCGTCCATGTCACCCTCCCAGGGCGGTTTCCAGGCCCATCAGAAGAATCAGCGCCGTGACAGCGAGCACGGCCCCCATGGCGTCTTTCATTGCTCGCGGTCCTCGTCCTCGACCCGCTCGCGGGCCCAGCGGTCCATCAGGTCGTAGTAGGCGGTACGCGCCGGCTCATGCCCGGCCAGGGCGGACTTGCGCAGGGCACGGAACAGCCGGTGCTCCAGGTCGTGCTGGAAGGCGTACTCGATCAGTTCCAGGTCATGCCGCCCGTTCTCGGCGTCCTGGATGTGCTCGGCGGCCCGGCGGTCGATGGCGTCCTCACGGGCGCAGATCAGTCCCTCGCGGTGCGCATGGACCCGCTCGGCAAGGTCAATCGGGTCGGTGTGTCCGGGGAGGCGGTACATGACGGACGCTCCTGGGCTACATTCTGTACCTCAAAGAGTAGACAGGTGCGGTACCACTTGCAAGTACTATTTGTCACACAGGAAGGCAAAAAAAGCCCGGAGGTGCGCGCCGGGCATCAGGGCTGAATGAACAAAAGTATATGTGTCAGGGTGTCGCAGTCACGAGGCTCGGTGGTCTTGCGGAGGGGGGCGGGGGAGCTAAAGCTTTTGGATTCGCTGCGTGATAACGCCGATGATCTCGGCTTGCTCGGCCGGGGTTGGCTGGGCAGGCCAGTTCGGGTTGGTGGGCGCGAGGAAGGCTTGCCCCCCTTCTTTGAGGTAGCGACGAATCATCGGTTCTCCGTCAATCAGGGCAAGTACAAACCGCATGTGCTCGGGTTCGAGGTCGACATCGATGTAAATTCGGTCTCCTTCGGCAAAGTGATCGGCCACCGAGATTAGGTGAGGCACGCTGAAGGCAATGTAAGTCCGGTGTGGATCCGGCGATGGCAACCAGTCCACAACGCTGTCGTTATCAGGCTTCATTCCTTTACCTAGTTGACGGGCAACCTCCCACTGGTAGAGGGGGGTGATGCCCGGGTCTAGTTCCGCTCCATGTTGGTCGCCGATAAGCAGCCAAGTCGGGGAGCACTCCAGGGTTGTGGAGAGGGTGAGCAGTTGGTCGGTGTTGATCCGGGTGCGTCCGCGGAGTGCGTGGCCGACCGCCGAGCGGGTAACCCCTAGCGCAGCCGCGAGGTCGTCCGTCGTTAGGTTCAGCTCACGCATCCGTTCGCGTGCTCGCTCCCTCCAAGAGTTTTCAGACACAGCTCTTACCTTTTCGTTAGTTCATCGCGCGCGGATTTTTTCACTTCCCTCCCCCCTTCTTTTGGGCGGATTGCCCGTGCAAGGGGTGTGTGTACTCACTGTACCCTTGCGCCTCAAGTTTAGACAAGCCGCTCGATCTTTCCACTGGTCTGCGCCCGCTTGGCGCTTGTGACCTTTGCTCCCCTTTCTTGCCTTGGTGCGCTACTGCGAGTACCTTTAGGGTATGGATCTACGAGCGTGGGTGTACGGGCAGGACGAGCCAGTGAGAACGACGCTCGCACGCCTGGCGCGCGAAATCGGCGTCAGCGTTAGCGCCGTCAAGCACTGGATGTACGGGATACGGCGTGTCTCCGCCGAGCGGTGCCGGGTGATCGAGCGCCTGACCAGCGGGGCAGTGACCGCCGAGGAGCTCAGGCCGGATGTTTTCACATCACCACACCGGAGCGAGGCAGCAAAGGAGGGAGGGGTGGCCCAGCGGTGAATGGGCAATGAGTAGGGCAAAAAAAGAACCCCGGCGGCTGTGACGGGCCATGAGCCGGGGTTCTGGATCAACCCTTAAGTTGAGGATTTGAGCATGACACTCACGGACAGCATCGGCAAGCACCTAGTGCAGACAGCGAAGTCGAACCCGGTAAAAACCGCCGTCAGCAGCGGGGAGCAACGCTGATGGCCAAGAACAAGAACAGCAACCAATCCCTGCCCTGGTTCCGCCTCTACACCGAGATCGTGGACGACGAGAAGCTGCGCTTACTCGCGTTCGAGGATCGCTGGCACTACGTCGCGTTACTGGCTTGCAAGGGCAAGGGAATCCTCGACCAGAACACCGACGCGGAACTCCTGGAGCGCAAGCTGGCCGTCAAGCTCGGGCTCCAGGTCCGAGAGTTGGGCGAGTTGAACCGCCGGCTGCGTGAGGTCGGGCTGATTGACCAGAACTGGCAGCCCCTTGGCTGGCACAAGCGCCAGTACAAGAGCGACAACAGCACCGCCCGGGTCCAGGCGCACCGGGCAAGCAAGCGGGCGAAGGCTTCGAGTGAAACGGGTGAAACGTTACAGAAACGTTCCCGAAACGGGCCAGATACAGAGGCAGATACAGACTCAGACACAGAAAAGAACTCCCCCGGCAATAGGAAGGGGGATATAGAGGTAGTAGATAGGGGAGAGGATGCGCGCGGGGGCTTCGCCTCGGAGGAGGACGTGCCATGGTGAGCAGCCTCCGTCCCTTCCAGGCCCAGGCCATCGACCGCTTGCGCCGGGCCATCAGTGCCGGCTCTCGCGCGCTGATCCTGAGTAGCCCCACAGGTTCCGGCAAGACGATGATCTCATCGGCCATTGCCGCGGGGGCTGTTGCCAAGGGCCGCCGTGTGGCGTTCTTCGCTCCGCGCCGCGAGCTGATCCGCCAGGCCAGCGCCACGTTCGGCCGGGCTCAGGTGCCTCACGGCATCGTCATGGCCGGTCAGAGGCGGTGCCCGCAAGAGCCGGCGCAGATTTGCTCCTGGGACACGCTGCGCTCCTGGCTCGACAAGGGGCGCATCGGCCGGGCTCCAGGCGCGGATCTGGTGATCGTCGATGAGGCGCACCTGTCCGTCGCTCCGACCTACCTGCGGATTCTCCGCGAGCACTACTCGAACGCCATCATCCTCGGGTTGACCGCCACCCCGGCGCGCGGTGACGGCCGGGGGCTGGGGATGCTCTACGAGCAGATCATCCAAGCGGCCACGGTGCAGGAACTCACCGAAGACGGTTACCTGGTGCCGGCGCGCTACTTCGAGCCGACCCCGGCTGATCTGTCCGGGCTCAAGCAGGCCCGCGGCGATTTCGAGTCAGCCGGCATCGAGCAGCGGTGGAACACGCCCAAGATGGTCGGTGACGTGGTGGAGCAGTGGGGACGGATCGCCCCGGATCGGCAGACGGTCGTCTTCGCCAACTCGGTGGCCCATGCCCTGAGCCTGCGTGACCGCTTCCGTGATGTCGGCGTCCGGGCCGATTACATCCACGGCGGGATGCAGCGCGCCGAGCGCGATGTGGTCACAGAGCGGGTCTACAGCGGCGCCAGCCAGGTGGTCGTCAACGTGGACGTGCTCACCTTCGGCTTCGACGCCCCGGCGCTCTCCTGCGTCGTCCTCGCCCGTCCGACCAAAAGCCTCGTGCGCTACCACCAGACCGTAGGCCGGGTGCTGCGCCCCGCGCCGGGCAAGGAGGACGCCATCGTGATCGACCACGGCGGCGTGCGCCGAACCCTGGGGCGGGTATCGGACCCTGTGGAGTGGACGCTCTCGGGCGCCGAGCGGGTCCAGGATCGGGTCGTGAGCCGGCGCAAGAAGGAGAGTGAGCCGATCACCTGCGGCGAGTGCTCGCTGGTCTACGAGCACCGCCGAGACTGTCCTGCGTGCGGGTGGGAGCCGCCGCGCAAGCGCCGCGAGGTCGCGTTCGTCGAGGGTGATCTGCTCGAGACCGACGAGCAGGGGCGCACAAAGCAGCAAGCCCAGGGGGATCGCCTGGTCGAGCAAGCCCGCTTCTACGCCGAACTGCGTGGGGTGGCGCAACAACGCGGCTACAAGGACGGCTGGGCGGCCAACAAGTTCAAGGAAAAGTTCGGCACCTGGCCGAACCACCCGAGCCTGCGCAACGTCGCCCCGCGTGAGCCGGGCCCGGCGATGCTCTCCTGGGTCAAGAGCCGGCAGATCGCATTCGCCAAAGGCAAGGCCAAGGCCAAGCAGGCGGGGGTGACGGTATGAGCGACCTTCGCCAGCGTTGCCGCGGGCAGTGGGAGCGAATCATCAGCGAGATCCTGGGCCCGCAGTGGATCGAGAGCCGCAAGCACCAACGCTGCCCCTGCCGCCCGGACGATAAGCCGAAGTACCGCTTCTCCGATCATCACGGCTCGGGCAGCTTCTTCTGCCACTGCTCGAACGGGGATCGAGACGGGGTGCAGTTGGTGATGTGTCGCCTGGGGCTCGACTTCAAGGCCGCGGCGGAGCGTATCGAACAGGTGATCGGCGCCGGGCCGATCCCGGCCCGGCGCAAGCCAACCCGCGCCGAGCGGTTGCAGCGGGAGGTGGAGCACAGCGGGCGCAGTCGGTACCTGGAGAGCCGGGGGCTGGAAATGGCCCCTGGGCTGCGGTGGCACCGCTCCCTGGCTTACTACGACGAGCATCAGCGAGTGATCGGCCACTACCCGGCGATGTGCGCGCCCGTGCTACGCGACGGAGCCTTCGAGACCTACCACGTCACCTACTTGCAAGGCGGGCAGAAGCTCTCGGGCATGGAGCCGCGGAAGATCCTGCCGAGCAAGTCCGGCTCGCTCGCCGGGGCGTCGATCCCGCTCTACCCACCTGGGCCGGTGCTCGGTGTTGCCGAGGGGATCGAGTCGGCCATTGCCGCGAAGATGCTCCACGGCGTCCCGGTGTGGGCGCTCATCAACACCGCCCTGATGAAGTCCTGGACCCCGCCGGCCGGCACGCGGTCGGTGCGGATCTACGCCGACCACGACCACAACTACGCCGGTCACGCCGCGGCTTATGGCCTGGCGCACCGTCTGGTTCTCACGGGCTTCGATGTCGAGGTCCATTTCCCGCCCGTGCCGGGCACTGATTGGAACGACGTGCTGCATGCGCGTCGGGAGGTTGAGGCGGAGTGATCCAGCTTGGCTACAAGCTGATGCGGCGGATGGGGGACGGCTACGCGCCGCTCTACTTCTGCCGCAGCCATCGCTATCAACTCGGCGATTGGCAGGAGGCGGTGGACGGCGGGCGCAAGCGCGGCTACGCGCACCGGCCGTTCTTCCATATCTGCCAGGCCCCGGATGCGCCCCATATCCGGCTGCGCGCCCCGCGGGTCTGGCTGCTCTGCGAGTTCCAGCCCCACCAGGTCTTCCCGAGGCCGTCGAGCCAGGGCGGTGACTGGTTCCTGGCCAAGTGGATGCGCTTGCTGCGGGAGGTGGCGTTGTGATCGAGGACATCCGGCAACACAACCGCAAGGCTCTCTCGGCACTGATCGAGGATCCGGTTCTGGCCGAACTCCAAGCGGCATTCGATGGGCGGATGACCTACGCCGAGCAGGACGGGCACGAGGTCGGCACCCGGGTCGAGGTGCGAGAGGTCGGGGGTACCGCCGGCGGGGCGGCCCGGGTGGCGACGTACCGGGAGCAGGTCATCGGGCCGTGCGCGGCCCCGTTGCGCGAGCAGGCGGTGCAGATTCTCCACGCACCAACACGGGAGCAGCGTCGGAAGGCACTGGAGCGGTTCCGTTCGATCTACGGCGAGCCGGCCGCCGCGGCGTTGGAGCGCTCGGTACGCGAGGGCTGGCAGGGGAGGAAGGGGCGATGACGAATACCGCCTCAGACTACCTGGCCCGGGCTGGTGAGGTGATGAATCAGCGCGGCAAGAGCCGGGACCAGGAGAACGGGGAGCGGTCGATGGCCGCCGCCGTCGATGCGTTCTGGACGATCTACGGGGCGCGGATCCTTGCCCGGGGGTACATGGCCGAGACCGAGGGCTGGGAGTTCATGTCGGTGCTCAAGAAGGTCCGCGGCGCCCAGGGCGAGTACCGCGAAGACGATTATCTCGATGACGTGGGCTACGTCGCCCTGGCGGCGGAGTCTGCCGCACGCGGTGCGCGGTGATCGCGCCAACCGCGGTGCGCCTGACCCCGGCCGAGGTGGCGTTCGCCTCGACGCTGGCCGCGCAACGCCTGGCGACCAAGGCCGGCCCGGTCGGATTCCAGGCGGCCAAGGTCAGTCCCTATGGGATGCATCTTGCCGGCGTGCTCTCCGAACTGGCCGCGGCCCGGGTCTACGGGGCCCGCGTCGATCAGACCGTCCGCCCGCAGGGCGATGGGCACGCCGCCGACCTGACCGCCCGCGACGGGCGGCAGTTGGAGGTCAAGGCGACGACCTACACCGGGGCCGACCCGATGCTCAAGCTCAACGCCGAGCATCTGCGCCCTGGAGTTCACTACGTCCTGGTCCAGATCGCCTGGCCGGATGTCTGCACCGTCTACCCGCCGATCAGTAGCGAGCGTGTCCGCGAGATCGGCGAACAACGGGATTTTGGGTACGGCGCTCGCTGGGTGGTGAGCGCCGGAAAGATCCTCGCGCGAGCGAACAAGGAGGTCGCATGAGTACAGCAGCTATGTGGGTGGCAATGATTCCGGCCGTGGTCGTGGCATTCGTGGTCACGGTGCGCGGGGTGATGGATGCGCTGGTATGGCTGATGGGCACGGGGGATGACTGACATGCAGCCGATCATCTGCCTGGACTTCGATGGCGTCATCCATAGCTATGAAAGCGGCTGGCAGGGGGGTCGCGTGATCCCGGATGGTCCGGTGCCCGGGGCGTTTGAGTTCATCCTCGACGCGCTCGGTGAGGGGTACCAGGTGGCGATCCACTCCTCGCGCAGCCACAAGCTCGGGGGCCGGCGCGCGATGAAGCGGTGGATGCGCCGGCACGCCGCCGGGGCATTCCTGATCACCAACCGCAAGCCCTGGATCGACGCCGGGTACCAGCTCGGCGGCGAGTCGTTGAGAGATGAGGCGCATAGGGCTGGGCGTTGGTTGGTCCGCCAAGTGCGCTGGCCGCTGTGCAAGCCGCCGGCGCTGGTGACCATCGACGACCGCGGGTATCGCTTCATGGGCGTGTTCCCGAACCCCGAGTGGGCTGCCTCGATGCGCCCCTGGAACAAGGTGTGAGCCCTATGCCGATGTCTCACGGTGAGCGACACCCTCGGGCTCGGGCAACTGACGAGATCGTTGAGCGGGCCAGGGTTCTACACGAGCAGGGCCTTAGCACCGTCGAGATCGCCCAGCGCCTGGGCTACCACTACTTCACGGTGCGCGACTGGATCCGGTACCGCACCCGGACCCGGCTGACGGGGGATGTCCGATGACGCAGATCGCAGTCCGGGACGAGAACGACCGCCGGCGGCTCATGGCCCTGATCCAGAGCCGCAAGCCGCCCTTCACAGCCAGTCTGAGCAAAGGGGCGCCACGCTCACTGAACCAAAACCGCCTGCAGCGGCTGTGGATGAACGAGGCCGAGGAGCAGGGGGATCAAAGCGCCGAGGAGTACCGGGCGTTCTGCAAGCTGCACTTCGGCGTGCCGATTCTCAGGGCCGCTCACGAGGACTTCCGCGAGCAGTACGACCGGGTGGTGCGCCCGCTTGAGTACGAAATGAAGCTGCTGCTGATGCAGGTGCCCATCGACTTTCCGGTGACCCGCTTGATGACGGTGCCTGAGAAGCGTCAGTACCTCGATGACGTTTACCAGCACTTCACGGGGTTGGGCATGGGGCTGACCGAGCCGGATTGGGCGGGGAGGGAACTTGCGTGATGCTCCAGAAAACGCCGCCGGTGCGCTCGAAGAGGCTCCGCGACTCCGCCCGAGGTCAGCAATGCCAGCTTCGGCTGCCCGGCGTGTGCTCTTGGGATCCCGAGACCGTGGTGCTTGCCCACCCGCCCCTGGGCAACGGGGGCATGGCGACCAAAGGCTCGGACCTCGAAGGCGCGTTCTGCTGCTCGGCCTGCCATGACGTGCTCGACGGCCGGGTGCCGTGCCCGGATCACCTGGGCCCGGGTGCGATCTTCGGCGCCTGGATCCTGGCCGCGGCCCGGACCCGGGCGATCTGGCTGCAAATGGGGCTGCTGCGCGTCGAGGGATTCGCCCTGCCGCGCGTCGATGAGGAGGGATTCTGATGAGTCGGCGTCATGTACCTCGAGACGCGCTGGATTCCGTCGAGCAGGCCGTTCATGCCATGCAGATCCGCGAGCGCCAGTGCGAAATCTGCCTCTACGCCCGAGACCTCGGCAGCGCATGGGGCGAGCTGGTGACCGAGTGCAAGAAGGGGCTCAGGCGTCCGGCCCGGGGGCGGCGTTGCCGCGGGTTCCGGGCCGCGGAGGGTGACGGATGATCGACTTCGAGTTGCCGGAGCCGACGATCCTGCTCAACCGCTGGCAGCGGATGCACTGGCGCGACCGGCGCCGGCACACCGAAGCCGTGGCCTGGATGGTGCGCGCAGCCGTGACGCCGCCGGCGCAGCCTGTCGCACGCTGCCAGGTTCACATCCAGCGCTACAGCGAGCGGCTGCCGGATTGGGACGGGCTCTACGGCGGGCTCAAGCCGCTGCTCGACTGCCTCGTTCGCCCCTCAAAGCGCAACCCGCACGGCCTGGGGATCATCGAAGACGACGACCCGCAGTGCATCGTGAGACTCACCGCCGAGCCGACGTTCGCACCGAGGAAGAAGGGGTGGACCCGCGTTCAGATTGTGCCCGTAGAGGGGGAGGGAGAGGCGTGATACGGACCTACAGCGCCAAGCTGGCCATCACCATCGCAACGCTCCACGGGTGGCAGACGCCGGAATCCGATCAGATGCGCTACCGCTGCCGGATCGACTTCTCGCCTGCGACCAGCACGGCAGGGGCCGTTGCCCATGGGATCGACTGTGGCCGGGTGCTCGCGGCCGTGGATGACTGCCCTGAGCCCTCCCGGCTGTGGCTCTACATCGCCTACGCTGAGCCGGCCGCGGAATGGGTGTCCGATGAGGGCGTGTTCCGGTTGCACGACCTGCTGACCCTCGCCGTGCGGGAGCGGATTCCCGGGCTCAAGGTGGCAGCGGATCGCCTGGAGTCGCTGATGCTCGCGGCGATGGGGGATAAGCGGTGGACCGGACTCGGCAACCCGCGCCTGCGCCCCGCGGACTACGCGCGCAAGGTGGGGTTCCCGCGACAGTCTTGGCCGAACTACCGGCGGGTGGTGCAGGCGGCGCACGACCAGATCGACGATTGGGAGGCGGTAGGACTCAAAAGGGTGGCTGCGGTGCTCGATAGTCGGCTGCCTGATATTGACGCGCAGCAGGTCTGACAATACTATGTCTCGATAGCTACCATGCCATTGGTGTAAGCAAGCCCGGCTTCCTCGCGGATCGCCGGGTTTTTTTATTCCTGCCCCCCGGTGCCCCCCACATGCACGACATCGACCAGCTTACCGCCCGGTTCTCGGAGCGGTACGGGATCCCTGTGCGCCTGCTGCGCGCGATCATCGAGGTCGAGAGCGCCGGCAATCCCTACGCGATGCGGATGGAAGCCAATTACCGCTGGCTATGGGACGTGCGCCACAACGCGCCTCACCGTGGCGGCCCCTTCTACGCACCCCCCGGCGCCTCGCGCCCCACCGAGTCCTATGGCCAGCGTACGAGCTGGGGGCTCATGCAGATCATGGGCGCCACCGCGCGCGAGATCGGATTCAAGGGAACCTTCCTCTCCGCGCTCTGCGACCCGGAAACCAACCTGCAATACGGGTGCGAGTATCTGATGCGCCTATACCGGCGCTTCGGGAATCAGCATGGCTGGACGGGCGTTGCCGCGGCGTACAACGCTGGCAGTCCGCGCATGACCGATGGGCGCTACGTCAACCAGGAATACGTGGACCGACTGATCCAGGCGGGGTGGGAGGAATGATCGAACGATACCAGGGGCTCGGGCACGGGCGACTTCTTCTTGTAATGGCCGCCGGCATCGGTCTGGTGGTGTCCGTGATGGCTGGCTGTGCGGCCATCACCGAGCGCGGCGACCGGGCCGCCGAGCGCGTCGGCCAGGCGGTGCATGACTACTGCCTGGCAACCGGCAAGGAAGACCGGCAGGCGCTTCGCCAGCGCGCCAACGCCGCCGCGGCCCCGCACAGCGTCCGGGTGAACTGCGATGAGTAAGCGCGGATCCGTTGTCCACCTCGTCCACGGGGCGTTCAACAAGAACGCCTCGGGTTGGGACGCCCTGGCCGCCGAACTGATCGCTGCTGGTTGCGAGGCCGTGATCCACGACTACGGCTGGGTGGGCCCACTGACGACGCGCCGGCGCTCTCGTCGAGTTGGGCACGACCTGGCTACCGACATCGGCCCCGAGGATCACGTCGTCGCATTCTCCAATGGCGCCTTGGTCTGCTGGGAGGCCCTGGAGGCGGGGATGAAGTGTGACCGCATGTTGCTGATCCAGCCAGCGCTCACCAAGCACGCCGAGTTCGGCCCCGGCGCCCGGAGCATCACGGTCCTTTACAACCGGCGCGATTTCGCCGTGCAAATGGCGCGGCTTTGGGCCTGGGTCAATCCGGTCAGTTGGGCCTGGCGCCACCACTGGGGCGCGATGGGGCGCTACGGCCCACAAACCGAAGACCAGCGCGTGCGCGGCATCGACACCGAGCGCGAGGCCGACACTATCGGGCATACGGCCTGGCGAGAGGAGCACGCCGGGTACTGGCTACCACGGATCGTAAACCTGATCGAAGATCAATGACCCAGCCACCAGAACAAACCAACGCGGAACTGTACGTCAACCTGCACCGCGAGTTGGGCCACGTCGAGGGCCGCGTCGTGATCCTGGAGAAAGGCCAGGATCGTATCGAGGTCAAGGTAGACCGGATGGGCGAGACGCTGGGCGGGAAACTCGACTCGCTGCGGGATGATCTGGCCTACCGCCGAGGGTATGGATCCGGCGGTTGGAAGGTGGCCAGCGTCGTCGGCGCCCTCGTCGCCCTCATGCTCGGCATCGTCATGTGGGGGCTGACGGAGTACCACCGCGCGCAAATCTCCGGGGCTGTATATAAAAACACCCAGGAAGCGGCAGAACAGGTGTTGGAGCAACGCGGCCACTGATCACCGGTGCGGTTCGTGTGCGTGACCGGGCTCCGTAGAAGCAGGATCAAAACCATGGGCAAGACCTCCGGGCTTACCGACCGGCAGCGCCGGTTCGTGCAGGAATACCTGATTGACGCCAACGCCTCGAAGGCGGCGATCCGCGCCGGCTACAGCGAGAAGACCGCATCGCGGATAGGCCCGGAACTGCTTGGAAAACCTTGGGTGCGTGCGGAAATCGACAAAGGCCAAAGCCAACGGGCTCAGAAGCTGGAGATCACCGCCGAGCGGGTGATCGAGGAGCTGGCCCGAGTGGCGATGGCTGACCCGCGCAAGCTGTTCCGCGAGGACGGTTCGCCGAAGCCGGTCCAGGAGTTGGACGACCAGACCGCTGCCGCGCTCTCCCGCGTGAAGGTGCGCGCCATCCCGGGCAGCGAGGCGCAGGTGCTCGAGTACCGGCTGATCGACAAGAACCAGGCCCTCGACAAGCTGATGAAGCACGTCGGCGGGTACAAGGCCGACAACGAGCAACGGGGCATGTTCGGCACCCTGGATCGCGACACGCTCAAGGCCCTGCGTGAGCAGGTGAAGGCCGCCGAGCAGAAGGCCGAGCAGTCGCCAGTGAAGAAGGGCAGCGATGCAGGTTCTCGACCCGAGCTTCATTGAGGGCCTGTCGCCCCTGGAGCGGCGCGCGATCCTCGCGCAGATTGACGAGGAGCTTGCCCAGGAGCGCCTGGCCGACTACCGACCCTACGCCAAGCAGCGCGAGTTCCACGCCGCCGGGGCGAGCTTCCGCGAAAGGCTATTACGGGCAGGCAACCAGCAGGGCAAGACGTTTGCGACCGGCGCCGAGGTCGCCTATCACCTCACCGGCGAGTACCCCGACTGGTGGCCCGGCCGGCGCTGGGATCGCCCCGTAGTGGTGTGGGCGAGTGGTGAGACCGGCGAGACGACGCGCGATAACGGCCAGCGCGTACTTCTTGGGCATCCGGGCGAGGAGGGCACGGGACTGGTCCCCAAGCGGTGTCTGACCAGCGATTACGGCATGGCCGCCGGCGTCAGCCACCTCTACGACTACATCCGTGTGAAGCACGCAAGCGGCGGCTACTCCTTCCTTCGGTTTCGCTATTACGCCCAGGGCCGGCGCAAGTGGCAGGGCCCGCCGGTCGATTTCGTCTGGTATGACGAAGAACCGCCTGAGGACATTTACGACGAGGGCCTGGCGCGGACTATCGCCACGGGAGGGATCGTCGCGCTCTCGTTCACGCCGCTGATGGGCATGTCGTCGGTCGTGTCGAGGTATCTGATGGAAGACTCCGATCAGCGCCACGACACGAACATGACCATCCATGACGCCGAGCACATCGACGCCGAGGAGCGCCAGCGGATCATCGCCTCGTTCCCGGCACACGAGCGCGAGGCTCGCGCCCACGGCATCCCGACCCTCGGCTCCGGGCGGATCTTCCCCATCGCCGAGGAGGAGATCAGCGTCGAGCCGTTCACGGTGCCTGCCATCTGGCCAGTGATCGGTGGCCTCGACTTCGGCTGGGACCACCCGACCGCCGCCGCGAAGATCGTATGGGACCGCGACTCGGACACGATCTACGTCACCAACGGCTACCGAAAGAGCCAGGCGACGCCCGTGATCCACGCCGCGGCGCTCAAGCCCTGGGGGCCGCGCTTGCCGTGGGCCTGGCCGCACGACGGGTACCAGACCGAGAAGGGCTCCGGCGTGCAGCTTGCCGAGCAGTACCGGGAGCAGGGGCTCAACATGCTCCCCACCCACGCCGCGTTCCCAGAAACCCGAGACGACACCCGGCTCTCGCGCACGAGTGTGGAGGCCGGCCTGGCCGAAATGCTCGACCGAATGCAGACCGGTCGGTTCAAGGTATTCAGCCACCTCAAAGACTGGTTTGAGGAGTTCCGGCTCTACCACCGCAAGGACGGGAAGATCGTCAAGGAGCGCGACGACTTGCTCGACGCTACCCGGTACGCGCTGATGATGATCCGCCACGCCGAGCCGCCGTCCGCATCCGCCGGCACCACCGTCGCCCGCCCGGCACCCGACTGGAGAGTCTGACCCGTATGACAAAGCCACTGCCCCGCGAGCGCATCGAGCAGATCCTCACCGACCTGCGCTATGAGCCCGCATGGCGTGCCGAGGCCGCGCGCGAGGCCGACTTCTACGATGGCAATCAGCTTGATACCGAGACGATGCAGCGGATGCGTGAGCTGGGCATCGCGCCCATCGTCGTCAATTTGATTCGCCCAACTATCGACACCGTGCTCGGCCTGGAGGCGCGTACCCGCACCGACCCCATCGTGCGCGGCGAGGACGACCAGGCCACCGAGGTGGCCGAGGCCCTGAACGTCAAACTCCAGGAGGCCGTGCGCCTCGCACGCTTCAACACCGGGTGCTCGGAGGCCCACGAATCGCAAGTGAAGGTCGGCATCGGGTGGCTGGAGGTCAGCCGCGAGTCCGACCCGTTCAAGTACCCGTACCGCGTGCAGGCCGTCCACCGCGACGAAATCTGGTTCGACTACCGCTCCCGCGACCCGATGCTCCGGGACGCCCGGTACCTGGTACGCAAACGCTGGTACGACGCCGACGACCTGGAGGGACACTTCCCGCGGCACAAGCGGCTGATCCGCCAGTCGGTCGCCCAGCGCCCGGCGTGGGATGACCCGAACGCTGTCGATGTCTCGCTCGGCCGCTCCTGGGAGATCGAGCAGACGACATCGCTCCAAGAGGAGGAGTGGCTGGACACCGAGCGCCACCGGCTTGCGCTCTACGAAGTGTGGTACCGCGTCCACACCGATATGTGGGTGCTCGACCTGCCCGATGGCCGGGTCGTCGAACTCAACCGAGAGGACCGGCGGCACCTGAACGCCGTTGCCGCGGGTCTCGTAACGCCACGCAAGGCCCGCTCCTTCCGGCTGCGCGTGGCCTACTACCTCGGCCCGCACCAACTCGCCGACCGCCCCTCGCCGTACACCCACGGTCACTTCCCCTATGTGCCGTTCTTCGGCTACCGGGAGGATCGCAGCGGCGCCCCCTACGGGCTGATCCGCGCGATGAAATCCCCGCAGGAGGAGGTCAACGCCCGGCGCAGCAAGATGCTCTACAACCTCTCCACCCGCCGGGTGATCGCCGACCGGGATGCGGTGGACGACCATGCCCAGGCGGCGCAGGAGGTCGCGCGCTCGGACGCCTACATCATCACGAACCCGAGCCGGCAGAACGCCAATGGGTTCAACGTGGACACCGACGCGCGGCTCAACCCGCAGCAGTTCGAGGTGATGCAGGAGGCGAAGCAGAACATCCAGGACGCCTCGGGCCTATTCCACGAGATGATGGGTCGCGGCGCCGGATCCGGGCAGTCGGGCGAGGCGATCAAGAGTCTGGTCGAGCAGGGCCAGCAGGTGCTCGGCAAGATCATCGAGAACTACCAGGACGGCCGGCGTCTGGCCGCCGAGTTGCTCATGTCGATGCTCGTCGAAGACCTGGGCCAGAAGACCGACCTGCCGGTGCGCGTCGAGTCGGTCACCGGCGAGGTCAAGGATGTCCTCCTGAACCACCCCGAGCACGATGAGCTCGGCTACGAGTACCGGACCAACGACATCCTCAAGCTGCGCACCCAGGTCGCCCTCGACGAGACCCCGAGCAGCACGACGTACCGACAGCACTTGCTCGCGCGGATGATGGAGCTGACGCAGACGCTCCCCCCAGAACTGCAGGCGGCCGTGATGGACATCATCATCGAGGCTTCCGACCTACCCAACCGCAAGGAGTTCGTCGAGCGCATCCGCGCGGTCACCGGCATGGGCGGCGGCAGCAAGCAGCCGCAGACCGAGGAGGAGGCCCTTCAAGCGCAGCAGCAGGCCGAGGCCGAGCAGCGCCAGGCCGAGATGCAGCAGCAGGCCGCCGAGCTGGAACTGCGCGAGCGCGAGGCCCGGGTCCGCGACCTGGAGGCTCGTGCCGAGAAGGCCATGGCCGACGCCCAGCGCGCCATCGCCATGGCGCAGAAGACCGCCGGCGTCGATACCGAACACCAGGCCGCGCAGACCGCCAAGACCATCAGCGAGATCGAGCGCGGATCCCACGAGGACATGCGCGCCGAGGCCGCCCAGCACGCCGAACTGTTCGAGCGCGGGGCCCGCTTGCGCCGGGATGAACAGGCGGCAGCGCAACAGACACCGGAGGGGCCACGACACGGCCCACCCCCCTCGCCGCAGCAGACGCGGCACACCGAAACGCCCGGCCTCTGAGCCGGGCTTTTTCGTTCTAGGGGCACGACAGTCCCCGACCACGCAACTCCAGGCGATAGGAGAGACGACGCGATGAGTGGAAATACCAATGACTACCTGAGCAACCCCGAAGGTATCCCGAACGATGAGCAGGAGATCGACCGGATCCTGGCTGAACTCGAAGGCGAATCCGACGAGCAAGGCAGTGATTCGGGCGAGCCAGCCGACTCGGGCGCCAAGGGCGAGGGTGGTGCCGGCGAACCGACCGCGGACCAAACGGGCGCGGTGGTGGATAGCGGGCAGCAGTCCAAGCAGGGCGACGACCCGAAGACCGAGCAGCAGGGCCAGGGCGAGAACACCGGCACGGACGATGAGCCCGAGCGGGTAGTCAAGACGCGGGATGGCCGGCACGAGATCCCGTATTCGGTGCTCGAAGGCGCGCGCAAGCAGGCCACCGAGTACCAGCGCGAGGCTGAACGGCTCCGGCAAGAGCTGGAGCAACTGCGCCAGGGCCAGGCCCCTTCAAAGGGCGCCCAGGGTGCCCCCCAGCAAGACGGCAACTCCCCCGATAGCGGAGAGGAGGGCGGTACCGAGGAACTGGACCTGGAGGCGTTCCGGCGCGACTACGGCGACGAACTGGCGAAGCCGCTGGAGGTGCTCTACCGGCAGAACCAGCAGCTCCGCGAGGAGATCGAGCGTCGCCACCAGCAGGCCGAGGAGCGCGTGCAGCAGACCGAGCAGCAGCGGATCCAGGCCGAGGTCGATCAGGCCAAGGCCGCGGTCACCGACGCCAACGGCAAGCCGGTCCTCATCGAATGGGAGCAAAGCGGCGACCCGCGCTATGCCGCCGCTGTGGCCCTCGATGAGCAGCTTCGCGCGAACCCCAAGTATCAGGACTACTCGCTGGAGGATCGCTTCCGCGAGGTGGTCAAGATGCTCGGCATCTCCACCGCATCGCAACGCAACACCGAGGACGTGACCGCCGCTGCCGCCCGCCGGCTGCAAGAGGCGGAGCGGACCAGCGACGACACACCCAACTCTCTATCCGACCTGCCGGGCGGCGCTGCCGCGGGGGCCAGTGAATCCGAGGAAGTCGAGCGCATGTCGGCAACCCAGCTTGCCGAGAAGCTCGAGCGGATGAGCGATTCCCAACGCGAGGAGTTTCTGGCCCGGCTCTAGTAGTCGAGGACGAAGATCATGGCTCGTACCAACATCCCGGTCGGCTCTCCGCTGGCCAAGAAGCTCTATTCCGTTGCGGCCTTCGCTGAGACCCAGCGCCGGCCGTCGTTCCGTCGCCGACTGACCGGCCCCGCGCCCAAGCAGTCCGGGGCGGAGTCCAAGCTCAAGGGGCAGACCAGCCCGGACTATCCCATCGTGCAGATCCGCGACCTGAGCACCGGCGCCGGCGACCAGGTGAGCGTGGACCTGTTCAACATCATCACCGGCCGCCCGACGATGGGTGATCGCAAGCTGGCCGGGCGCATGATGGATCTGACGTTCAGTTCCATGGACCTGCGCATCGACCAGTACCGCGCTGGCGTGGACACCGGCGGTCGCATGACGCAAAAGCGCACTGTTCACCAGCTTCGCGGCATCGCCAAGGCCAACCTGGCTGGTTACGGCGCACGGTTGGAGGATCAGCTTGCGCACGTCCACATGGCCGGTGCCCGCGGTGACGACGATGGCATTGATTGGGCCGTGCCCAAGGAGAGCCACGAGGAGTTCGCCGACATCGTGGTGAACGACGTGGCGCCGCCGTCCTACGGCCGGTACTTCTGCGCCGGCAGCGCGGACAACGTGAGCCAGATCGGGAGTACGAACATCATCACCCTGGAGACCATCGACATGCTCCGGGCGACCCTCGATGACGATGTGTTCCCGCTCCAGCCGATCCGCCTGCAAGACGCCAGCGGCAACATGGACCCGCAGGCCGACGACAACCCGCTCTACCTGCTCACGATCTCCAGCCGGCAGTGGTACCAGTTCCTCCAGAGCACGTCGGGCAACGACTGGCGCACGTTCATCTCGAACGCCCACGCTCGCAGCCAGGGCTGGAACCACCCGCTGTTTCTCGGCGAGTGCGGCATGTGGAACGGGATCCTCGTGAAGAAACACAACCGCGCGGTTCGCTTCTACCAGGGCTCGCCGGTCAAGAGCCACAACTCCAGCGGTGCTGTGGTCGAGAACGAGGCGGCTGCGCCGGTGGACCGGGCCCTGTTGCTCGGCGCCCAGGCGCTCGCCGAGGCGTATGGCAACCACGGCACCAGCGGCTACCACGCGAACTGGCACGAGGAGAAGGTGGACCACGACAACGGCATGGAGGTCTCCATGGCGTTCATGGGCGGCAAGGCCAAGGTCCGCTTCAAGCGCCAGGACACCGGCCTGATGACCGACCACGGCGTGATCGCAGTGGACTCCTACGCGCCGGATCCGACCGCCTGAGCCGGCCATGGGGGCGGCCCAGCGCCGTCCCCTCTCCCTGAATCCCTGGAGGACTGAATCATGGCTCGCATCAACTTCGAGCAGCTTCACACCGACATCATCCATGCCGGCGAGTACGGCAACACCGCCACGGCCACCGCGACTCTCAACGTCGATGGCTCCAGCGGCGATACCGTCCACTTCATTCGCCTGCCGGCCCACACCCGGCTCCTGGATCTGATGGTGGTCCACGGTGCCTGCGGCAGCGGGGCCAGCGCCTCGTTCGGCTACATGACCGAGAACGACACCGAGGCGACCTACTTCACCGGCTCCAAGTCGCTGGCCAGTGCTGGTCGCATCCGCGCCGACTCGAACCACGCCCCCAAGGTGGTCGAGGAGGTCTGCGACATCATCGCCTCGCTCGGCGCCGGCGTGGACGGTGAGATCACCGTCGTCGCCACCTACGACTGGCAAGGCAAGTAACCCCGCAATCCGGGGCGGCCACGCGCCGCCCCGCCGGAGGGTAGCCCCATGAAGGTGAAGTACATCGGCCGCGAGCCGACCCACCGGGATCGGCTCTACGGCAGCGGCGTGTTCTGGTCCGGCCCTGGCGACGTGCAGGAGGTCGAGGAGGAGATCGCCGCGCGGATGCTCAAGCGCCACCCCGATCAGTACGCGCTGGTCAGCGGCGCGACCGACACCGGGCAGAAGCAGGCCCAGGAGGGCGAGCAGCCCGAGAGCGGCGAGGAGGACGGCGAGGGCGCGGAAGACCTGGTGATCGAGATCCGCGGCGAGTTCTACCCCGTGCGTAAGCTCTCCCGCGACGTGCTCGCCGAGTACGCCGAGCAGCGCCACGGCGTGAAGCTCGACAAGCGCCGCTCGGCACAGTCGCTCGCCGCGGAGATCCGCCGACTGGAGACGGGGGGCTGAGACGATGCCGACGGTGACGGCGAAGATGATCCTCGACCGGGCTTCGAGCACGCTCAACGATGAAGCCGGCGTGCGCTGGGGCTCGGCCGACCTGCTTACCTATGTCTCCGACGCGCAGCGCGAGATCGTCATTCTCAAGCCGTCGGCCAACGCCCTCAACGACGTGGTGGCGCTGACCCCGGGCACCCGGCAGCGGTTGCCGCAGGGGGGCATCACGCTGATCGACGTGGTGCGCAACATGGGCGGTGACGGCAACACCCCCGGCCGTGCCGTGCGACCCGTGCGCCGGGCCATCCTCGACGCCACCCGCCCGGACTGGCACACGGAGCCACCGAGCGCGGAGGTCAAGCACTTCGTCTTCGATGAGCGCGACCCCAAGACGTTCTACGTCACCCCGGGGCAACCGGATCCGGCCGGCCACCTGGAGATCGTCTACTCCGCATCCCCGGCCGAGGTGGAGAGCCTGGAGAGCCCCATCACGCTCGATGACGTATTCCAGACCCCGATCTACTACTACGTCATGTCCCGGGCGCACGCCAAGTCGAGCACCCCGCGCCCGCAGCTTGCCACCCTCTACTACGAGCAGTTCGTCACGGCCGTGACCGGGCGCATCGAGGCGCAGCGGGATATGCACCAGGTCCGGGCGCATCAGCGCGTGGAGGAGGGCATCGGCCATGCTTGATACCGCCGCCCTCGTGCGCAGCGTCCAGCTTGACCTGATCGAGCACCCCGACTACCCGGCGTGGACCGATGAGCACTTCTCCGACATGCTCCGCGCCGCCCTGGACCAGCTTGCCCTGGTGCGCCCCGAGGCGTTCCAGCGGGTGGCCTCGGTCGCCTTGCAGCGGGGCGTGACCCACCACATCCCCGAGGATGGCGTGCGGCTGATGGAGGTCACCGCGAACGTGGACCAGGGCCTTCCCGGGGAGGCGATCACGCGGGTCGATGGGGCGACCCTGGCCCGCTTCGACCCGGCCTGGCGCGGCCGCCCCGAGGCCGATCAGGTGGACCATTACCTGTGGGATGAACGCCAGCCCCGGGTCTTTCACACCGTGCCGGCGGTGCGCCCTGGCACGCGCGTTCAGATCGTCTACATCCAGCAGCCTCCGGCCTTCGAGGTTGGTGCCTACCCGACCCTTGGGCAGATGCCCAGCCACTACCGCGAGCCGCTGCGCCACTGGATGCTCTACCGCGCCTGGCTCAAGGACACCCGAGCGGGCATCGAGCCGAAGGCCCAAGCCCACTACGAGTGGTTCTACCACGCGCTTGGCGAGAAGGTGCCTGTCTCCCAGCGCACAGACCCCCGCACCCAAGAGCCCCACCAGCGGGCATAGCACGACAAGAGGACTAGGCCACCATGACAGGCTTTACCAATGAAGCACGCGACATGGCTCTCGATCATGTCTTTCGCAGCGGCACCGTCTACCTGGCCGCCCGTGTCGGCGGCAGTGAGGTGAGCGGCAACGGCCACAGCCGCCAGGCGGCGAGTTTCGGCGCTCCGACCGCGGCATCGAGCAGTGGCCGGGCCGTGTTCACCAACGCCGACGTGGAGTTCTCCGAGGCGACCGGCACCTGGGGCGAGGTCGATGAGGTGGCCGTCTACGACGCCAGTTCCGGCGGCACGCGCCTGGCTATCGCCCCCCTGGCAACGGCCCGGGAGATCCTGGAGGGCGACATCCTCCGGTTCCCCGCCGGCGAGGTCCAGGTGTCCATCGACTGATGGGTGAGCGGCTAACGATGCGGCGCGTCGGGGGTGTCTGATGGCTCAATACCAAGTGGACTGGACCGGCGTGCCCATCGGCACTACCCCGCCGAATATCGTTGGCTACTACGGCGGCGCCGACCAGAACTGGATCGTCGAGTCGCGTGGCTCCCTGCCCGACGGCGTAGGGGCCCGCCCGCCTTCCTCCAGTCCGATGACCCACGCCCATTGGGTAGACGTTTTCCCCTCCGAGGATCAGGAAGTCCTGACCGTGGTGGACTACCCGAGCATTACCCCAGGCTGGACGGAGTGCTACATCGGCGTGATGCTGCGCTCGAACCTCTCCGGCGGGGGGTATCACCTCGGGCTCTACTCGCAGCATGTTTGGGGCGAGGATCACGTCCTGCGGGCTGCCATCGGCCAGGGCACTACGGGGCTGAATATCTACACCGAGACGGTGATTGCCCCGTCCACGGGTGGCCTATGGAGCCTGCGCGCCCAGGCCCAGGGCTCGAACCTGCGCCTCAAGGTGTGGCCTTACGAAACCCCCGAGCCTGCCGCCTGGACGCTGGAGGCGACCAACAGCCAATGGGACGCCGGCGTTGTCGGCCTGTCTCACCGGGAGAACCATCCCTATTTTATTGGGCCGATGGCGGCCGGGACGGACGGTGATCCGCCGCCCGCTCCGGGTGGCCCGCCTCCGATCCCGGTCAGTCTCCAGAGCACGCAGATCACCGCAGGCTCCGCCCGGCTGGGTTGGGAACTGCCATGACCACCTTTGACCTGGAGTGGCGCGAACTCGGCGGGCCAAGCACGCTGGTCGAGGGCATCCCCGACACGCACTACGAACTGACCGGCCTGGCCCCCGGCGCCGACTACCAGTGGCGCGTGCGCGCGGTCGAGGGCGACGAGGCTGGTGATTGGTCCGAGTGGCAGGCGTTCACCACCCGGGCGGCCAAGGAGGCCAGCGCGGGTGTGCAGGCGTCCACCTCGACGGCGGCCTCCGCAAACCGTCAGCGTCTCCTCGCGGCCAGCGCGCAGGCGGTCACCTCAATGGCTGCTACCGCGAGACGCCGGCGTTTTGTGCAGGCCAGCGCGAGCGCGGGGGCGGTCACGTCGATGGCGGTTGCCGCGGGGCGTCGGCGCTTTCGGGAGGCCAGCGCCAGCGTAGGGGCAAGCACGGCGGCGAGCGCGAACGAGGTGGTGATCCTGCGGGTCCGCAGGGCCAGTGCCGGCGTCCTGGCGTCCTCCTCGGCGAGCGCCCAGCCGGTCTTGACCCGGGCGGCGTCCGCTGCTGCCACCGCCACCACGGCAGTCAGTGCAAGCGGCGAGTCCCGGCCGGCCGTCCCGGACGAGTACCTGGAGCAGTGGACCGGGGTGGCGCTGGGACAAACCCCGGAGAATATCACCCGGCTTGTCGGCGACATGTCGGCGTACACCGTCACCGAGAGCCCGGTGATGCCCGAAGGGGTCGGGCTGCGTCCGAATAGCAGCATCTACTCGGTGGTCCGCTGGGACACCCCGCCCGATGATACGGACGAGCAGGAAGTCCTGGCGGCCATTGATTACCCCTCGCACAGCACGTCGTGGGCGGACGGGTTCGGTGTTGCGCTGCGCCTGCAATCGACCGGCAACGGGTACTTCTTCCTGCTGCGCAACACCACGGGGATCCCGGGCCTTTCGGCCGTCATAGGCACCAGCCCGTCGAGCATCTCGGTCATTGCCGAGGAGGGCGTTACCAGCGCGACGAGTGGGCTTTTCCTCCTGCGCGCCCGGGCGTCGGGCTCTACCCTGCGCATGAAGGTCTGGCCCGCGAACGAGCGCGAGCCCACCGAGTGGACAGTAACCGGGACGAACAACAGCCACCCCACCGGCGCGGTGGGCTTCCGCCACTCCGGCGGCCATAACTTCGTTGCCGGCCCCGTCAGCCTTGGCATCAACGGCGTTCGCCCGCCACGGATCGGCTTCACCGTCTTCACCAACGCCTCGACCGACATCCGCGCCGTCACGCAGGTGAGCGCGCGCGGGATTCGCACGGCGGCGGCGCAGGCTGGGGCCGAGGCGGTCAGTTCCGCCCGGGCCGGCTCGGGTCGGATCGTCGCGGCGTCGGCCCGTGCCTGCGCGCAGTCGGCCGCCCATGCCTTGCGGGTGAGCCGCAGGCGGATCACCTCGGCCCGCGTCGAGTCGAGCACCGAGGCCCGCGCCCTGCCCAAGCGCGAGCGGCGTGGGGCGTTCAGCATCGCGGCCACCAGTGGCCTTTCCTCGGCTGCGATCCGGCTGCGCCTGCTGGCTGCCCGGGTCGAGTCCAACGCCCAGGTGCGCGCCTCGGCGCGGCTGATTCGCTCCGATGCCGCATCGACCGGGGCGAGAACCGGCAGCGAGGCGCTGGCCGGGATCGAGCTACGCGGCCGTGCCGCTGTTCACGCCGAAACCTCGGCGCAAGCCCTCGGGCTGCTGGCCGGGGACACTTCGCTGTGGGTGCAGGCGCAGACCCGCGCCGGGGCAATCCCCGCCCGGACCCGCCGTGTGGCGGCGCAGACGAGCGCCGAGAGCACCGCCGGCGGCGAGCGTGCGCGCCGGGTCCGCAGCGTCAGCGCCCATGGCCGCTCGGCAGGCGATGCCTTGGCTTCGGGGCAGCGCACGAGCAATGCGCGCGCGCTCGGCACCAGTCGCGCGCTCGCCCTGGCCCTCGGCTCACGTCGCCGGTGGGCGGCCGCACGGGCCGAGGCCCTTACCCGCGGCTTTGCCCGGGGGACGTGGGCGGACGGCGATGCTGCAAACGTCCAGGCCGTCACCGACATGGTGGCCCGCGCACGGGCCATCGTCGTGGCGAAGGCCCTGGTGTCGTCGAGCACCGACGCCTCCTCGCGCAGCATCGGCGGCTATCTGCACGGAGCCATCCACCACCCGGCCGACGATACGCAGACCCTCTATCGGCCGGCCGAGGGCACGCAGACCCTCTACCGCCCGGCCACCTACAACTAACCGGGGTTCCCCATGGAGAAGATCGACACGCTGCTGCGGGACGTGCTGCCCGAGGCGCCCGGCTGCCCGAAAGCCGTGGCGTTGAACGCGGTGCGCCATGCGCTCAACGAGTGGCTGCGCGACGGCCAAGGCTGGCAGGTCCGCCTGACGCTGACGCCGGCCGGGGATGGGGTCTACGAGTTCGAGCCCCTGGAGGGCTCGGTGGCCCTGGCCCTGGTCCATGCCCGGGATCAGGGCGGCGAGGCTGTCCCGGCGCGCTTCGCCCCGCCCAAGCGCGTCGAGCCCGAGGGCGGCGAGCGGGCCCACACCGCCGACCTGCTGCTGGGCCTCGCCGAGCAGTCCAACGAGGTGCCCGGCTGGCTGCTGAGTCGGGGCGCGGAGGCCATTGCTGCGGGGGCCAAGGCGCGGCTGCTGGTCATGCCCGGGGTGGAGTGGAGCGCACCGGAGCTTGGGATGCACTACCGCGCGCTCTACCGCGATCACCTCTCGCGCTTCCAGCTTGAGCGGGCCCGCAACTTCACCACCGACCCGATCCGCACGGCGCCGAGCCGGTTCTAAGAGGGATCACCATGCACCATCGCACACGGTTCTTCCGGGGCTCCTGGCCGCGGCGCTCGGCTCGTTTGCTGGAGGCGGGGCAGGCCCAGGCGGCGCGCAACTGCGACCTGGACAGCGGCGCGCTGCGCCCCCTGCGCGAGCCCGAGCCGGTGGAGCCGGTGGACCTGGATGGCCACACGGTCGGCACGATCTACCGCTGGCGCGTCGGCGGCGAGGATTACTGGCTGCGCTTTCCGGGGCGCGTGGACGTGGCCCCTGGCCCGCTCAACGACGACGTATGGCAGCGGATCTACTTCGCTGGCGACCCCCGCTATGACGAGCCGCGTTACACCTACACGCCGGCCGCCTACCAGGGCGGTGAGCGGTACCCGGTGACGAGCTACCGGCTGGGCGTGCCCGCGCCGAGCAATGAGCTTGGCGTCAGCGCGGTCGAGCCGCCCACGGTGGCCATTGCGCAGATCCACCGGGAATGGCCTATCCGGGTGGTCACCGACGGCGAGCACGGCCTGGAGGACGGCGAGGTGGTGCGCTTTGACATCGAGGCGCAGAGCCCGGATGAGGAGGGGGGCGAGAACCACCTGGCCGAGTACCTGAACCACCTCGACGGCTTTCAAATCCGGGTCGTCGATGAGACCACCTTCACGCTCAACAACACCGACGCCGAGAACGTGGCCTACAGCGCGTTCGTCTCCGGCACGTTCCGCCCCTTCTATCCGGAGCAGTGGCAGGAGGTGCGCTTTTACACGCACACCCTGGTCACCGAACTTGGCGAGGAGGGGCCGCCGACATCGGACCCGGTGCAGATCACGGTCGGTGTGACGCAGGCGGTGGAGATCGAGCTTCCCCCGCTCTCGGTCGATGAGGGCGCCGGGCGGTTGATCCAGCGACGGCGCATCTACCGCACGGCCTCGGGCAACCGGGGGGCGGCGTTTCGCTTCGTCGCCGAGGTGGAACTCTCCGATCAGAGCTTCACCGACACGGTGCGGAGCACGGTCCTGGGTACGGCACTGGAGAGCACGGCCTGGGATCCGCCGCCGAAGGGGCTGCGCGGGTTCGACACGCACCCGGGCGGCTTCATGCTCGGGTTCACCGACAACCGGCTCTACGCCAGCGAGCCGTACCGCCCGCACGCCTGGCCGGAGCTATACAGCCTGAGCCTGGATGAGTCGATCACCGCGCTTGGCGTCTTCGATGTCTCTATCGCGGTGGTCACGGCCGGGCGGCCGTATCTTGTCACTGGCTCCGACCCGCGCGCGCTCCAGGCCCGGCGCCTGGAGGTCAACGAATCGTGCGCCTCGCCGGCGTCGATGGTCTCGTTCGGCTATGCCTGCGTCTACGCCTCTCCGGCCGGTCTGGTGCAGATCAGCACCCGTGGCGCCGAACTGCTGACCCATCAGCACATCACCGAGCGCGAGTGGGCGGCGTACAAGCCCGAGACGATCCGCGCCTTCGAGTGGGGCGGGCGCTACGTCGGCTTCTACGACGGGGGCGGGTTTATCTTCGACCCGCGGCAACCGGAGCTTGGCTTCATCGACCTGGACCTGGAGGCCATCGCCGGGCACCGCGACCCGCTCGATGACGGGCTCTACCTCCTCGACCCCGAGGGGATGATCCAGCGCTGGGACAGCGCCGATGCGCGGATGCCGATGCACTACCGCTCACCGCAGTTCCCGGTCCCGCTGCCGGCCAACGCCGGTGCCGCGCAGGTGATCGCGGCCAGCTACGAGAACACCACCTTTCGCCTGTTCGCTGATGGCAAGCCGGTCCACGAGCACACGGTCACCAACCCCGACCCCTTCCCCTTGCCGGGGGGATACCTGGCTCGATCCTTCGAGTGGGAGGTCACCGGCACCGACACGGTGGATGAGGTCGCCTTCGGGGATAGCATGGAGGCGCTGGTGCAATGAGCAAGCCCACCCGCACCACCCAGCTTCCCAGCGTGCCCACCGACGCCAGCCCAGCCGAGCGCCAGTTTCTCGATGCGGTGAAGCAAGTCATCGAGCTTGGCGAGGGCCAGCGGGGCGACCCGCTCGATGCCAAGCTGACCCGGCGTGACCTGGTGGAGATCGGGCTCGCCAAACTCAAGGAGGGGCTGCGCGCGGGTGTTGGCGCCGGCGGCACCCTGGAGCCGGTCGAGCCGCCGCCGAACGTCACCACGCCGCCGCGGGTGGCCGACTTCCAGGCCCAGGCGTCTTTTACCCGGGTACTGCTGACCTGGGGGCGGCCGCAGTACAGCAACCACTCCCACGTCGAAGTCTGGCGTGCGCAGGTCGCCGACATCGGCCAGGCGGTCATGGTCGGGGTGCAGTTCGCGCGCATCCACACGGATGTCGTGGGGAGTAGCTGGGGTGGCTACTATTGGGTGCGCAACGTCTCCCTGGCCGGGGTTCGGGGCCCATTCTCGCAGTCGCGCTACGCCGAGACGGCCCGAGACGCCGACTACTTCCTGGAGCAACTGACCGGGGAGATTACCGAATCGCAGCTTTATGGCTCGCTGCGCGAACGCATTGATCTGGTCGATGGGCCGGCGGAACTGGAGGGCTCGGTTGCCGCGCGCATTGCCGAGGAGGCCGGCGAGCGCCAGGAGGCTATCGCGGCGGAGGCCAACGAGCGGGAGCAGGCCATCGCGGACGCCCGTTCGGATCTAAAGAGCTACGCCGATGAGGAGTCGGCAGCGGCCATCGAACTCGGGCAGTTGGTCGCCGCTTTCGGTGGCAATGCGGCGCAGGCGATCCAGTTCACGATAGCCGAAGTGGATTCGGCGCTATCGGTCAGCACGCGCTTTAACTCCCTGACGGCCCGCATGGGTGATGCCGAGTCCGAGGTCACGCGCCTGGATACGGCCATTGCCGAGGAGCAGAGCGCCCGGGTCAGCGCTTTCGACAGCATGAGCGCGGAGATCGAGGACGAGGAATCGGAGCGTAAGGCCGACGTTGCCCGTCTGGAGACGGCCATCGCTGACGAGGAGGGCGCCCGGGCCGAGGCCGTCTCGCAGCTTTCCGGCTCCGTCGATGAGGCGAACGCTGCCATCGAGCAGCGCGCGAAGGTCGCGGTAGACGGCAACGACGTAAACGCGCAGTGGACCCTTCGGCTCCAGACCACCAACGACGGGACGCCGGTGGTCGGTGGCATCGGCCTGGAGGCCGACGGCGATGCGGTGACCTTCGGGCTCAACGTGGACCGCCTATGGCTCGGTCACCCATCGGTGGACTACACCCAGGAGGGCAAGGTCTTCCCCTTCGTCGTGGACGGCGGGACGGTCTATCTGAATGAGGCCGTCATCAAGGATGCCTCGATCAGCTACGCGCAGATCAAACAGGCCGCGGTCGATCAGATCGCCGCCGATTCCCTGGAGGCGACCGAGGCGTACATCGGCAATCTGAACGTATGGGATCTTGGCGTTGAGAACGCCATCGAGAGCGACAACTTCGCGCCCGGAAACTCCGGTTTCAGGATCCGGCGTGACGGTAACGCCGAGTTTATGAATGGGTATTTTCGGGGCAATATCCATGCGACTTCGGCGGATATTGATAATATCCTCACCCTCGGCGGCAACAATGTCGTTATTACGGAGGGTTCCAATCTAACCGCAAGGAACCTGAGCACTTCCTGGCGCGAACTCGGCAGTGTGAATCTCAATTCCGAGGGGCAGCCGGCGCGTATTGACGTAATGGCCATGTTATTCGGCGCCGACATTCCGGTAGATAATGACCAATGGTATGTCTCATTCAGGCAGGGAGACATCCGTATAGGCCGCGTGCAGGCCCGCCTTTTGAAAAACGGGAGCACGGTGCATAGCTGGGGCAACGTCGGCAGTTATGTGACGTGGGCCCACTCCCTTGGCTACCTGTATATCTTCTCGCAGGGATTGGGTCCAATGAGTCTTTCGTACCTCGATAAAAGCCCGGGAACCGGGACGAATACCTATACGGTCCAGGCCCGGTATACGGGCTCGAATATGGCCTTTGAAAATCGGGGCGGCACGATGACGGCGACGGGGCTGAAACGATAAGTGCGCGCGCTTTTGAGGGAAACGATCTTGACCCAATCCGTTTATGAGACAACGGACCCACGGCACATACAGAAAATCATGGACAGCCCCGAGGTCGCGGGCCGCTGCGGCCAAGGCAGTGCTTGGGACGCCTACCTGAGCGACCCGGCGACCACGGTGCTGGGGGTCTATGAGGGCGGAGAGATCACCGGATTCTTCGCCATCGACCGGATCAGCGATTCCAGTGCGCAGGTTCACAACCTGCTCACCCGCCGCTGCTCGGACAAGGCCGAGGCGGTGCGCCTGGGGCAAGCGCACGCCTTCGGCGCCCTGGGCTACTCGCGACTGCTTGGCAAGGTCGAGGCGGACAACCGCCCGACGCTGCACATGGCCGCCAAGAGCGGGATGCAGCGGCTCTACGAGCACGAGGGCGAGGTCTACACCGCGCTCAACATCCAGGACTGGCCCTGGCGCCTGGAGCGTTGGATGCGAGCGGCCTCGGGGCTCGACGGCCCGTTGGGGATCATGCTCGGTGCGCTGTGTAGGCTGACCCATGCCGGGGGCGCCTTGCGCGGGGCGGCGCTCTACAACGAGTGGGCAGCGGTTCACGAGGCGCCGATGGTCCAGGTCCACCGATACACGCACGATTCCGCCATCGTCCATTGCGACGGGGCGTTCTACCTGATCCAGCCCGGCCGGGTTGAACCAATCGAGGTGACAGCATGAGCGGAGGACGCAGCGCGGCCCGGCGTGAGCGGCGGCGGATGCGCGAGGCCCAGGAGCAAGCCAACAAGCTGGCTGCCCAGCGGCTCAAGTGGGCCCAGGGGCAGATGGACGAGTACAACGACCTCTACGGCGACCTGGAAAACCGGATGATCGCCGAGGCCGAGCGTGGCGCTCAGGCCGACTACGCAGGCGTCACGGATCGGGCCGCGGCCGATGTCTCGCAGCAGTTCGAGCGCCAGCGCGAGGATGAGCGCCGGCGCATGGCCGCTTTCGGCATCGACCCGAGTTCCGGGCGCTTTCAGGGCATGGACCGGCGGGCGGGACTTGCCGAGGCGACGGCCACCGCCGGCACCGTCAACCATGCGCGTCGGGCCGAGCATCAGCGGGCGCAGGCGCGTACCGATGCGCTGCGCGGTGGGGCGATGAGCATGGGCTCGCACCGTTTCTCGCTGGCGCACTCGGCCACGGACGCAGCCCATGCCGGGCGGGTGAGTGCGAAGCAGAACACGGCGGCGATGCACCAGGCGGAGGCCGGCGCGGCGGACGCGCGGGCTGCGGGCACCGGACAGATGATCGGCACGGTCGTGGGCGGTGTCGCAGGCGCCATGGTCGGTGGGCCGGCCGGCGCCATGGCGGGCGCGTCGATTGGCGGTGCCGCCATGGGCGGTGGCGGTGGTGGTGGGAGCGTCCCTTACACCCCCAGCGCCGCACCGACGGCAGCCCCGGCCTCGGGCAATACCGCCGGGCTGTGGCGCCCCGACCCGACGAACAACATGCAAGTCGCCACCCACGTCCACGGCACGCCCTCCACCGGGTTTGGGCTCTCCCCCTGGCAGCAGCAGTACCAATAGAGGAACGCGATCATGGCTGGATTCTTCGGCGGCATGGCCCAAGGGCTGACCCAGGGGGTGAGCACCGGCGCGCAGCTTCGTAACCAGCGCGAGATCGCTGGTCTGCGTCGGGCGCAGAATGAGCGCGCGCAGCAGGTCCACGATCAGCAGATGGCCGAGCACCAGCGTGCGCAGATGCAGCGCACCGCTCGGGACTTCTACGGCGCGATGCAATCCGGCGACGAGGCGATGGCTACGCGCATCGTCCAGCAGAACCCGGAGGTCTTTCGCACGGCGCTGCACCTGGACGAGAAGCGCCACCCGATTGGTGCGGCGCAGGTGTCCGACGATGGCGAGTGGTCGCTTCTGATCGGCTCCGAGCACACCGGCACTGCCGGGCTGTGGACGCAGGACGGTCAGCCCTCGGCACAGGCCGAGGATCAGGTGCTGGGCTTTCGGCCCGAGGACGTGGCGCGCTTTGCCGGGATCGAGGCCCCAGAGCCGGACCTGGAGTGGCGCGAAGGGGTGTACTTCGATAAGCGCACCGGGCAGCCGGTGGCCGATCACCGGGAAATGATGAGCCAGGGCTCGCAGTTCGGCGAGCCGATGCGCCACGAGGAACTTGGCTGGGTGCAGCGTGGCCCGGATGGGCGGCTCTACCAACTCGACGCACCCGGGGCTTCGGGCACCGGCGCCGGCGGCGCCGGGCTGGACCTGACCCCGGGCAGCACCGACTACAACCGGATCTACGACACCCTCGGCCAGCAGGTGAACAACTACGTCCGCCGCCAGGTAGGCGAGGAGTTCATCGGCGACCCGAACGTGGCCCATGTCGAGAGCTGGGCGCGGGATGCGGCGCTGAATGTCTACCGCCAGGAGGCCGAGGCCGGGCACCTGATGCCTCCGCACGAGGTTGGCAACGCCGCAGCCCGGCTCGCCTTCTCGGGCGACTACCCACTTTTGCACCCGCAACGCGCGATGGAGGCAGCCGCCGAGCAGATCGACCAGGAGCGCAAGGAAGCCGGCGAGGGGCGCATGAGCCGGCGCCATGTGGATGAAGAAGCGGTACAAGCCCGCGCGCAGCAGATTCAGGCGCAGGAGGCCGAGCGTCTGCGCGCGGAACTGGCGCAAATGTACGCCGGCCAGGGCGCGGGCCGGCAGGCCCCCGGTCAGCCGATGACCCCCGGCGGGCAGCAGATGTTCGCCGGGCAGCAGGCAGAGCAAGGACCGGGCGCGGCCGACGCGCTCCCCTACCGGGATCAGCGCACGGGGCTGTCGTTCGGCGAGGGCATGGCCGGCGGGCCCATCTTGCCGCGGGATCAGTTGGGGATGGGTCTCGAACGCCCTGAGACAATCTCCAATAACCCGGTGCGGGTCAACGACAGCGCCGCCGTCCAGGCTCGGAATCGGGCGCTCGATGCGGTGGGCGATTCCATGCAAACGGCCCGGGACTACTACACCGACCCCGACGGTATGTACCAGCGGAATACCGCTGGGCTGCGCGAAGGCATCGGCAAGGCCGGCGATGCCTGGTGGCGGGGTTACGAGACCGTCGAGGGCGTTCGTCAGAACGTCGCCGGGCTGTTCCAGCGCCGGGCCGAGGCCCCGCCGGAGGATGTGGCGGCGACCATCGAGGAGGTCGTTCAGGGGCGGACCCCGGATCGGGATGCCCTGGGCAAGACGATCCGCTGGGCGCTGGAGCATGAGGATCAGGTCGATGCGGCGCTGATGCGCCGGTTGCGTGAATTGGCACGCCGGACAATGGAGAGGGCCGAGTAAGCATGGCGCAGCTCGAGGGCGGGTGGAAGAATCAGGGGCTCACGGACCAGGAGCGTGCCCTGGACGGCAGAGCGGTCATGGCGGCGCAGGATAGCCAGCGCACGTTCGAGCGGATCCGTGCTCAAGTCCCACGCTGGTCCCCGGAGCGCAAATCCCGCCTGGTCACGCGCTTGGCCGAGGAGGGCCTGAGCCCGACACAGATCCGGCAGCAGATCACCCGTCTTGGCGTCGATCCCGCCGAGGTGGAGGGGACGCTGGCGAAGCTGCCGCAGCCGGTGACCGCCGGCGCCCCGATAGCACCCCGCCAGGAGCCGGCTCCCGCCGAGGCAGCCACCCCGGAGCCGTCACCGCAGCCCGAGCCCACCGCGCAGCCGAGCGGCCCCGAGGACTGGTCGGACCTGATGCGTGGCCTGGATAAGTCGGTGCATCGCAAGGCCGTGGCCGAGCGCCATGCCGCCGAGCGCACCGTCGCCGGCCATCTGGTCGAGGCGCCGAAGGCCGTGGCCCGTGGTGCCACGGGCGCCTTGGGCGAAACGCTCAAGGGCTTTCAGCTTGATGTGGACCGGATGGAACATCGCCGGGGTGTTGGCCCGAATCGCCCGGTGGAGGAAGGCGGGCTGTACCGGCTCGGCTCCTACTTCTCCGAGGGGGTTCGGGACCGCCTGGCGCCGCACCCGGCCTATGAGCAGAGCTTCGTGCAGCAGGCGGCCGAGGGTGGTGGTTCGCTGGCGTTCTACGCCGGCCTGGCCGTGGTGGGCAGGGGCGCGGGCATGACCCGGGGTGGGGCGCAGTACGTCGCCCCGGCGCTCTCGGCGCAGGCGGCCGGTCAGTCCGAGGCGTATCAGAACGTCAAGCAGTTCATGGAGGAGAACCCGGAGCGGGCGGCCGAGCTGGGCATTGACGATGAGTACGCCCTGGAGCTTTCCGCGGAGGGCCGTCTGCCGGGTATCGTGCAGATCCTCTCCCTGGGGCCGATCCTGCGTCAGATCCCGGAGCCGATGCGCCCGTCGGCCAGCGCCTACCTGTTGCGCCGCATGGGTGAGGCCGGCGTGACCGAGTACACCGTCGAGAATGCCGGCGCGCTGTTGCAGAACCTTCTGCGCCGTGAGTACGACGAGGACCACCCCATTTGGGACGAGGTGCCCGAGCGCGGCGAGACGGCGGCCGTTGGCGCCGCCGCCCTCCAGGCGCTCCTGTTCCCGCTCCAGCGCCGCGGTGCGCGCGCCCCGTCGGCCACCCGTGACACCGAGCAGGATGCCCCGCTCGATTCGCTCTACGGCCAGGAGGAGCAGTCGCCCACGGCCGCGTCCGAGCGATTCGAGCGTGTGCAGCCGGAGGATGATGCGTACAGCCAGGCGGACACGCCGCTGGAGCAAGAGCAGCCGACCGAGGACGAGGCGGGCTGGGTGGCCCGACCGGGCACCTACGCGGATCCGGTTGCCGAGGGCGAGGAGCCCGCGCAGCAGGCGCCGCACGCCGAGCCGTCGATGGCCGCCGATGAGATCGGGGTGGAGTTCCCGATGCAGGAGGTGCCGGTCGCGCAACTCCAGCTTTCGCACGACGTGCCACAGTTCAAGCGCGGGGCGGATGAATCGGGGGTGGTCGAGCCCCTGGGCGGTCAGTACGAGCGCCTGGGCACGGCGCCAATCCTGGTATGGGAGCGTGAGGACGGCCGCCAGGAGGTGATTACCGGGCGGCACCGGCTGGACCTGGCCCGTCGAACGGGCGAGCAGACGATTCCGGCTCAAGTGGTGCGCGAGGCCGACGGCTTCACGCGCGAAGATGCCATGGTCGCGGATGCGGAAATGAACATCCGCGACGGACAAGGGGAGGTTGCCGACTATGCGGCGTTCTTCAAGCAACGCGGAACGGATGAGGCGCAAGCGCAACGCCGAGGCTTACTCGAACGCGCTAAAGGCCGAGATGGATTCGCCATCGCGTCCCAAGGATCGGAAACCCTCTATCAACTACACCAGAGTGAGCAGATCGGGGACCGGCAAGCAGCAGCGGTAGCCCGGGCAGCACCCAACGACGAGCGGCTGCAGGCGCTCGGCATCGAGCGCATCCAGCGCGGGGAGAGCATCGAGACGGCCACCGCCATGATGCAGGCGGTGCAGGCGATGGGCGCCGAGGGCCGCGGGCCCGAGCAGGTGGATCTGTTCGGGCTCGATGACTCGGCCATGCGCCAGGCCGAGGAACTGGCGAAGAAGGCCGCCGCGCGGCAGCGGGAGATCAGCGAGGACATCCGGCTTCTGCGCAACCCGTCGAAGAACCCGCAGCGCGCCCGCGAGCTGGGGATTGACGTGCAGGATGAAACCGGGGCCCGCGAGCGGCTGCGCTCCCTGGAGGCCGAGCGCGAGCGGTGGCAGCGCTGGCACACCGACCCCGAGCTTCGCCGCTCGCTTCTCCAGCAAACGCAGGGCGAGGCGCCAGCGCAGGAACCGGCGCAGGAGCAGCAGCCCCCGGGGCCGGTTGCCGAGGGGCAGACCGACCTGTTGGGCCAGGCCGTGCCAGAGCAGCGCAAGGCCCCGGCCGAGGCTCCGGCGCCCGAGCAGACCGACATGATCGGTGGCGCCACGCAGGAGCAACAGCGCCTTCACGACGAGCAGCGCGCCGTCGATGAGCGCCTATCCGGCGGTGAGGCCGGCCACGTCCCGGCCGGCGCCGGCGAGGGGGCGCTGTTCGATGGCTCGCAGGCGCAGACCGACATCGCTGACGCCCAAGCCGCCCCGGGACTGGTCTACAAGGCCGATGGCAGCCCGTACCCGACGCAGGCCGCCGCCCGTGCCGCCGCGCGCAGCCGCAAACTCCCCGACCACACCCCGGAGCAAGTGGGCGAGGGCGCCTGGGCGCTTCGCCCCCCGCAGACGGAGGCCGAGCCGAGCGCGCAGACCGCCGCCCCGGCCGAGGCCAACCCCGAGCCGTCCCCGGAGGCCGTGGCCGAGCCGACGCCGGAGCCCCAGCCCGTCGCGGAGCCGGCCGCGACCACCCCGAGCGAGCCCTTCACGCCGACCCACGAGGCATCCGACGGCGAACTGGTCCGCGCCCTGGAGGACGAGGACGGGGTGTACGTCAACCAGGCCGGTGAGGAGATCATCGACTCCGATGCGCGCCCGCTCCCCGCCGAGCGCCAGCAGCCGGTTGAGGCCGCCGAGCAGCCGGCAGCCGAGCAGACGGCCGCCGAGCCCGCGGCAGCGCAGGGCGCCGAGGACACGGCGAGCGCCCTGGGCCTCGATGGTGACCTGTACCACGGCACCGCCGCCGGCATAGACTTCGACCGCTTCGACGCCGAGCGCTCCGGTTCCGGCGTCGGCATGAACGCCTTTGACCAGGGCGATCACTTCTACCTGACCGAGAGCCGCCGGGCCGCCGAACTGTTCGGCCAGTGGGCCGAGAACAAGCGGGAGCTGCAAGCCTCGCGGATGCCGCCCGATGACGCACGCGGCTCGGTGCTGACCTTCCGCCTGGACCCGGATGCCCGCGTGATGCAGGTCGAGCGGATGCCCCGTGGCCGGGACCGTGCGCAGCAGGTGATCGACCAGGCGCAGGAGCAGGGCTACGACGCCATCGCCTTCCCCGAGCGCGGTTTCGAGACGGTGGAGGGCTCGCTGGATGTCTACAACCTGATCCAGTCCGAAGGGCTCCCGCGCACCCTGATCGTGCTCAACGAGGATGCGTTCACCCGGACCCGGGATGAGGCGCAGGCCCCGGTAGAGCCGGCGCAGCCGGCGCCGGCCGAAGCCGCCGTGCCCGAGCAGCCCGAGGTCAGCGAGGCGCCCGCTGACATCGAGACCACACCCAGCGAAGCAGACCCGAATGCTGGGATGCCGAGCGCCCCGGACGCAGAGCTCGACGGCTCCCTGGCCGGTCAGCTTGCCGGGATGGACGAGGCCGAGCTATCGGCGCTGTTCGATGAGGTGGCCGCCGAGCGTGGTGCCGCACAGACCGAGCGCCCCCAGGGGGCCCGGGCCAAGACGGCCGAGAAGCCCGATGGTAAGAAGCGCCCGCGCAAGCAACAGGCCCGCGCCGAGCAGCAGGAGTCGGTCGAGCGCACGGCCGCGGAGATCGCCAAGAGCATGGGCGGGAACCTCTCCAGCGCCGGGCAGGAGGCGGTGGCGGGGCTTGCCGCGCTGTTCGGCACCAAGGCCGGGCGGCTGAGTTCGGGGCTGTCCTTCGATGAGAACACCTACCAGCAGGCTAAGCCGCATTTTCAGGCGATGCTCCGTGACTTCCAGGCCGCCGGGAAGGATCTGCGTGCGTTCATCCGCGCGGTACTCGATAATTTCGGGACGGGAATCAAGCCTTACGTCCTGCGCTTTGCGCGGGATCTGCAAGAGGGGCAGGGCCATGGAGTTTCAGATGCCGTATCTGCGGGCCATGCAGGAGCGGGCGCCGCAGATGTACCGCGAGCTGATGCGCTCCGGGAAGATGGAGGAACACCTCCAGGAAGTGACCAAGCAGGCGTACCAAATGTACCGGGAACTGACCGCCAACGCGCCGAAGCTCCCGAACGGGGTGGTGAAACAGCCCCACAGGCGGGAGGCCGAGGAGATCGTGCGCGAGACGTTCATCGACTTCGAGAGCGACCCGGACGAGATCCACAGAACTTTACCGTAGAGCCCGGCGGGCTCGAGGAAACCCGCGGCCCGAAGCAGAAGGCGCGGGATAACCTGCGCGCCATCGAACTGATCCAGGCCCTTGAGGCCGAGGGTCGGCCGGCCACACCGGAGGAGCAGACGCAGCTTGCCCGCTACATCGGCTGGGGCGGGCTCAAGGGTGCGTTCCCGGACGCCCAGGGCGAGTACGCCAAGGGCTATCGGGACATCGGCACCCGACTGCGCGAGCTACTGAGCGATACCGAGTACCGCACCGCCGAGCGCAGCTTGCAGTACGCCCACTACACATCGGAGACGGTCACCCGGGGCATGTGGGATCTGGTCCGTCGGCTCGGGTTCGACGGCGGCCAGGTGTTCGAGCCGGGCATGGGCGTGGGCAACTTCCCCGCCACCATGCCCGCCGACGTGGCGGCGCGCACGCACTACGCCGGCCTGGAACTCGATCACATCACCGCGCGCATCGCCCGGGCGCTCTACCCGCGCTGGGGCGTGCGCCAGGACGACTTCACCCGGGCCCCCTTGCCGCGGGATACCTTCGATCTGGTGATCGGCAACCCGCCGTTTGCCGACATCCCCATCCGCAGCGATTCCCGATACCCGCAAGGGTTCCTCCTGCACGATTACTTCTTTGCCAAGTCCCTCGATGCGGTGCGCCCCGGCGGGCTCCTGGCCTTCGTCACGTCGGCCGGGACCATGAACAAGGCCGACGCCAGCGCCCGCGAGTACCTGGCTGATCGGGCCGATCTGGTGGGCGCGATCCGTCTGCCGGGTGCCGCTTTCGAGAAGACCGCCCACACCTCGGTCACCACCGACATCGTGGTGCTGCGCAAGCGCCTGGAGGGGGAGCCGGCTGGGGATCGTAGCTGGACGGAGACGGTTGAGGTCACTCTCCCGAACAAACAGGGGCAGTCGATCACCGGGCGGATGAGCCGCTACTTCGCCGAGAACCCGGAGATGGTGCTCGGCGAGCAGGGCTTCTTTGACCCGCTCTACGAGAATCGCTACGCCGTGCGCGGGGTCAAGGGCCAGCCGCTCGACAAGGCCCTGGCGCGGGCCATCGAGCAGTTCCCCGAGAACGTCATGGCCGAGGGGGTGACCCAGGACGAGCGGGCGGAGATCGACTTCGGCACCGATCAGAAGAAGGACGGCTCGTTCTACTTCGACGGCGAGCGGCTGATGCAGGTGCGCGATGGTGTCGGCGTGCCGGTGCAGGCCCGCGGCAAGGGGCAGGCGGGCATTGCCAAGGGGCATATCGAGCGCATCCGTGGCCTGGTCCCCATCCG
This sequence comes from Halorhodospira sp. 9628, assembly GCF_022228075.1. Taxonomy (NCBI): domain Bacteria; kingdom Pseudomonadati; phylum Pseudomonadota; class Gammaproteobacteria; order Chromatiales; family Ectothiorhodospiraceae; genus Halorhodospira; species Halorhodospira sp. 9628. Next base: position 270,140 of record NZ_JAJNRF010000002.1, read on the forward strand.
TGATGCCTTGCGCGCGGTCTACGCCGCGGATCTGGCCGGGCAGGCGGATAACGCTAAGGTCGCCCGGGCGCGGCTCAACGAAGCCTACGACGCCTTCGTGGAGCGGTTCGGGCCGATCAACAAGCTCGAACGCCAGTTCCGGCGCCCGACCATCGTTCAGCAGGAGGCGGCCCGCGCGGAGGCACGCGAAGAAGCCCGGTATGCCGGGGAGATCTGGCGCGAGGGTGACTTCGACGCCTCGGGGCTGATTGCCGAGGGGGCATCGCTGACCAAGGTCGCCGCCGCTCGCAAGACCGCCCGCGAGCAGGCCGAGCGGGAGGGGCGCAGCTTCGATGAGGGCAGCTTCGACCCGGCTGCCATGGAGGATCTGGTCATCGAGAAGCGGGAGAACATCGACCCGTTCATGGATGACCCCGAGAGCTACCGCCTGCGCGCCATCGAGGTCTACAGCGAGGAAACCGGAGAGTCGGGCAAGAGCGATGTTTTCTTCGAGAACATCATCACCCGCGAGCGCGCGCCCGAGATCCGCTCGGTCAACGACGCGATGCTCCATGTCCTCAACCGCAAGGGCCGGCTCGACATCCCAGAGATCGCCGCGCTCTCGGGCAAGTCGCAGACGCAGGCAATCGAGGAGTTGGGCGAGAGCATCTACAAGCTCCCCGGCACCGAAGACACCTACGTCCTGCGCGATGCGTACCTCTCGGGCAACGTGCGCGAGAAGCTGCGCCGCGCCGAGGCGGCGGCGGAGAAGAACCCCGAGTTCGAGCGCAACGTCACCGCCCTGGAGGCGGTGCAGCCGGTCGATCTAACGCCTTCGGAGATCAGCGCCACCCTGGGCGCCCCGTGGATCCCCGAGGCAATCGTGGAGCGGTTCGCCACCGATGGGTTAGGGCTTCGCACGCTCACCGCGCGCTATACGCCGAAGCTCGCCTATTGGGAGGTCAGTGGGGATAAGGGATCGGCGGCGTCCACCGCCGAGTGGGGCACGGCGGACCTGTCGGCCACCGAGCTGATCGAGCACGCACTGAACCGGCGCACGCCACAGGTCACCCGCTCGGAAAAGCTCGCTGACGGCACCCGGACCACCTGGGTCGATACCGAGGCCACGCAGGCTGCACAGGACAAGCTCAAGACGATCAAGGAGAAGTTCTCGACCTGGGCCTGGGAGGACGAGGGCCGGGCCGCGGAACTGGCCGAAATCTACAACGAGCAGTTCAACTCGACGGTCGTGCGCGAGTACGACGGCTCCTACCTGACCACGCTGGGCGTCTCGTCCGCTTGGCAGTGGCGCCCGCATCAGAAGCGGGTGATCGCGCGGATCATCCAGTCGGGCAACACATACATGGCGCACGGCGTTGGCGCCGGAAAGACCTCGGCGATGATCGGCTCGGGGATGGAAATGCGCCGGCTCGGGCTGGTGAACAAGCCCATGTACGTGGTCCCGAATCACATGCTCGCGCAGTTCACCAAGGAGTTCTATGAGCAGTACCCCACGGCACGCATTGCCGTGGCAGATGAGCGGCGCTTTCACACCAGCCGGCGCAAGCAGTTCATCGCCAACGTGGCGAGCGAGGACCTGGACGCCATCATCATCACCCACTCGGCGTTCGGGATGATCCCGGTCAGCAACGAGTTCCAGGACGGTCTGATCCAGCAGCAGATCGACGACTACCGCGAACTGCTTGAGCAGATGGACAAGGATGCCGAGAACCGCATCACGCGCTCCCGGTTGCAGAAGCAGATCGAGCGCCTGGAGCAGCGGCTTACCGGCAAGGCGGAGAAGGCCACGGACCAGGTATTCACCTTCGAGGAGATGGGGGTGGATTTTCTGTTCGTGGACGAGGCCCACTACTTCCGCAAGCTGGACTTCGCCACGAAGATGTCCGGCGTGAAGGGGGTCAGCCCCGAGGGCTCGAAGGCGTCGTGGGATCTGTACGCCAAGAGCCGCCACCTGGAGCGGGTGAACCCGGGGCAGAACCTCGTGCTGGCCTCGGGGACGGCCGTGACCAACACCATGGCCGAGCTCTACACGATCAGCCGCTACCTCCAGCCGCAGGAGTTGGAGGCGCGCGGGCTGTCGCACTTCGACGCCTGGGCCGGCGCCTTTGGCGATACGGTCACGGACCTCGAGCAAGACGCCGCCGGCAACTACAAGTCGGTGACGCGCTTTGCCAAGTTCGTCAACGTCCCGGAACTGTCGAACATGGTTCGCCAGAACATGGACGTGGTGACCAGCCAGCAGCTTGGCGAGTACGTCACCCGGCCCCGGTTGCGCGGGGGCAAGCGGCAGATGAACCTGGCCGAACGCTCGGAGGCGCTGGTCGAGTATCAGGCGAAGCTGGCCGCGCGGATGGAGGCCATCGAGCGGCGCAAGGGCCCGCCGGAGCCTGGCGACGACATCATGCTCTCGGTCATCAACGATGGGCGCCATGCCGCCATCGACATGCGTTTGGCCGACCGCGAGGTGAGCGAAGACCCGGGCAGCAAGCTCAACATGCTCATCGACAACGTGGCCGAGATCCACCGGCGCACGAGCGCGCAGCCGTTCTACGAGCCGCGTGCCGATGGCTACAGCGAGACCCCGGTGGACGCTGGCCCGGCCACGCAGATGATCTTTGCCAACCTCGGGCTCTCGGGCACACGGGGCTTCTCGGTGCCGAACTACATCCGCGCCGAACTGGCCCGCCGCGGGGTGCCGCGCTCAGAGATTGCCGACATCCGCGACTACAAGACCCACGCCGCACGGCAACGGCTGTTCAACGACGTGAACGAGGGCAAGGTCCGCGTGCTCATCGGCTCGACGGCCAAGATGAGCACCGGCGTCAACGCCCAGCGCCGGCTCTACGCGGTCCATAACCTCGACCCGCTTTGGTACCCGGCCGACGACGAGCAGCGCAACGGCCGGATTCTGCGCCAGGGCAACATGAACCCCGAGATCGAGATTCACGACTACTCGACCAAGGGCACCTACGACTCGACCATGTGGCAGATGATGGAGCGCAAGGCGCGCTTCATCGAAGGCTTCTTCCGCGGCGACCCGACGCTGCGCGACATGGATGACCTGGGCGAAGCCAGCCAGTACGAGCAGGCCAAGGCGCTCTCGACGGCCGACCCGCGGATCATGCAGCTCACCGAACTGCGCCAGAACCTTGAGCGTGAGCAGCGGCGCAAGGCGGCGCACCAGCGCGAGCAGTCGGTGATCCGTCAGCGGATCAACCGCGCACAGATGAGCCGCCAAGCCTCGGAGAACCGGATCCCGCGCATCGAGCAGGACATCGCCCAGCGCCAGGACACCAGCGGCGAGGCGTTCACCGCCAAGATCGGCGATCAGGCGTTCACCGACCGCTTGGAGGCCGGCCAGGCGATGCTCCAGCGCATCGAGGAGTTAAAGCAGGGGCAGGGCATGGCGCCGCCGAAGAAGATCGGCGAGATCGGCGGCTTCGACATCATGGCGACGGTGTGGGGCACCCACGAGCGGTTCGCCGACGTGGGGCTCAAGCGTGCCGGCGACTACTCGGCCGACGTGCGCGTGACCGGCTCGGCCCGGGGCCTGATCCAGTCGCTTGAGCACCAGCTTCGCGGGTTCGAGTCGGAGATCGAGCACCACCGAAAGCGCATCACCGAGGCCGAGCAGGAGGTTCGGGAGTACGAGAGCCGTCTGAGTCAGGAGTACGACGGCGCCGAGCGCCTGGAAGACCTGCAAGGCCAGGTGCGGGCCCTGGAGGCGGAACTCGCCCGCGAAAGCCAGGAAGGCGGCGAGGCCGGCGGCAGCGAGGAGCGGTATGCCCGCGGCCCCTACCACGATCCCTGGATCGGCATGGTCCCGCGGCAAGGCCCGTCGGAGCACTACACGCAGCGCCAGGGCGACGCGGTGGACTGGCACCACAGCAACATCGTGGTGGACATGGACGCCTACGAGGCCGACGACACCCTACGCTACGTCCGCTACGGCGATGCGCACGAGGTGCGGATCAGCGGCTCGCCGGCCCTGGCGCCCTATGGCCGTGGGCGGGCGCAGATCCGGCGCATGGCCACCGAGATGGTCGAGCGCGGCACACCGGGCGATGTTCGCCTGCGCGTCGATGACATGGCGCTTGGGCACGAGATGGAAGGCGTGGACCTGGGTGCGCTGCGCGATTGGGCCGAGGGGCCGAGCCTCAAGCGGTCCTCGACCCTGGGGCAAGGGCTCCCGGTTGAGCAGGCCCGGCGCCACGTTGCCACGGTCAGTGCCGGGTGGAACGGCCCGCGCCTGGAGACGGTGCAGAGCGTGCGCGATCTGCCCGCCGACATCCACGCGCTGGCCGAGCAGGCCGGGGCCCTGGAGGACATGCGCGGGGTCTACTACCGAGGGGTGATCTACCTGGTGGCGGATCGCCACGACAGCGCCCAAGCCCTGGAGCGGACCTTGCTGCACGAGGCGGTCGGCCACTACGGGCTGCGCAACCTTCTCGGCACCGGGATCCGCCCGGTGCTCAATCAGGTGTGGGCGGCCACCGGCGGCGTGAAGGGCAATCAGGCGATCATCGACAGCTACTTCCAGCCGGGCACCTTCGATCCGCAGAACGCCACGCACCGGGCGATCATCGCCGAGGAGCGCCTGGCGCAGATGGCCGAGGACGGCACCCACGCCGGCATCATCGAGCGGGCGGTGGCGGCACTGCGCGAGTGGCTGCGCGGGCTCGGGCTGACCATCCGACTCAACGACGCGGACCTGCGGGCCCTGTTGCGCCGGGCCCATCGCTCCCTGGAGGCGCAGACGCCGGATCAGATGGCCGGCGAGGCGGCCTTTGCCCGCCGCGGCCAGGAGGGCACCGAGGCGTTGGACCGGCAGCGCCAGGTTAGCGAGGGCATCCGCAAGGGCGCCCCGGTGGATCGCATGTTCAGCGCGGTGTTCGACCTGACCGGCAGCACGGATGAGTACGGCCGCTTCCGCCCGGGTGTGCAACTGACCGAGCAGATCCGCAAGACGCTCCATGAGCGCACCGTGGACCCGGAGGGCACGTTCGGGCGCTGGCTGCACCCGCTGGTGGAGCGGGCCCGGGCCGGGCTCATCGACCGCTACGGCGTGCCCGAGTCGTTCATCCAGCGCGATGCCGCCCGGGAGTCGGAGAGCCGGCGGATCCTCGGGCAGATGGAGGGGCTGGTCGAGCAGATCCAGAAGGCCGACCTCAGCCGCGAGGAGCGCCTGGTGCTCCAGCGCGTACTCGATGAGGGCGAGGTGCCGACCGAGGCGCTGGAATCGCTCTCGGTGCCGATCCGTGCCGCCCTGGATGACCTGACCGGGCAGATGATCGAGCTTGGGCTGATGAAGGCCGATAGCGCGATCACCGACTGGCTGCACCGCAGCTACCAGAAGCACGAGGCGGAACTCTCGGGGCTTCCGAAGTGGATGCACCAGGCGCAGCGCAAACACCGCAAGAAGATCGGCGGCGACTCGCTGCGGATGCGCGGGCTCAAGGAGGAGGTCACCACCGAGCGGCTGCTTCGCAACGTGCCCCGCGACTGGTGGGGGCGGAAGCTGCGTCCCGGCCAGGCCGACACCCACCTGGTCGGCACCGAGTGGGTCATGCTCGACCGCCTGGAGTACACGCCCGAGGGCATGGACCCGCTCACCGGCATGGACCCGGCGCAGCTGGCCCAGCGCCGCGTGCGCGAGCGCGTGTTCTGGCCCGCCGACCGGGAGCTTCCGGCGCGCTTTGACACCTGGGAGAACCGCGGCACCTTCGAGGTGGCCGGTACCCGGGGCGAGAAGCTGATCCTCCGCCGCGACTTCACCCGCGCCGAGCGCGAGGACATGGGCCAGGTGCTCGACGTGCGCTACAACCTCATCAAGAGCTTCCAGCTTCTCGCGCACGATATTTCCAGCGCCCGGTTCTTCTCCGACATCGCCAAGAACCCGGATTGGGCCACCATGGAGCCGACCACCGAGACCGGCGAGGCGCCGGAGATCGTCAACGCCGAGGAGGCGCGGCGGCTCTCGACGTTTGTGGGCGTCGATTGGGTGCGGGTGCCCGAGACCCGGGTGGCCAAGGGCGCCCGGGCGTTCAAGTGGGGCGATCTGGCCGGCATGTACGTCCGCCCGGAAATCTGGCGCGACCTGAACGAACTCGACATCATGCAGACGCCGGGGACGTGGCGTAAGTTGTTGACCCACTGGAAGCTTATGAAGACCGCGCGGTCCCCGGTGGTCCACGTCAACAACGTGATGTCGAACCTCGGGCTCATGGACCTGATCGACGTGCGCGTGCGTGACCTTGCCGCGGGGATCCGGGAGTTCGCGCACAAGGGGCCCATGTACCAGGAGGCGCGTGAGCATGGCGCCTTCGGCGGCACCTTCGTCCACCAGGAGATCCAGCGCGATGTGCTCGCGCCCATCGTCGATGAGATGCTGGCCGAGGCCCGGCGCGGTGAGGAGTCGATGGGTGGCCGGGTGCGCTTCCTCTCCCAGCTTGGTTACCGGCTGTGGGACGGGGTGAAGAAGGCCGACCGGCGCATGGTGGACTTCTACCAGGTCGAGGATGAGATTTTCCGCATGGGGACATACATGCGCCTGCGCGGCATGGGCATGGATGCGCCCGAGGCGGCCCGGCAGGCGCGGGTGCAATTCCTCGACTACAACATCCGCGCCCCCTGGGTGAACGCCGCCCGGCAGAGTGTGCTGCCGTTTATCAGCTACACCTACCGCGCGGCGCCGGCCATCGCCACGGCCATCGCCCACCGGCCCTGGAAGCTCGCCAAGTACATCACTATCGGTTACCTGGCCAACCTGCTTGCCTTCGAGCTGGAGCCCGGCGACGAGGACGAGGAGCGGCGCACGATGCGCCCCGAGGTCCAAGGCATGACCTGGGCCTCAATCCCGTTCACGGACATCGGCTGGAACCGCATGGTGCGGTTGCCGTGGCGCGACCAGTACGACAACCCCATGTACCTCGACATTATGCGTTGGGTGCCGGCCGGCGATGTCTTCGACACCCAGCAGGGCGTCACCGGCGTCCCGGCGTGGTTGCAGATGGGCGGCCCGCTCCAGATCGGCTTCGAGCTATACCTCAACAAGCAGAATTTCACCGGGCAGGAAATCTACGACCCGCTCGCCTCGGACTGGCGGGACCGGCTCAACGCCCGCATGGGCTTCCTGTGGCGTGCCTACGTGCCAAGTGGGGCGTACATCCCAGGCTCCTGGCACAATGCCTCGCTTATGTCCGCGCTACGCGGCGAGCGCGATCTCCTCGACCGCCCAACGAGCATCCCTCAGTCGCTCGCCTCGGGCGTCGGCATCAAGGCGCGGGGACACGATGTGGACCTCGGCTACTGGTTCCGGAGCATGGAGATCGAACAGCGCCGGCGCGCGCTTCACGCCGAACGTCGAGCGCTGGAACGTGACTACCAGCGGAACGCAATCAGCTATCCGGCATATAACCGGGCGGTGAGGCGTGTTGAGGCAAAGACGAACCATCTGTCCAGTACGGCCGCAGCAATTGCCCCGCGCTGAGGGACTGGAGCTACCTTGTCTGCCTCGTTCCCTGTGGTGGGTCTTACCAAGGAACGCGCTCCTAAGGTCATAGGGTGGAAGGCTCTATCTATCCCTATGCCGCGCTTGCCGTTGGCCTCAGCACCCGTTTGAATTGTGAGTGCTTACAGGCGATCTCGCTGCGCATACCTGTGTTTTCATTTGACGCCGCGGATAGTTGATCTGCCATCTTGTCCGCACTCTACAGGCCAATGAACCTCTTTTTTGGAATCCCGGATTTAATAAAAGACTCTCTTGCCTGTGATAGATGCGAAAGATCGCGCGCGGCAAAAAGGAATGGTGCATGGGAGTGGTAGTAAAATCCGTTTACTCCCATGTCGCGTAGCTGCGCAAGCTTTTCCTGCATCTTGCTAGCTGTTTCATGTGCGCGAGAGAAAGACTGATCAAACGCAAAAACAATTGAAAATTTACCTGCTTGATCCGCAGCATATCCGATTGGGCAGTGTTTAATGCTGCCTTTCTCGTTGACTCCAGTGTCTGGGTCTATGAACAGGGCAATGCCGCGCCCATCTTCCGGTGCATCTTCAGCGTGTTTGACCCCAATGAATTTCAGGAACGCCGCACCATCATCTTCCCATTCACCAGTTAGCATGGGATCTGCATAAACCTTATATCCGATGCCGTGCAATCTCTCGACAAAAAACTTCTTGACGATGTCATAGGAGTCTCCAAAGTAATCAGGGTTCATGACGTAGCGCCTTCACTGCTTGCGGTTTATTGAATAATATCTATGTCAACCACTTGCTCTGTTTCTAGGTCATAATAGCAATGTATACGAACTCTTAACATTGAACCAAAAGCGTTCGACATTTTTGCTTCATTTTCGATCAGCTCTATGACCCCTTCTTCTATGTAATTATCGCCTTGCCTGAATCTGCCAAATGATATAAAAGGGAAATCTGGGTCGCCATATTTGGCGAGTTCACTTGCGGCTCTCTCGCATGAAATTTGAGCGTCAGTGATTCCAGCGTAATTGTTTATAAGGTCTTTATTGTCTTTGCATTTCGTCCAGTTGTCGTGGCATCCTTCCGGTCGGGTATCGTGAAGAACCTCAGTAAAAACGTATCCTTCACTCTCATGCCCAACTAGCCGTGCCCAGCCCTCTTGGGCATCGTCATACTGCACTTCAATCTGATCGCCCTCGCTAAGTTGGGCGACAACTTCTGAGTCTGTCGTTGGTTCGCTCCTGATGTTCACCGTACCGTGTGAATATAGGGTTTCTCTTTCGTGGCCATCATCGAATAGGCTGCTAAAGAATGCTAAAGCAAATAATCCGACGACCATCCAGCCAACTACTTGTAGACATCCCTTCATCGCTGCATTTACCCTCGCGGAAGATGAGTAGTATTTTGAAAACCAAGGCGGTGTCGATGATCCCTCCGGTACGGGAGGTAATGAAGCTCCATCGCGGCCAAATGAGGCTCGAGGAAATGCTCGTCCTGTGTCATCGCGTCCCAGCGCTCTGCCTGGACCTCAGTCTCCCGTGACATCCAAGACAGTCGACCGAGCTAACCAAGAGAGTCTGGCCTCGACGAGCGCGACATCGAGGCGGGTACACGCTGCCCAGCGAACTGACCATCCATTTTCAGGTGATAAGGTGACGATAACGTAGGATGTCGACCTCGCTCCCGGTGTGGCTCCAGACGAAGCGAGTTGCGATGTTGGTCTCGCGCTCACCGTCGCGCAGTTCGACCTCAACCAAGGCGTCGGGTGGTAGCCCCCTCGGCGGTCGGTGTTGCTGACCGGTCCAATCGTTTTTGATCCACCGGGCAGCGTGGTCGCCCGGGTCAGGCATAGACCTATGTGGCATGTCGAGCGTGATTGACTCCCATCAAGGCAAGTGAAAGGCCGGGCCGCTCGGCTACCGAGGGGCGAAATGGTACCCTGATAAGCCTCGTGGGAAACGTACTCGCACTCTGCGCCCGAGGACAAGGATGGCCGAGCAAGCAGTAGACACGGAACACCCGGTCGAGCAGTTCATCAGCCGTTGGAGCGGCGTCGCCGGGACCGAGCAAGCCAACTCCCAACTCTTTCTCACCGAGCTGTGTGATGTCCTAGATCTTCCGAAGCCGGATCCGGCCGGGGATCGCGCTGAGGAGAACGAGTACGTCTTTGAGCGGCGCCTGCATGAGCACGGCCCAGATGGTTCCGTCCACAACCGGAGGGCGGATCTCTACCGGCGTGGCTGCTTCGTTCTGGAATCGAAGAAGATCAGGGCCGGAGAGAACACCACCGGCTGGGACAAGGCCCTCAAGCGGGCGTTTGAGCAAGCCCAGGGCTACGTTCGGGCGCTGCCAGCATGGGAAGGTCGGCCACCGTTCATCCTGGTGGTCGATGTGGGGCAGGTCATCGAGTGCTACTCGGAGTTCTCACGTAGCGGCGGCAACTACGTCCCATACCCCAGCCCAGCTCAACACAGAATCCGCCTAGAGGATCTTCGGGATCCAGAGGTCCGCGAGCGCCTTCGGCTTGTCTGGCTGGACCCGGACGCGCTCGACCTGTCCAAGCGCGCGGCGCGTGTTACCCGGCAGATCAGCGACGACTTGGCAAAGCTTGCGCGCTCGCTAGAGCAGGGCGGCTACGAGGTTGAGCGCGTCTCCCGATTCCTGATGCGGGCCATGTTTACGATGTTCGCCGAGGACATCGGCCTTATCCCGCACGGCCGCTACCAGGAAATGCTGCGGGAAGTACGCCAGAACCCCGAGGTGTTCCCGGATGCGATGCGAGCTCTTTGGGAGCGGATGCGTGATGGTGGATTTGAGTCTCGTTGGTTGGTGCGAATCCCGCAGTTCAACGGGGGGCTCTTTGATGAGATCAACCCCATCCCCCTCAACACAGAGCAGCTTGATCTTCTGATCAACGCAGCCTCCCACGACTGGACCGAGGTGGAGCCAGCGATCTTCGGGACGTTGCTGGAGCGGGCCCTGGACCCCAAGGAGCGGCATAAGCTCGGCGCTCACTATACGCCCCGGCCATACGTTGAACGCCTGGTCCTGCCGACGGTCGTCGAGCCGCTACGCGAGGAGTGGGCCGATGCTCAGGCGCAGGCGGCGATGCTGCTTGCCCAGGGGAAGGAGAAGGAAGCCCGGGACGCCGTGGAATGCTTCTTCGGTCGGCTGCTGGAGACGCGCGTGCTGGACCCGGCTTGCGGCTCGGGCAACTTCCTCTATGTGGCCATGGAACACCTCAAACGCCTGGAGGGTGAGGTCCTAGAGCTGCTCTCGGAGCTGCGTGGTGGGCAAACGGGTTTCGATGCCGAGGGCATGACCGTAGACCCGCACCAGTTCCTCGGTTTGGAGATCAATCCGTGGGCAGCCCACATTGCGGAAATGGTGCTGTGGATCGGCTATGTGCAGTGGCACTACCGCATCCACGGCCGGGTGGACAATCTCCCGGAGCCTATCCTGCGTCGGTTTCACAACATCGAGCATCGGGACGCGCTGATCGAGTACGACGATGTGGAGCCGCAACTCGACGAAGATGGTAAGCCGATAACAATATGGGATGGTCGCTCGTACAAAGAGCACCCGGCTACAGGCGAGCTGGTGCCTGACGAGGCTCAGCGCCTTCAGGTCTACCACTACATTAATCCCCGACGAGCGGACTGGCCGGAGGCGGATTTTATAGTCGGGAACCCCCCGTTCCTCGGTCCTTCCAATATGCGCCGTGCCCTCGGAGACGGCTATACCGATGCGGTGCGACGCGTATTCAGGCGTCTAGTGCCAGATTCGGCGGATTTTGTACTATATTGGTGGCACATCGCTGCTGAGAAGGCGAGATCGGGAGAGCTGCGGCGCTTCGGGTTCATTACGACCAACAGCCTTCGGCAATCGTTCAATCGTAGAGTTTTGGAAGCTCATTTACAGGATAATAAGAAGCCACTGTCTCTGGTTTTTGCGATACCGGATCACCCTTGGGTGGACAGCAATGACGGCGCCGCCGTGCGGATTGCGATGAGCGTCGCACAGCACGGTCATCACGAAGGTGTGCTTGCGACACCTACTGATGAAGTCCGAAGTGGCGATGACGGAGTTACGGTGGCGCTCAGAAAAAAAGAGGGCGTTATATACCCCACTCTTTCCGTTGGAGCCAACGTCGGGGCCGCTCGGTCGCTTGCCTCGAACACGGGTTTAAGTGCCATGGGAGTTAAGCTCCACGGTTCCGGTTTTATCGTAGAGCCGGATAAAGCAAGTCAGCTTTCTAAAGAAAGTCTGGACCCGACCGACCGGGTGATCCGCGATTTCAGGAACGGTCGAGACGTCTCACAGATACCGCGTGGTGTAAAAGTCATAGATCTCCATGGACTTGACCTTGAAACCGTCCGTAAGCGGTATCCCGCAATCTATCAGCATGTTTTCGAGAGGGTTAAACCCGAGAGAGACCAGAACAAGCGCTCTGTCTATCGTAATTACTGGTGGGTTTTCGGTGAGCCTAGAATCGACTGGCGACGCATGGTAGCGGGACTCCCGCGTTACATATCTAAAACAAGAACCTCTAAGCACCACTTTTTTGTTTTTTTAGAGCATTCAATCCTGCCAGAATCTAAACTGGTCAACATAGCACTTGATGCTCCATTCTACCTGGGTGTGCTGTCTAGCCGAATCCATTTTGCTTGGGCATTGGCATCGGGAAGCTGGCTCGGGGCGGGCAACGATCCGACCTACAATCATTCCAGCTGTTTCAATACATTCCCCTTCCCCGAGGTGGGCGACAGCCTAGCTGAGCGGATCGCAGACCTCGCCGAGCATCTCGATGCTCACCGCAAGGAGCGCCAAAGGCACCACTCGGAGCTTACGCTCACGAACATGTACAACGTCTTGGAGAAAATCCGGGCCGGGGAGACGCTGACGAAGAAGGAGCGCACGATCCACGAGCAGGGGCTGGTCTCGGTACTTGCGGAGCTACACGATGAACTCGACCGGGCAGTGTTCGAGGCTTATGGCTGGGACGACCTCGCAGACGTGCTGCTCTGCCGTCCCGGTGGGACCACGCCGCTTCAAGACAAGCCCGAGGACCAAGAAGAAGCCGAGCAAGAGCTACTGCAGCGGCTCGTAGACCTCAACGCCCAGCGTGCCGCTGAGGAGGCGCGCGGGCATGTGCGCTGGCTGCGTCCCGAGTTTCAGGCGCCACACGAGGCGGGGGACGAGACGGGTGAGAGCAGCGAGCACGAGGCGGAGCAGACCGAGTTGGCCGCGGTTTCTACCGCCGCAGAGCCGGCCGGGAAGAAGCCGACGTTCCCGAAGAACACAGGTGATCGCATCCGGGCGGTTCGCCAGGCTCTCTCAGAAGGGCCTCAGACGACCGACAGCATCGCGGCCCGCTATACACACCGGCCTCGCAAGGCCGTCCAGGCTGCCCTAGAGGCGCTGGAAGCTATCGGTATGGCGAGCCATGAGGGTGATTTGTGGTGGGAGACTTAAAAGAGGCCCTTACTGCGTTATAAAGACTCAGCGGACCCCCGGGTCTTCCCGATTCCGCATATGCCACCATTGAATATGTAAATAAAGAGGGGCGAGCGTGATATGAATTATGTTGAGCCGGACATAACAAAATCTTCTTTTCATTGCCCAATATGTGGCACGTTCGCTCACATGGAATGGTATAAGTTTTCCCGGTATGACTCTCCACGGCCTTATTCTGAAGCGAAATGCTCTTACTGCCGGGAGAGTTCCTTGTGGCGGATCATGGAAACTAGAAAAAATGAACGTGGTATCCCCGTGCCTTCCCGTGGTGTGATGCTATATCCGGACACTGGTGTTGCACCCCTCCCAGCACCGGATATGCCGGATGACGTAAGGGCCGACTATGAAGAGGCCGCGAAAATATCCGCGAAATCACCAAGAGGCGCCGCAGCATTGCTACGTCTAGGCTTACAAAAACTCTGCAAACATCTTGGAAAGGATGGCGCAAACATAAACGACGATATTCGCTCTCTCGCCGAGGATAATGTTTTGCCTCCAGAGGTGATAAGGGTTGCGGATACCGTTAGAATTACTGGAAATAACGCTGTGCATCCCGGGGAAATGTCAGAGGACGACTTTGACTATGTCTCTTCAAAGTTGTTCGATCTCGTCAACTTCATAGTAAAAAAATCTATTACTGAGCCGAAAGAGATAGAGGAGCTGTATCAGAAGACCCCTGAAAACCCGAGGGTTTCTGCGGAAAAGCAAGATGCAAAACGCAGGGAACGAAGCACATAACAAGATGCTGCGCATCGAAGGAGATGCTCGCATTGATCCTAAGCTGCAGGTCAGCAGTTCGTTATCTCGACTAAGAGTCGCGCCATAAGGAGGCTTTTTGAAGCTAACCAAGCTCGGAATTACGAAGCAGGCAAATGTTCTTTTGGGGGCTGGCGCATCGCGCGGCGCATCATGCTTCCATGATACATGGGCGCAGAGTCCACTAGACACCGATTTCTTCGACCAGATTGATAGACTTAAAAATACCTCGGAAGGTAGAGGTCTATCCAAACTTGTTGAGTTTGCCCGTAAAGAATTCGGCGTGTCGGAACGTCTAGCGATGGAGCCGTTCTTTACGCAGCTCGAATCCCTCAACGAGTTCCATGCAACCTTAAGGGTGGACCGGGGCCGTCGAGTAAAGCAATATGAAAAGCATCTAGAGAATTTCTCCGGCTATCTGGCAAGTACATTTCGTGCGCTGCGCAGCATCTGCTCCGGCGGAAGTGTTGAATGTGAATACCACAAGCAGTTAGCGTCTGCGCTAAGATCCGGAGATTCAATTATTTCCTATAACTATGACTGCATCATAGATTCCGCCCTAAAATCGCACGCCGGTAAAAAGTGGTCGGCAGCGACAGGATATGGTATTGAAGTGCGTGATGGCGCAGAAGACTGGAGCGACCACTCCGGGCCGGGTCGTATCGCCAATAAATCGATACGGCTCCTGAAAGTTCATGGATCACTAAATTGGCGTCGCCACAATGACGGAGGCGTATCTTTAAGGCGAGACCCTTACGAGGATGGTGAGCGGTCGAGAGACGAAGTGGTGCCGCCAGTGTGGAACAAGAGAATCTCGGAAGATACCGTACTTGGTGAGATCTGGAAGCAGGCCCGGAACGGTCTACGGACGGGGCCAATCCTTGTGGTCGTGGGATACTCCGTTCCTAACACAGATTTGTTGAGCCAAGTACTGCTTCGGGTTGCGGCCGCAGAAGGCGGAAAAACTTTAACACACCTGATAATCGTGAATCCCGATTCCAGGGCTCGCAGGAAGCTTATGTCTGTGTTACACGGGGCGCTAACCAATAAGACTACGATAATTGAGCTAGATTCGTGGACCGAGCTGGTGGATCTGCTCTGAGGACTGCGCGCGGGGAAACGCAACCCGGCAGCGGTATATTGGACGAGAGGTGGAGCAAGCAGGTGCTCAAAAAGCCCCTGCCAGCATCGTGTGGAAATAGCAGCTTGCGTCAGGGTAGCCGGCTAGCCGTGTAACTCTACGGCACAGCATGTTGGTCAAGAGCCGCATGACCTGGGTCCCTTCGCGGATCGTGTGGGTGTCGGCGGCTTGCGGCATTGTGGCTGGCTGGCCGTGTGACTTTACGGAACAACAGTAGCGCCGCAGCGGCACGACCTGTCGGTGGCCGCACCCGCAGACAGATTTGGGTCGCGTCGCCGTTGTGCCTCGGAACCCTCTAGCGGCCGCGCTAGGCGGTCGGTGGGGCAAAGGGGACGGGCGGAGCGGGTCCGGGAAACTTCCCCGTCTGCCTGGTTTTTACTCGTAGCGCCCGTCGTGGAGGCGCCAGTAGACGTCGGAACCTCGCACAGCGGCATTTTCCTCAGCCAGATCCGCCGCTGTCTTTCCTTGATCGTCACGTCCTCCAAGATTGGCACCGTGCTCGATCAAGGTAGTGACCATAGGTGGGTCATTGTACTCGGCGGCTAACATGAGGGCGGTCGCGCCGTCCCTATCCCGAGCATTGACTTCTACGCCGTGGGTGAGCAGGGCCTCGGCGATGGTGGAGACGCTGAACGCGGCGGAGAACATTAGCGCAGACCAGCCTAAACGACACCGAGCATTGACGTCGGCTCCGTGAGTGATCAGGGTCTCGACCATGGCCGGGCTGGTGTTGTGAGAGGCGGCGTGCATGAGAGCAGTTAGGCCGCCGTCCTGGCTCCGAGCATTAACGTCGGCGCCGTGGGCAATCAGGGCCTCCGCCATGGCTGGCTTGTTTCCAACAGCGGCGCGCATAAGGGCGGTCCAGCCGTGCTCGTCTAGCACGTTGACATCAGCACCTGCCTCGAGCGCTTCCATCGCGTCTTCGAAGTCACCTGTACCTCCCCATGCGGCCTTGAAAAGGCGCTGTTGCGGATCTGCCGCGAATGCTGCGTGCATGGACAGCGCTAGGAGGCACCCGCCGATGATCATCCAGAGCGAACGGAGACGGCCCATGTGCTCCTCCTTTGGTTCCTTTCTTCCGAGGTTATTGTGGTTGTTAAGGGCGCCTCCAAAGAGTCTAGATGCCCCGGGTCGACTTCGTATGCTCAGCCTACCGCATTCAGAACCGTCTCGGTGGATGAAGGGCAATAGGCGCGCCCTGGCCAACCTAGGCCCCGTTTACCCAGGACTATATCCCGGGGGAATTCACGCCAGGTGGGGTGTGGAAGGCGCTTTCAGTCCGAAGTGCGACGTCCTTAGGGCGCGCATGGCGCTGGAGCGTGACCGGCAGGCCACGCCATCAGCGACCGGGGCTTGTAAGCGCGGCGAGGAGTCAGGCCGTCGCTAGAGCGTCGAGCAGGCCCATTCGCGTAGTGCGCTCCCGATGATCGAGCCGACGACGGGGAAGACGAGGAACACGCCCAGGCCGATGCCGGCAAGCTGGTAGAGGTAGTGCCGGTGGGTCAGGGCGTGTCGCCGCTTGCCCAGGGCATCGAGGCCCATGAAGGTGGCCAGGCCCGCGGCAAAGGCCGGGGCGACGGTGGCGGCGGTCAGCAGCCAGCCGATGCCTTCATCGAGCAGGCAATGGGCTTCGTTCATAGGCCGAGCATCAGGCCGAAGACCAAGGCCAGGGTGATGATATTGCAGACGGCCATCCGGCCGGGGTGATTCTCGTTGGCCCACATATTCCAGATGATGAACCCGAGTACGACGAGGAACTCCACGGCGCTCTCCGTGCGAGGGGGCAGCCTCGGAAGTATGGCAGATGCGAGGGTCGCTGCACTGCTGCACTGGTGCTGCAGCAGAGTGCAGCAGTTCGACTGGTCGGGACTGGTCGGGGTTTGTCGAAAACGTGTAAAATCAGCAACCTGGAGCGTAAGAAATTGATTAAAAAAGGCCCTGGAACGCACTCATAATGCGAAGGTCGGTGGTTCGACTCCACCCATAGCCACCAGATACCTTACCTGAGTCCTCCCCGTTTTATCCCCAAGTAATGGCCCGAGCGGCAAATGGCCAAAACCGCGGGGACGGCGGTGAGGCGTGCGAGGATTAGGGCCATCTGCGCTTTCCACCGCTGAATCTCCCTGTCTGGAGTGGGGCGCCAACGGCTACCAGGCTCCGTAGTATGATCCTGGTATACACGCGTCCGTGAGCCTGGTATGTCCCCACACCCCGCCCCATCCGACGAACGCCGCGGTCCCGCCGGGAGCGCGCTCGGCTATCTGGACTGGCTATTCAACCCCTTTCAGCGCCGCGATGCCCAGGCCGTCTACGACCTGCTCGGCACCGGTGCGATCACCGCCGAGGGACTCTATCTGAACCTGGGGTACTGGGCCGAGGAGGACGACCTGGATGCGGCCAGCGCTGCGCTGGCGCGGCTGGTGGCCGATACCGCCGGCTTCGGTCCGGAGGACACCGTCCTCGATGTCGGTTTCGGGTTCGCCGATCAGGACCTGCTCTGGGTGCGTAGTCACGAGCCGGCCCGGATCATCGGGCTGAACATCACCGCCTCCCAGGTGGCCGTGGCCCGGCAGCGGGTGGTCGAGGCCGGCCTAGAGGAACGCATCGAGCTCTGCGAGGGCTCGGCCACGGCCATGCCGCTGGCCGATGCGTCGGTGGACTGTGTGGTGGCCCTGGAGTCGGCCTTCCACTTCCAGACCCGGGCGGATTTCTTTGCCGAGGCGTATCGGGTCCTGCGCCCCGGCGGACGTCTGGTGACCGCCGACATCATCCCGCTGCCGCCGGCCAAGCGTGCCGTGGATCGGCTGCGTCAGCGCCTGTCCTGGTGGCTGGTGGCGAGCCGTTTCGCCATCCCCGAGGCCAACCGCTACACACGGCTCGCTTATCCCGGGTATCTGACCGCGGCCGGCTTCGTGGACGTGCACGTGCGCTCGATTCGCGAGCAGGTGTACGCGCCGCTGCACGCGTGGCTGCGGGCGCACCCGGAGACTCTCGAGCGGATTCATCCGGTGGCCCGTCTGCCGGCGCGCTGGGCGCGGCGGATGGATGCGGACCGGCTTTACGCCGGGTTGGACTACATCCTGGCCAGCGCCGTCCGGCCCTAGTGGGTGGGGGGCGAGGCACTTCGACGCCGACCCTGGTCCAGGCCACGCCTGAATCGGCTATCATGCCCCGATGACCATGGGAACGCACGACGAGGACAAGGTATTGCTGTCGGCCATCGATGATCCGGAGGATCTGCGGCGCCTGCCGCTGGAGCGATTGCCGGCCGTGGCCCAGGAGATGCGCGACTATCTGGTCGAGAGCGTCTCGCAGAGCGGGGGGCACCTCGCTGCCGGGCTCGGGGCCGTGGAGCTGACCCTCGCGCTTCACTACGCCCTGGATACCCCCCGCGACCGACTGGTCTGGGACGTGGGCCACCAGTGCTACGCCCACAAGGTGCTCACCGGCCGGCGCAGCCAGTTGCCCCGCATCCGCCAGGCCGGCGGTCCCGCCGGATTCCCCGTCCGCGACGAGAGCCCCTACGACGCCTTCGGGGTGGGCCACTCCTCGACGAGCATCAGCGCTGCCCTCGGCATGGCGCTGGCCGAGCGTGCTGGCGGCGAGCACCGGCGTTGCGCCGCGATCATCGGCGATGGTGGCCTCAGTGCCGGCGAGGCGCTCGAGGCGCTTAACCACGCCGGCGACGTGAAGGCCGATTTGCTGGTCGTGCTCAACGACAACGAGATGTCGATCTCGGAGAACGTCGGCGCCCTGTCCAACTACCTCACGCGGCTGCTCTCCGAGCCGCTGGCCGGGCAGTTGCGCCGGGGTGCGCGGGACATGCTCCGCTACCTTCCGCCGATCCACGAGCTGGCGCGGCGCACCGAGGGTCACGTCAAGGGGCTGCTGGCGCCGGCTACGCTCTTCGAGGAACTGGGCTTCCACTACTTCGGTCCGGTGGACGGGCACAACGTCGAGGGGCTGGTCCGCGTGCTGCGCAACCTGCGCGATCAGCCCGGACCGCGGCTGCTGCACGTGGTCACCCGCAAGGGCAAGGGCTACGCCCCGGCCGAAGAGGACCCCATCTCCTACCACGGCGTGAGCTGCTTCGACCCGGCCCGCGGGCTGACCAAGGGGGCGGCGAGCAAGCTCAATTACACCGATGTGTTCAGCCGTTGGGTCTGTCGCGCCGCCTGCACCGACGAGCGCGTGGTGGCGATCACCCCGGCGATGCGCGAGGGCTCCGGTCTGGTCGAGTACGCGCGGCGTTTCCCTGAACGCTACTTCGACGTTGGCATCGCCGAGCAGCACGCCGTCACCCTGGCCGCCGGATTGGCTTGCGAGGGCGCGCGGCCGGTGGTGGCCATCTATTCCACTTTCCTGCAGCGCGCCTACGATCAGGTCATCCATGACGTCGCCCTGCAGCGTCTGCCGGTGCTCTTTGCCGTGGATCGGGCCGGGATCGTCGGTGCCGACGGCGCCACCCACCAGGGCACCTACGACCTCAGCTACCTGCGCTGCATCCCGGATCTCACCGTCATGGCGCCGGCCGATGAGGCCGAGTGTTGGCGGATGCTGGCCACCGGGCTGACCCTCGACGGGGCCGCGGCGGTGCGCTACCCGCGCGGCACCGGCCCCGGCGTGGCACTGCCCGACGACATGGAACCAGTGCCGGTGGGCCGGGCCGAGGTGCGCCGCGAGGGGGGCAGCGGTGTCGCCCTGCTCGCTTTCGGCGCCCTGCTGCCGGTGGCCGAGGCGGTGGGCGAGGAGCTCGACGTCACGGTGGTGAACATGCGCTTCGTCAAGCCGCTGGACGAGGCGCTGCTGCGCCGGCTCGCCGGCGAACATCGGCACCTGGTGACGCTGGAGGAGAACGTCATCGCCGGCGGGGCCGGCAGTGGCGTGGCCGAGTGCCTGTCGAGTGCCGGCGTGCACACCCCGGTCACCCACCTGGGGCTGCCGGACGCTCCCGTGCATCATGGGGCGCGCGGTGACATCCTGGCCGAGCACGGTCTGGATCGCGACGGTGTCCGCAGGACGGTGCAGGGGCTACTCCAGCAATCGTAGCAAGGAGGCGCCATGCCCGAGGCTTCGCTGGTCGACCAGGCGCTGACGCGCAACAAGGCCCGGCATGAGCACTACGCCGGATTGGACTACATCCGCCTGACCGACGGCTTCTCCGGCTGGCCGCGGGGCACCGTGTTCCTCGGCGATCGTGCCGTACCCGGCTACCCCTCCATCGGTCGGGTGCTGAACCTCGAGCAGGGACTGGCGCAGCACTTCCGGGCCCCGTTTCACGCCGAGGAGAAGATCGATGGCTTCAACGTTCGCCTGATCCGTTACCGGGGCCAGGAGCTGGCCTTCTCCCGGGGTGGCTTCGTCTGCCCGTTCACCACCGACCGTCTGCCCGATCTGATCGACTCCGCCGTCTTCGACGCCGAGCCGGATCTGGTCATCTGCGCCGAGGTGGCCGGGCCGGGCAACCCCTACCTGGAGGGGCACCCCCCGGAGATCGACGAGGACGTGGCGCTGCTGGTCTTCGACCTGATGCGCTGGGACCGCGTCGAGTTCATGGAGGTCGAGGAGCGCCGCGAGCTGCTCCGCGCGCATGGGTTGCCGGCGGTGCCGTATCACGGCCGCTTCACCGCCGATCAGGCCGGCGAGCTGCGCGAGGTGATCGCGGGGCTCGATGCCCGCGGGGTCGAGGGCGTGGTGCTCAAGGAGGAGGGCGACCGGCGCAAACGGGCCAAATACGTCACCCCGGCCTCGGTGGTGCAGGATCTCAGCGCCATGGGGGATGCGCTGCTCGACCTGCCCCCCGAGTACTTTACCAACCGGTTGATGCGCCTGGTTCTGATCCTTGAGGAGTCCCCGGAACTCGACCGTGAGACCCTGCGCACCGAACTCGGCGGGGCGCTGGTCGACTCGCTGCTCGATGCCGCCCGCGAACACCGTGAGACCCACAAGGTGGCCCACCACTTCTGCAGCCGGTTTCGCCACCGCGCCAACGCCGAGCGCTTCGCCGAGCACTTGCGCCGGGTGCCGCAGAGCCAGATCCACGCCACCGTGCGCAGCCTGGAGCAGGCCGCCGACGGCTACTGGGAGCTGCGCTTCGACCGGGTTTTCCCGCGCATCAGCGGGCTGCTGGGCAACTTCCTCAGCGGCGGGCAGGTCTACGACTAGGCGTACTCGTCCACCTGATGGTCGCTATCGCCGCTGCTGGACCGTCGCGCGCGGGCACGCTGGCCGCGGCGCAGCCGCTCATCCACCGCGTCCGGCCGCCCGGTCTCGTCGCCGGAGTGGCCGATCGGCTCGATACGCGGGTACGGGGCCACCGGCTGGATCTCAGCGATCCCCTCCAGTTGTCGGAGGCGGATATCGCGCTGCGTATCCCGGATCGGGGGGACATGGAACACGGCACCCTCCTTCGGCCTGGGGCCGGGCTGGTTACTTCCTAACCAGTGTAGCGGCGCCTGCGTCTGTTGACTTGAGTCACACCGGTGGCGAGCGGTCACGGCGTCCGCTACCAGTCCTCCTCTTCGTCCCAGTCCTCGTCATCCCAGTCGCCGTTTTCCCAGTCGTCATCGTCCCAGTCACCCCAGTCGTCTTCGCCGAGGCGCTCGCGACGGTTCTGCAGGTACGACTCGCGCATGAAGATGTAGGAGTCGGTGCCGGTCTCGGCCATGAGTTCGTCCAGCGAGAGCAGGGCTACCCGGGTATCGATGCCGGCGATGATCGGCACGGTGTAACGCTCCGGAGAGGGGATGTCCGCCCAGTGTGTGGGGCTGTGGTATTCACGACTGAAATACTGGGCCGCCAGGCCGCTGCTGTCGCGTGCCGTGCTCGGGCCGAGCAGCGGCAGGACCAGGTAGGGGCCCTCGGGGGCGCCCCAATGGCCCAGGGTCAGCCCAAGGTCGCTGCGCTCCCGCTCCAGGCCGGTGGCGCCAGCCACGTCGAATAGGCCCAGCACGCCGATGGTTGAATTGATGGCGAAGCGGGTGACGCTGCGTGTCCCGGCGCTGGCACGGCCTTGCAGCAGCTGGTTGCCGGCGTGAAACGGCTCGCGCAGGTTGTTGAGGAAATTGCTGATCGGGCGGCGCACTCCGCTGGGCACAGTGTCACGGTAGGCAACGGCCACCGGGCGGATGGCGTAGCGGTCGGCGACCTCATTGAAGGCGTGCACCCGGCGATTGAAACCCTCCAGCGGATCCCAGGTGCCCTGATCCCAGTCGTCGTAGGCGCCCCAATCGTCGTCATCCCAGGCCTCATCCTCGGTGGCCCACTCGTCCTCTCCGTTGGGATTGCCCGAATCCCCGGAGCTGGCGCAGGCGCCCAACAGCGGTAGCAGGGCCAGCAGCAGGGCCCCGTGCAGCAAGCCTCGTCTCATGAAGGGTCTCCGCAATCCGGTGGGGCCGGCGCTTGGGCCGCCGCGGCCCCCTTGCCCGGGTTGAGCAGGTTGTCGGGATCCAGGGCGCCCTTGATCCGCTGCATCAACTCCAGGCCCAGGGGGTCGGCGCAGCGGGCGACCTCGTCGCGCTTCGCCTGGCCGACGCCGTGCTCGGCGGCGACCGAGCCGCCATGGCGGCAGACCACATCGTGCACCGCCCGATGGAAGGCTTCGGCGCGTGCGCGGAAAGCCTCGGGCTTGGCGTCCGGCGGCTGGCTGAGGTTGAAGTGCAGGTTGCCGTCGCCCACGTGGCCGAAGATGCAGGGGCGGACGCCGGGGTCCAGCTCGGTCACGGCGGCCAGGGCCTCGGGAACGAACGCGGCGAGAGTGCCGGGGCGCACCGAGATGTCGTGCTTGATGCTCGCCCCGGCGCGTTTCTGACCATCAGGGATGGCCGTGCGCAACCGCCACAGCCGTGCGGCGGCGGCCTCGGTGGGGGCGAGCAGGGCGTCGTCCAGGTCGCCGGCGGTCTCGGCCGGTTCCAGAGCTGCTGCCAGCGCCTCGTCCAGGTCCGCCCGCGGGTCGGCCGTGGCGAGTTCCAGCAGCAGGTACCAGGGGGAACCGGGCAGTGGGTTCTCCGGGGTATCGTCGAGCAGCTGGCCCATCCCCAGGGCCTCGGCGCTCATCAACTCGGCGCCGACCACCGCCTCGCCGCTCTCGGACTGGGCGGCCCGCACCAGGGGCAGGGCCGGCTCCAGCCGCGGCAGGGCGAGCAGCGCCACGCGGCGGCTGCGCGGCGGCGGGAGCAGGCGCAGGGCCGCGGCGGTGATGATGCCCAGCGTCCCCTCGGAGCCGATGAACAGATCGCGCAGGTCGTAGCCGCTGTTATCCTTGCGCAGCCCGCGCAGATCGCTCCAGATGCGGCCGTCGGCCAGCACGACCTCCAGGCCCAGGGCCAGGTTGCGGGCGTTGCCGTAGCGCAGCACGTTCAGCCCGCCGGCGTTGGTCGCCAGGTTGCCGCCGATCCGGCACTGCGCCTCGGAGGCGAGGCTCAGCGGGAAGAAGCGCTGCGCGTCGGCGGCGGCCTCCTGCAGGTGGGCCAGGGTGCAGCCGGCCTCGGCGACCAACAGTCCGTCGTCGGCGTCCAGGCTGCGGATGCGCTGCAGCCGCTCCAGGCTCACCACCACCTCGGTCTCGTGCCGGGGAGAGCCGCCGCCGACGGTGCCGGTGTTGCCCGACTGCGCCACCACCGCGGCGCCGTGCGTTCGGCACAGGGTGACGGCGGCGGCCACGGACTCGGCGTCGGAGGGGCGGACCACCAGTCGCCCGCGGCCTGGAAACTGGCCGCGCTGCTCGGCCATGTAGGGGGCAGTGCGCGTGGGCTCGCTGAGGACGGCATCGGGGCCCAGGCGTGCGCGCAGTGCCTCGGCCAGCGGGTGTTCTGCGGTCTCGACCATGACCGGCATTATGCCGCTAGAGATAGGGGGACGCGAGCCAGCAGGCGGCGTCGCGGACCCGCTCCAGGGGCGGGCGCTGGCGCAGCTCCTCCTCGCTGATGCGGCGCGAGCGGGCTCGGATGCGTTGGCAGTCGGCGGCCATCTCGCCGGCGATGGTGCGGTCGTAGAACTCGGCGTTGAGCTCGAAGTTCAGCCGCAGGCTGCGCGGATCCATGTTCGAAGATCCGACCTGGGCGTAGCGCCGGTCCACGATGAACAGCTTGGTGTGGGCGAACGGCGGTGGCTGGTAGTAGATGTTCACCCCCCAGTGGATCAACTCGCCGAGCATGTGCCGTGTGGCCCAGTGGACGAAGGGCAGATTGTTCTGCTCGGGCAGCAGGACGTTGACCTCCACGCCGCGCAGTGCCGCCGCCTCCAGGGCGGTCATCAGTGAGCGCATGGGCAGGAAGTAGGGCGTGACCACCCAGATCTCCTCGCGGGCCGCCGACAGGGCGCCGATCAGCGTCATGACTAGCCGGTCCAGGTCCTCGTTGGGTCCGTCGGTGATGATCCGGCTCAGGGCGCCGTCCACGTGGGGTCTGCCGCGGTGTGTGGTCCCTCGCTCCTCGCCGGTGGTGAACGCCCAGTCCTCCAGAAAGACCTGCTCCATCTGGCTGACCACGGGGCCGTCGACTAAGAAGTGGATGTCCGCTACGCGGTGCTCGCGGTCGGACTGCAGCAGGTGGCGGTCGCCCAGGTTCATGCCGCCGGTAAAGCCGGTCTGGCTGTCGACCACCAGAATCTTGCGGTGGTTGCGCAGGTTGATCGACAGTTGCGGCGGCAGCAGCCGCGGGGGCAGGAAGCGGGCCACCGGCACCCCGGTGCGACGGAGCAGCCGGCTGGCGCGGGGCCAGGAATAGAGTTCGCCGACACCGTCGATGAGCACCCGCACGTCGACCCCACGGCGGTGCGCAGCGGTGAGGGCACGGATGAACTGCCGCCCGCTGGTGTTGCTCTCGAAGATGTAGGTGCTCAGGAAGATCGTCCGCTGCGCCGCGTCGATCGCCTCGAGCATGGTCGGATAGGCCTGCTCACCGTTGCGCAGGGCCTGGACCCGGTTGCCGTACTCCAGCGGCCGCCCGGTGACGGCATCGGAGATGCGGATCTGCTCGGCGTACTCAGGGCCCAACGAGGGGCTGTGGGTCTCCATGGACGGCCCGGGGCTGGGCGGGATGCGCTCCTCAGCCACCAGCTTGCGGGCTCGGGTCTCGACGCGGTTGATGCCGAAGACGTAGTAGAGGAGGGCTCCACCGACGGGGAAGATGATGCACACCGCCATCCAGGACGCGGCCACCTGGGGCTCGCGTTTGGTCAGCAGGGCGTGTACGGCGGCCGCCGGGCCGACGACCGCGGCGATTACGCTGGCGGCGGCGAGTATCCAGGCTGCGGCGTCCATGGGCGCCTAGTCTCGACCTTTTCGCCGCGGTTGGGAAGACGGGCTGCGCGGTTGAGTGGGCCGTCTGCTTTGGATTAGACTAATTCTGTATTTTTCCGCACTTCCGCCCGCGGACAAGGACCCGAAATGACCCAAACCCGAGACAATTCGATCCTCAGCGAGGAGCAGGGTGCCGGCTATCTGCGTGCGGTGGGGCTGCGCCCGACCCAGCAGCGGTTGGCCCTCGCCGGTCTCCTGTTCTCCGGCGAGGATCGCCACGTGACCGCCGAATCCCTCTACGAAGAGGCCACGGCCCAGGGTGTCAAGGTCTCGCTGGCCACCGTGTACAACACCCTGAACCAGTTCAAGGACGCCGGCCTCCTGCGCGAGGTCATCGTTCACTCTGGCAAGTCGTACTTCGACACCAAGACCGAGGCCCACCATCACCTCTACGACGAGGACAGCGGCGAGATCGAGGACGTCCACCTGCAGGTGGATGAGCAGGAGGTCCGGCGTAAGGTCCAGGTCCCCGAGGGCAAGCAGATCTCTGGCGTGGATATCGTCGTGCGCCTGCGTACGGACCGCGGTTAGCCCGGCCGCCGTTGCCGTTGTGGCCTGCCGGGCCCGTGCCGCCGGGCTCAGCGCGCCAAGAGTTCCGCCAGGCGCTCGGCCTGGAGGCGCTGCTGGCGTCGGCAGGTCAGCCGCTGCGCCTCGACCAGCGTGCGTAGCTCCCCCAGCGCCTGGCCGAAGGTGTCGTTGATCACCAGGTAGTCGTACTCGGCGTAGTGGGCGATCTCGTCCACCGCTTCGGCCAGGCGGCGCTCGATCACTTCTGCACTGTCCTGGCCGCGTTCGCTCAGCCGGCGGCGCAGCTCCGTCCGGGAAGGCGGCAGGATGAACACCGACACTGCCTCGGGCAGCACCGCGCGCACTTGCTGCGCCCCCTGCCAGTCGATCTCCAGAATCACATCCGCGCCGGCGTCCAGGCGCGCCTCGACGGCGTCCTGCGACGTGCCGTAGAGGTTTTCGAAGACCCGCGCGTACTCTAGGAACCGGCCCGCCTCGACCCGCTCCAAGAACTGCGCCTCGTCGAAGAAGTGGTAGTCCACGCCGTCGCGCTCGCCCGGGCGCGGTGCGCGCGTGGTGCTGGAGACTGATAGCTCCAGACCGGGAACCTGCTCGAGCAGGGCCCGGACCAGGCTGGTCTTCCCGGCGCCGGAAGGCGCCGAGACGATGAACAGGTTGCCGCGTGGGGGCGTGGGCTTACTCGACATTCTGCACCTGCTCACGCATCTGTTCGATCAGGACCTTAAGGTCCAGGGCGGCGCTGCTGCTGGCCACATGGCCCGATTTCGAGGCGATGGTGTTGGCCTCGCGGTTGAGCTCCTGCATCAGGAAGTCGAGACGCCGGCCCACCGGCTCGGCGGCCTCCAGCAGGCGCAGAACCTCCTGGAGGTGCGTGCCGAGGCGCTCCAGCTCCTCGTCGATATCCTGTCGCTGGGCGATGTAGGCCAGCTCCTGCTCCAGGCGGCCCGGGTCCGCGGGCGCCGGGAGTTCGTCCAGGCGCGCGGTGAGCCGCTCGCGGATGCGCTGGTTGATCGTGCCGCGCTGCTCGGCCAGTTCCGCGACGATGTCGCGAGCGCTCTCAGCGCGGGCGCGGATGTGCTCGGCCAGCTGCTCCCCTTCGCGTCGCCGGGTGTCGCGCAGCCCTTCCAGGGCGTCGTCAAGCAGGGCGACAGCGGCCTCGCGCACCGGCTCCAGGTCCACCGCCGGCTCGCCGAGCACGCCCGGAAAGCGCAGGATCTCCGCGGTGGACGCCGGCTGGGCCGAGTTCCCGAAACGCCGGCCGATCTCCGCGGCGATCCGTGATAGCTCGTCCACCCGCTGCCAGTCCACGTCCAGCCCGCCCTGGCCGGTGGCCTCGAGGCTGAAGCGCAGGGTGCACTCCAGCTTGCCGCGGCCGAGCCGCTGGCGTGCACGCTCACGCACCTGCGGCTCGATGGCGCGCAGCTCATCCGGCAGGCGCGGGTGGAGCTCCAGATACCGGTGGTTGACCGAGCGCAGCTCCCAGGTCAGGCGGCCGGAGCGCCCCCCCCAGTCCCCCTGCGCCTCGCGTCGTTCGAAGGCGGTCATGCTGTGGATCAACGGTGCGACCTCCGGCCGGCGGGTAGGACGCAAATGCTAATCGCTTCGGTGGTGTCCATGCCAGGGCACGGCCGCGGTGTTACTGCTGATCCGCGAAACGGTGCACGAGCCGCGCGGCGTGGTCGATCTCGCCGGTGAGGATCTCCATCCGCTCGCCGGCGCGGTCGGTGCACTGCTGTACCTGCTGCGCCAGCTGGTCGATGTTGCTGATGTTGCGGTTGACCTCCTCGGCCGTGGCGCTCTGCTCTTCGGTGGCACTGGCGATCTGCATGCTCATCTCCTGCATGGAAGAGACCGCCTGATTGATCGCCTCCAGCGCTCCGCGGGCTTCGTCGGAGAGGGCCAGGGTGTGCTCGGCGCGCTCGCTGCTCTCGTTCATCGCGGCCACGGCTCGCCCGGTGCCCTCCTGCAGGGAGTCGATGATGCCCTTGATCTCCTGGGTCGAGGACGAGGTGCGGTCGGCCAGGACCCGCACTTCCTCGGCGACCACCGAGAAGCCGCGGCCGACCTCGCCGGCCCGCGCCGCCTCGATGGCGGCGTTGAGCGCCAGTAGGTTGGTCTGCTCGGTGATCTGCTGGATTAGGTCCAGGGCGGTGCCGATGCGATCGGTCTCCTGGGCCAGTTGATGGGTGATCTCCGAGGAGCCGCGCACCCGCTCGACCAGCTCGCGGACCGCATCGGCGCTCTGCTGCACCGTCTGCATGCCGTGGTGGGTCTGGCTCTGCGCCTGCTCGCTGGTCTCCGCCCCCATGGAGGCGTTACGGGCCACCTCTTGGACGCTCTGCGACATCTCCTCCATGGCCGTGGCCACCTGCTGGGTCTCTGCCGTCTGCCGCTGGGCCTGGCTGCGTGCCTCGCCGATGGCCTCGCCGGCCTCGTTGCGCACCGTCTGCAGGTGATCGGTCACGCTGGCCAGGCGCCTGGGCACGGCGGTCATCTCGGTCTGCAGCTGGAGCATGGCCAGCCGCAGGCGACCAACCTCATCCCGGCGATTGGTGTAGAGTCGCTCGGCCAGCGGATCGTCGACCAGGTGCCGGGCTGCCTCGACCGCCTGGTTCAATGGCCGCCAGAGGTAGGCGGCGCCGCCGGCGGCCAGGGCCGTAGCGGTCAGCGTGACCGCGGCCAGGGCGGCGGTGCCCAGGCCGGCCGCGCTGGCCGCCACGGCGGCTGCGGGGGCCGGCAGGAGCAGGGCGAGTAGCCGCTCGCGGAGTCCGAAACGACGCGCCGGCCGCGGCACCGGGGCGACTTCGCCCTTGTCCGGTTCGGCGGCGCGAACCTGCGCATAGACGGCGGTGGCCCGCTCCACCGCCGCCTCGGAGGGTGGGGCGGTGCGCACCGACTGGATCTCGACGATCTCCCCCCGGGCATCGAGCACCGGGGTCGCATAGGCGTGGACCCAGTAGTGATCCCCGTTCTTGCAGCGGTTCTTGACCAGCCCCATCCACGAGCGCCCGGATTGCAGCGTCGCCCACATCTCGTAGAATGCCGTGCGCGGCATGTCCGGGTGGCGGATCATGTTGTGCGGCTGGCCGATCAGTTCATCGCGGCGGTAGCCGCTGATCTGCTCGAATGTCTCGTTGACGTAGGTGATCCGCCCCTTCGGGTCGGTGGTCGAGAGGATGGTGGCGCCTCGGGGGATGGCCACCCTGCGCTGCGTGACGGGCTCGTTGATGCGCATGGACGCTCCTTGGGAACAGGTGCAGGCGCGCGCCTCCGCCGGCTCTCTTGCGCCGGTGCGGTGCGCCGCCCTGGCACCGGGAGCGCAGCGCCGTAGAAACCCCAGCCCGTATAATCCATTACCCGGGCAACCACGTCCATACTCTCCACCTGGGGCTGCGACCACGCTGCCCCCCATCAGCAGGAGGCACTATGCGCCCAAGCGGTCGACGGGCCGACGAGCTTCGCCCGATCTCCATCCAGCGACAGTTCACCAAGCACGCCGAGGGGTCGGTGCTCATCGGTTTCGGGGACACACGTGTGCTGTGCACGGCCAGCGTCGAGGCGCGTGTGCCGCCCTGGCTGCGCGGGCAGGGGCGCGGCTGGGTCACCGCCGAGTACGGCATGCTGCCGCGCTCGACCCACACCCGCTCGGATCGTGAGGCCGCCCGGGGCAAGCAGCAGGGACGGACCGTCGAGATCCAGCGCTTGATCGGCCGCTCGCTGCGGGCCGCTGTTGATCTGCAGGGGCTGGGCGAACGCAGTGTGGTGGTCGACTGCGACGTGCTGCAGGCCGATGGTGGCACGCGGACGGCGGCGATCACGGGCGCCTTCGTGGCCCTGACCGACGCCCTCGACGGGTTGGTTCGCCAGCGCGCCCTTTCGGCTTCTCCGCTCCACGGGCAGGTGGCGTCGGTCTCGGTGGGGGTCTATCGCGGCGAGCCGGTGCTCGATCTGGACTACGCCGAGGACGGTGAGGCCGAGACGGACATGAACGTGGTGATGAACGATGCCGGCGCTTTCATCGAGCTGCAGGGCACCGCCGAGGGGCACGCCTTCCGGCGTGACGAACTCGAGCGCATGCTCACCCTGGCCGAGAAGGGCGTCGGCGAGCTGTTGCAGCATCAGCAGGAGGCACTGGCGACATGAAGATCGTGCTGGCCACCGGCAATGCCGGCAAGATTGCCGAGATGACCCGCATGCTCCAGGGCTACGACGCCGAGGTGGTCAGCCAGGGGCACCTGGGTATCGACTCCCCGGCCGAGACCGGGCTGACCTTCGTCGAGAATGCATTGATCAAGGCGCGCCACTGCGCCGAGCGCAGCGGCCTGCCCGCGGTCGCCGACGACTCCGGGCTCGCCGTTCCGTCCCTCGGTGGCGAGCCCGGCATCTATTCGGCGCGCTACGCCGGCAGCGATGCCGGTGACGCCGCCAACATCGAGCGGCTGCTCGCCGAGCTGCGTGAGCGCGGCGATGGCAGCCGGCGTGGTACCTTCCACTGCGTCATGGTCTATCTGCGCCACGCCGCCGACCCCGCGCCGCTGGTCGCTCACGGCAGCTGGACGGGGCGGATCGTCGAGACCCCGCGCGGTCAGCACGGTTTCGGTTACGACCCGGTCTTCGAGGATCCGGAGCTCGGCCGGACCGCCGCCGAGCTGGATGCCCCCGAGAAGGACGCCCGTAGCCACCGCGGCCAGGCGCTGCGCGGGCTGATCCAGGGCATCGCTGCGGAGGTGGCCGGGTGAACTGGTCACGGCCATGACCACCGGCGCCGGGGTGCGGCTGCCGCCGCTGGCGGTCTACATCCACCTGCCCTGGTGCCTGCAGCGCTGCGGCTACTGCGATTTCAATGCCCACGCCCTGCGCGGTGAACTCCCGGCCGGCGCCTATCGGGCCGCTCTGGGCCGGGAGCTGCGCCGCCAGGCGCCGGCGGCGCTCGGCCGCCGGGTGGCCAGTGTGTTCATCGGCGGGGGCACGCCGAGCCTCTTCCCGCCGGCGGTGATCAGCGAACTGCTGGGCGACCTCGATGCGCTCCTCGGCTTCGAGCCGGGGGCCGAGATCACCCTGGAGGCAAACCCCGGCGCCAACGAGACGGCCCGGCTGCGGGGCTTCCGCCAGGCCGGCGTGACCCGCCTGTCGCTCGGGGTGCAGACCCTGGATGACACGCTGCTGGCCCGTCTGGGGCGGATCCACGACGCCGCCGCCGCGCGCGAGGCAGTGGCCGAGGCGCGCAGCGCCGGTTTTAACGGCGTCAACGTCGATCTCATGTACGGCCTGCCCGGGCAGGAAGTCGCCGGGGCCGAGGCCGACGTGGCCGCGGCCATCGAGCTGGGGGTGGATCACCTCAGTCATTACCAGCTGACCATCGAGCCGGATACGCCCTTCGGGCGCCGCCCACCGCCGGGGCTGCCCGGGGAGGACACGTTGCTGGCGATGGAGGTGGCGTGCCGCCGGCGGCTGGCGGAGGCGGGGCTGGAGCGCTACGAGGTCTCGGCCTTCGCCCGTTCGGGTCAGCGTAGTGTCCACAACCTCGGTTACTGGACGTTCGGCGACTACCTAGGGTTGGGGGCCGGGGCGGCCGGCAAGCTCACCGACCCTGACGGCCGCGTGCGGCGCACGCGCCAGCGCCACTCGCCGCGGGCCTGGATGGCCGCCGCCGGCAGCGAGCGGGCCGATGCCGAGTGCATCGAGCTGACGCCGTCGGAACAGGCCTTCGAGGTCCTGCTCAACGGTCTACGCCTGCGGCAGGGGCTCCCAGAGCGTTTGGCCGTGGCGCGCAGTGGCTGCACCCGCGCGGCACTGCGCGCCTGGCTGGCGCCGCTATGCAGCCGCGGCTGGCTGACGTGGAGCGAGGGCCGGATCCGCGCCAGCGAAACCGGCTACGAGATGCTCGATACCCTGCTTTTGGAACTGCTGCCCGGCCCGCCGGATGCGCACCGCGCCAGCGAGAGACCTTCCTCGCAGGGCGGCAACGCGCTAAAATAACATGTCAATCTGCTGAATTGTGTCTGGAGGAGCGCGATGGCTCGCGTCACCGTAGAGGATTGCCTGGACAACGTGGACAACCGCTTCGAGCTCGTGCTCGCCGGCGCCAAGCGGGCCCGGCAGCTGGCCAAGGGCATCGAGCCGTTGGTCGACTGGGAGAACGACAAGCCGACAGTGGTGGCGCTGCGCGAGATCGCCGCCGGCCACGTCACCTCCGAGATCCTGACCGGCGCCGAGGATAACGCGGCGGAGAGCCTGAGCCTGGGTGGCTTCAGCGCCGCCGACGTCGAGGCCGAGGTCGGCGGCGGCCCCGTGCAGCCGGATCCGGGCGCCAGCCAAGAGCGCTCCTTCGACGAGTCGGCGGAGGACGCCGGGACGGGGTCCGGTGATTCCGATCCGACCACCTGAGAGACCGGTCCGGGAAATGTATGGCGCGCGCCGCGAGTGTCATCAACGCCGGTGAATCGGCGTCGGCTTCCGACCCGGAGCGGCGCATCCAGGAAGTCTGTGCCCTGCTCGAGCGCTACCTCGAGCCCCACCAGATCGAACAGGTCCGCGAGGCCTACCGGTTCAGCGCCGCCGCCCACGAGGGGCAGCGGCGCCGCTCCGGCGAGCCCTACATCACGCACCCGATCGCCGTCGCCCGCATCCTCGCCGAGATGCGCCTCGATGCCGAGGCGGTCGTGGCCGCACTGCTCCACGACGTCATCGAGGACACCCCCACCGCTAAAGAGGGGATCGCCGAGCGCTTTGGCGAACAGGTGGCCGAGCTCGTCGACGGGGTCTCCAAGCTAGGCGCCATCGACTTCCAGAGCAAGGAGGAGGCGCAGGCGGAGAGCTTTCGCAAGATGATCCTGGCCATGGCCCAGGACATCCGCGTCATCCTGATCAAGCTTGCCGACCGCCTCCACAACATGCGCACGATCTGGATCATGCGTCCGGAGAAGCGCCGCCGCATCGCCCGCGAGACCCTCGACATCTACGCCCCCATCGCCCAGCGCCTGGGTATCAACAGCCTGCGCACCGAGCTCGAGGACCTGGGCTTTGCCGCCCACTACCCGCTGCGCTACCGGGCGCTCAAGGAGAAGCTCGCCCGGCAGCGCGGGCGGCGCGGCGTGATCCTCGACACCGTTTGCGATCAAGTGCGTACGCGCCTAGAGCAGGCCGGGATCCACGCCGACGTGGCCGGCCGCGAGAAGCACCTGTGGTCTATCTACTGCAAGATGGTCCACAAGCAGCTCAACTTCCGCGACGTCTTCGACGTCTACGGCTTCCGGGTGGTCGTCGACACCGTCGACGAGTGTTATCGCGTGCTCGGCATCCTCCACGGGCTCTACAAACCTCGGCCGGGTCGGATCAAGGACTACATCGCTATCCCCAAGGCCAACGGCTACCAGTCGCTGCACACCACCCTGGTCGGCCCGCACCGCATCCGCCTCGAGGCGCAGATCCGCACCCGCGACATGCACGCCGTGGCCGAGTCGGGCATCGCCGCGCACTGGTTCTACAAGGACGCTGGCGAGAGCGGCAACACGGCCCAGGTGCGGGCCCGGCAGTGGGTCAAGGACCTGCTCGAGATGCAGCGCAGCGTCGGGACCTCCGAGGAGTTCATCGAGAGCGTCAAGATCGACCTGGTCCCCGACGAGATCTACGTCTTCACCCCCAAGGGCGACATCCTCGAACTGCCGAGCAACGCCACGCCCGTGGACCTGGCCTACGCGATCCACTCCGACGTGGGCAACTCCTGCATCGCCGCCAAGGTCGACCACCGCCTTACGCCGCTGCGCACTCCGCTGCAGAGCGGGCAGATGGTCGAGATCATCACCGCCCCGGTGGGGCGCCCCAATCCGGTGTGGCTCGATTTCGTGGTCACCGCCAAAGCGCGCACCGCCATCCGCCACGCGCTCAAGCGGCTGCGCGATGACGAGGCCATCGAACTCGGCCGGCGCATGGTCGAGCGCGCCCTCTCGGCGCTGTCGGTGGACCTCGACGCCCTCGATCCCGGGCGTGTCGACGAGGCCCTGGCCGGCACCGGCTTGGCCAGCCTCGACGACCTATTCCGCGATGTCGGCCTGGGCAACCGGGTCCCGTGGCTGGTGGCGCAGCAGCTCAGCGGCCTGGAGCAGGGCGAGGTCGAGCTCGAAGAGCGCCCCGATGAGCCCGAGCCCCACGGCACCCTGACCATCCGCGGCAACGAGGGCACCGTGGTCTCCTTCGCGCGCTGCTGCCGGCCGATCCCCGGCGACCCGATCGTCGGCTTCGTCAGCACCGGCCGGGGCGTGGTCATCCACCACCGCGACTGCAAGAACGTGGCCAGCCAGCGCAAACGTTCGGAGAGCTGGGTGGATGTGGACTGGGAGGCTGATGTCGACGCCGAGTTCCCCACCCTGATCGGCATCGACGTGGTCAACGAGCGCGGCGCGCTGGCCCAGCTCGCCCACGGCATCTCGGAGCAGGGGGCGAGCATCGAGAACGTCACCATCGAGGAGCGCGACGGTATGATCGCCACCGTCCGCTTCCTGATCCTGGTGCGTGACCGCCGCCACCTGGCGGCCGTGGTGCGCCATCTGCGGGCCATGCCGCCGGTGCAGCGCATCGTGCGCAAGAAAGACGGTTAAGGAGAGAGAGAGCGCCCATGTCCCGAGAAACCATCCACACCGAGGCCGCGCCGGCCGCCATCGGCCCCTACAGCCAGGCGGTGCGGGCCGGGGATTTCGTCTATATCTCCGGGCAGATCCCGCTGGATCCGCAGACCGGTGAGCTCGTCGGCGCCGACATGCACAGCCAGGTGGCCCGCGTCTTCGAGAACCTCGGTGCCGTCGCCGAGGCCGCCGGCGGCACTCTGGCCGACGCCGTGCGCATCGCCATCTACCTCACCGACCTGAGCCACTTCGCCCTGGTCAACGAGGTGATGACCCAATACCTCTCCGAGCCCTACCCGTCGCGGGCCGCCCTCGGCGTGGCCGCCCTGCCCAAGGGGGCGGCGGTGGAGATGGACGCCGTGCTCTACCTGCCCCGGGAGGGCTGAAGCCCGGCCGTGGAAGGGGCACAGCGGCGGCTGACCAGCCTGCCGGGTGTCGGCCCGCGCCTGGCCGAACGCCTGGCACGGCTGGGGCTGCACACGGTGGGCGATCTGCTGCTGCACCGCCCCATCCGCTACGAGGACCGCACCCGCCTGCGCCCCATCGGTGGCCTGCAGCCCGGCGAGCGGGTGCTGATCGAGGGGCGGGTGGAGTGGTCCGAGGTGGCCCGGGGGCGGCGCAAGCGCCTGCTGTGCCGGCTCAGTGACGGCACCGGGCAGCTCGATCTGGTTTTCTTCCATTTCCATCCGCGCCAGGCCGAGCGCCTGACCCGCGGCGTACTCCTGCGCTGCTTCGGTGAGGTGCGGGCCGGTTACGGCGGCCTGCAGATGGCCCATCCGGAGCACCAGCGGGTGGCCCCCGGCGATGCCGACGGTCCCGGTGAGGACGCCCTCACCCCGGTCTATGCCAGCACCGACGGCCTGCATCAGGGGCAGCTGCGCAAGCTGGTCGACGCCGCTCTGGGGCTGCTCCCCGAGGCTGCCCCGGAGTGCTTGCCCGAGGCCGCGTGGGTGGACGGGCAGTGGCCGACCCTCGCCGAGGCCCTGCGCACCATTCACCGCCCGCCGCCGGAGACCGACACCGAGGCGCTGCTCGCCGGCACCCATCCGGCGGTGCGCCGGGTGGCCTGCGAGGAGCTGCTCGCCCACCACCTCACCCTGCGTCGCCGGCGCCAGGCGCTGCGCTCGGAGGCCGGCGCCCCGCCGCTGGACCAGGGCGAGGCGCTGGCCGGGCAGCTGCAGGCGAGCCTGCCTTTCCCGCTGACCGGCGCGCAGCAGCGGGTGGACGCCGAGCTGGCCGCGGACATGGCGGATACGGTGCCGATGCTGCGCCTGCTGCAGGGGGATGTCGGCTCGGGCAAGACCGTCGTCGCCGCCCTGGCTTGCGCCCGGGCCGTGGGCAGTGGCTACCAGGCGGCGCTGATGGCGCCCACCGAGCTGCTCGCCGAGCAGCACTGCCGCAGTCTGCAGGGCTGGTTCCAGCCGCTGGGTGTGGAAGTGGCCTGGCTATCCGGCGGCGCGTCGGCGAGCGAGCGTCGTGCGGCGCGCCAGCGCCTGGCCGAGGGCCGTGCCGGCATCGCCGTGGGGACCCATGCGCTGTTCCAGGAGGAGGTGCAGTTCCGCCGTCTGGGGTTGGTCGTGGTGGACGAGCAGCACCGCTTCGGTGTGCACCAGCGCCTGGCGCTTAAAGACAAGGGCGGTGGCGCCGAGCCCCACCAGCTGACCATGACCGCCACCCCGATCCCCCGGACCCTGGCCATGACCGCCTACGCCGATCTCGACGTCTCTTCGCTGGACGAGCGCCCGCCGGGACGCACGCCGGTGCAGACGGTGGTGGTCGCCGAGCGGCGTCGCGGAGAAGTCATCGAGCGCATCCGCGCTGCCCTCGACGCGGGGCGCCAGGCGTATTGGGTCTGCACCCTCATCGAGGCCTCGGACGAACTGGAGGCGCAGGCCGCTGAGGACACCGCTGCCGAACTCGAGCGGGCCGTGGGCGATGCCCACCGCGTGGCGCTGGTCCACGGCCGCATGACCCCGACCGAGAAGGAACGCACCATGGGGGCGTTCGCCCGGGGCGAGGTGGCGCTGCTGGTGGCCACGACGGTGATCGAGGTCGGGGTCGACGTGCCCAACGCCAGCCTGATGGTCATCGACAACGCCGAGCGGCTTGGCCTGGCGCAGCTCCATCAGTTGCGTGGACGGGTCGGGCGCGGCCGCGCGGCGTCGACTTGTGTGCTCATGTATCATGGTCCGCTGTCTGAGAGCGCCCGGCAGCGGCTCGCCGTGTTGCGGGAGACCGATGACGGATTCGCCATCGCCCGGCGGGATCTGGACATCCGCGGCCCCGGAGAGTTGCTGGGTACCCGGCAGACCGGTGCGCTGAGCCTGCGCGTGGCCGACCTGCGCCGTGACGCGGATCTGCTCGAGGCCGTCCAGCAGGTGGGGGCCGAGCTCCTGGAGCGGGCTCCCGGGACCGCCGAGCAGCTCATCCGCCGTTGGGTCGGCGAAGCCGAGCGCTACGGGCAGGTGTGATCGGCTCCGCAATGACGGGTGGTGGATTCGCAGTGGCAAACGGGGTGAGGGAACGCGCTGTCTGGCATCCCCGGGTGGCAGCCTGGCGGCCGGGGGTGGCCGCGGTCCCGGGGCGGCCGAAACCGGCAGTGCACCGGCTGCTCACCGAGCGCGGCTCCCTGACGGCGCAGCTCGAGCGCTTCGGTCCGGTTCACGTTCACGTTCTGCGCCAGGCCTGGCAGCGGCCGGCCCCGGATGAGGGCGTCGCCCTCGGGTTGCCGGTGGGACGACACGCCTGGTTGCGCGAGGTCGTGCTCGATTGCGAGGGTGGCCCGACTATCTACGCCCGAAGTATCGTGCCGGATCGTTTGCTCGGGCCGCTGGCGAGGCTGCCGCGCTTGGGCGAGCGCCCCCTGGGCCGACTGCTCTTCTCGGCGGCCGATGTGCAGCGCGGTCCGCTGGCGGTGGCCCGGCTGCGTGGACGCGAGCCGCTGGCCGACTGGCTGCGCGCTCACGGTCTGCCGTCGCCGGCCGGGGGCTGGGCGCGACGCTCGACGCTGTCCGTTGCCGGCCGGCGTCTGTTGGTAACCGAGGTCTTTTTCCCGGAGGGTGTTGAGGGTGAGCGGCGAGGTGCATAGCGGGGAGCCATCCGGCCCAGGGGGCGTGAACGCGCGCCTGCGGACCTATGCGCAGCTGACGCGGCTCGATCGGCCCATCGGCAACTTCCTGCTGCTCTGGCCGGTGCTCTGGGCGCTTTGGATCGCGGCTGCCGGGGTGCCGGATCTCGATCTGCTGGTCATCTTCACCCTCGGTGTAGTGATCATGCGGGCCGCCGGGTGCGTCATCAACGACTTCGCCGATCGCCACATCGACGGGCACGTCAAGCGGACCCGGCAGCGGCCCTTCGCCACCGGGCGCGTCTCCGAGCGCGAGGCGCTGGCCCTGTTTGTCGTGCTCTGCCTGCTCGCCTTCGGGCTGGTGCTGCTGACCAATCCGCTGACCATCCTGATGTCGCTGGTAGCGGTGGTGCTGGCGGCGACCTACCCCTTCACCAAGCGCTACACCCACCTGCCCCAGATCCATCTGGGGCTGGCCTTCGGGTGGGCCGTGCCCATGGTCTTCGCCGCGCAGACCGGGGCGGTGCCCGTGGTGGCCTGGCTGCTGCTGATCGCCACCGTGCTCTGGGCCACCGTCTACGACACCATGTACGCCATGGTCGACCGGGATGACGATGTGAAGATCGGCGTCAAGTCCACGGCCATCCTCTTCGGCGACCTGGACCGACTGATGATTGCCATCCTGCAGGCGCTGATGCTGCTGGCGCTGCTGCAGGTCGGCCTGCACCTGGAGGCCGGTGTGGCCTATTACCTGGGGCTGGCCGGGGCGGCCGGGCTGTTCGCCTATCAGCAGTACCTGATCCGCCGGCGTGAGCGCCAGGACTGCTTTCGCGCCTTCCTCAACAACGCCTGGCTCGGCGGCGTAGTCTTTGCCGGCCTGGTGGCCGACCTGCACCTCTAGCCCCTGCACCGGGCGCGATGCCTACGGCGTCCGCGCCAGCGCCCACAGATCGACCCGCTGCACTCCAGCGGCGCGCAGGGTGCGCGCCGCCTCGGCGGCCGTCGCCCCGGTGGTGACCACATCGTCGAGCAGGGCCACGTGTCCCGGCACCCGCCCGGGGCGGGCACTGAACGCGCCGCGGATGGCGCTGCGCCGTGCCCGGGCGCTGCGGGTGGCCTGGCGGGCATCGCCGTCGCGCCGGCGCAGTGCCCGGCACAGCGGCAGGGGAGGGAGCCGGCGGCGCACCGCCCGGGCCAGTTCCGCCGTCTGATCGAAGCCACGCTGGCGCAGCCGCCGGGCGTGGAGCGGGACCGGGACGACGGCCGCGGGCAGTGGCGCCGCGTCCCGGCGGACGGCGTCGGCGAGCAGCGCGCCGAGCAGCTGCCCGTCGGCCAGCCGGCCGTGGAACTTGAAGGCGGTGATCAGGCGCTCGGCCGGTCCCTCGTAGCGCAGCGGCACCACCGCTGCCCGGAAGGGCAGCGGGCTCTGCCGGCAAGGGCACGGCAGGGCGCCGTCCCCCGGCAGGGCGCAGTGCGGGCAGCAGGGGGTGTTCCACGGCAGGTCGGCCCGGCAGCCGCGGCACAGGTCGAGGCCGTCGACGCCCGGGTCATCGCACAACCGGCAGCGCGGTGGGTAGAGGGCTGGCGGGATAATATCCAGCCACTTGTTGACTGATCGTGCAAGCCTGTAGTTGACCATGGCGGCCTCCTTGCTACCATGAGCGCTTCCTGCGCGGCACGGCCCGCGGCCAATCAGCAGTGAGCCGATCATGACCGAGACCGACGCCCTGAGCTGGGATCCGTCGCAGATCCATACCCTGTTCGAGCTGCCCCTCCCGGAGTTGCTCTTCCGTGCCCAGGAGGTGCACCGCCGCCACTTTAACCCGGGCCAGGTCCAAGCCTGCACCCTGGTCTCGATCAAGACCGGGGCCTGCGCCGAGGATTGCACCTACTGCTCGCAGAGCGCCCGCTACGACACCGGCCTGGAGCGCGAGGGGCTGATCGACGTCGAGGCCGTCCGCGAGGCAGCCCGCCGGGCCCGCGCCAGCGGTGCCACCCGGCTGTGCATGGGCGCAGCCTGGCGTGGTCCCAGGGACCGCGACCTGGGGACCCTGGAAGCCATGATCCGGGCGGTGAAGGAAGAGGGGCTGGAGAGCTGCCTCTCCGCCGGCCTGCTCGCCGAGGGGCAGGCTGAGCGGCTGGCCGAGGCCGGGCTCGACTACTTCAACCACAACCTCGACACCTCCGCTTCGTACTACGATCAGGTGGTTACCACCCGTAGTTACGAGCAGCGACTGGAGACGCTCGAGCGCATCCGCGCCGCCGGGATGCGCGTCTGCTGCGGTGGCATCGTGGGCCTGGGCGAGTCGCGCGCCGACCGCGTCGAGATGCTGGCCACCCTGGCCAACCTACCGGTGCAGCCGCAGAGCGTGCCGGTCAACCGACTGATCCCCATTCCCGGTACCCCGCTGGAGGAGACCGAGGCGGTGGACCCGTTCGAGGTCGTGCGCACCATCGCAGCGGCGCGCATCGTCATGCCCGGCTCCTACGTCCGTCTGGCCGCCGGGCGCGAGCAGATGAGCGACGAGCTCCAGGCGTTGTGCCTGAGCGCCGGGGCCAATAGCCTCTTCCTTGGCGAGCGGCTGCTGACCACCGGCAACCCGGAGACGGACGCAGACCGGCAGCTGCTCCATCGCCTGGGGATGACGCTCGAGCCGCACCCCCACCGTTGCGCCGAGCTGGAGCCGTGAGCGATCCGGCGGCCCGGCTCGATGCGCGGCTGGCGCCGCGGCTCGCCGAGCGCCGCGAGGCGGGGCTGTACCGCCACGCCGAGGTCCTCGACGGCTACGACGGGGCCACCGCCGTCCGGCGCGATGGCCGGCGGTGCACCGTCTTCTGCGGCAATGATTACCTCGGCCTGGCTGCCGACCCGCGCCCGGCCCGGGTTCTCGCCGAGCACGCGCAGCGCTCGGGCAGCGGCGCCGGGGCTGCGCACCTGGTCACCGGCCACCGCCCCGAGCACGAGGCGCTCGAGGCGGAGCTGGCGGCGTTCACCGGCCGGGAGGCCGCGCTTCTCTTCTCCACCGGCTACATGGCCAATCTGGGCGTGATCACCGCTCTGGTCCGGCGGGGGCAGGCGGTGGCCGAGGACCGTTTGAATCACGCCTCGCTGATCGATGCCGTACGCCTTGCTGGGGCGCGCCCGCGGCGCTACCGCCACGCCGACCCCGCGCATCTGGCGGAGCAGGTGGGCGAGCGCGCTGCGCTGGTGGTCACCGACGGTGTCTTCAGCATGGACGGCGACGTTGCCCCGCTGCCTGAGCTGGCCGCCGTCGCCGAGGCCGCCGGTGCGGTGCTGGTGGTCGACGACGCCCACGGCCTCGGGGTGATCGGGCCCGGGGGGCAGGGCAGCGTGCCGGCCACCGGCTGCGCGCCGGAGCGGGTCCCGGTGCTGGTGGGTACCCTGGGCAAGGCGTTCGGTACCTTCGGTGCCTTTGTCGCCGGCAGCCGGACCCTGATTGACGCCCTGCGCCAGTGGGCCCGTCCGTACATCTACACCACGGCACCGCCGGCGGCGCAGGCGGCGGCTGCCCTGGAGGCGGTGCGCATCGCCCGTGCCGAGCAGTGGCGGCGTGAGCGGCTGCAGGCGCTGATCAGCCGCTTCCGCGCCGGCGCCCGGGAGCTGGGCCTGCCGGTGGCGCAACCGCCGGGGCCGCAGACGCCGATCCTCCCGGTGCTCGTCGGCCAAAGCGCCACTGCCAGCGCCTGGAGTGCCGAGCTCGATCGCCGCGGCCTGCGCGTCGCGGCGATCCGGCCGCCGACCGTGCCGGCGGGAACCGCCCGACTGCGCGTCAGCCTGACCGCCTGCCACGGCGAGGCGGACATCGACCGGCTGCTTGAGGCCCTGGATGCGGCCGCTCGTCGCCACCCCGCCACCCCGGAGGCGGTGTCGTGACAGCGCCGCTGCTCCTGGTCCCGGGCTGGTCCTTCGATGCGCGCGTCTTCGCCCCCTTGCGGGCCGCTCTGGAGGTGCCGGCTGACGTGCTTGAGCTGCCGGGCCATGGCGGCTGCGCCGACCCCGGCACGGTGGAACTCGCCGGGGTGGCTGCGCCGGTCATCGATGCCGCGCCGGACGATGCGGTTTGGGTGGGCTGGTCGCTAGGCGGCACCGTTGCCCTGGAGGCCCTGCGCCGAGGCAAGCCCTTGCGCGGTGTGGTCCTGATTGCTGCCACGCCTCGGTTTACCATGGAGGCCGACTGGCCGTGTGCGACTCCGGCGGCAGAGCTGACTGCCATGCAGGCTGGCCTCGGGCGGAGCCCGGCGGCGACCGATCGGCGTTTTCGCCGGCAGCTCGGGCGGGTCTCGGCGGACGATGCCGCTGCCGTCGCCGACCCCAGTCAGGCCTCCAACGACGGGCTGGCGGCCGGGCTGGCGGCCCTCGCCGAGGCTGACCTGCGCGGGGCGCTTGCCGGGGCGGTGCAGCCGCCGCCGACGCTATGGCTCGGGGGGGGGCGTGATCCTCTGGTGCCCACGGCGGCGCTGCAGCGGGGCGCCGCGGCCTGTGGCGGCCGGGTGGAGATCCTCGATGACGCTGGCCATCTGCCCCACTGCACCCACGCCACCGAAGTGGCACAGGCCATCCACTGCTTCCTCGAGGAGGTCCGATCGTGAACCCAGGCGATGCCCAGCGGATCGATCGCCGTCGCGTGCGACGCAGTTTCGACGACTCGGCGGAGCGCTACGACGAGGTCGCCGTACTCCAGCGCGAGGTCGCCGACCGCCTGCTTGAGCGGCTCGATCCGGTCCGGGTGGCCCCGCGCCGTGTCCTCGACCTCGGTGCCGGGACCGGCTACGCGACACGTGCGCTGATCCGGCGCTACCGCAAAGCCGAGGTCCACGCCCTGGACATCGCTCCGGCCATGCTGCAGCGGGCCCGGCGGCGGGCGCCGTGGCTGCGACGTCCGCGCTGCGTCTGCGCCGATCTTCACGCCCTGCCGTACCCGGACGACACCTTTGAACTGGTCTTCTCCAGCCTGGCCCTGCAGTGGGCGGAGGACCTGCCGGCGGCCCTGCGCGAGCTGCAGCGGGTGACCGCCCCGGAGGGGGCGGTGATGTTCGCCACCTTCGGCCCGGATACACTGCACGAGCTGCGCGGGGCTTGGGCCGAGGTGGACGATCACGCCCGCGTGCACCGCTTTCCCGACAAGCACGACGTCGGCGACCGGATGCTCGAGGCGGGGTTCGTCGACCCGGTGCTCGATGGCGAGCCCTTTAATCTCACCTATGCCCACCCGCGTGCCGTTATGCGCGACCTCAAGGCCCTGGG
Source organism: Halorhodospira sp. 9628 (assembly GCF_022228075.1). Taxonomy (NCBI): domain Bacteria; kingdom Pseudomonadati; phylum Pseudomonadota; class Gammaproteobacteria; order Chromatiales; family Ectothiorhodospiraceae; genus Halorhodospira; species Halorhodospira sp. 9628. The sequence continues at coordinate 312,809 of NZ_JAJNRF010000002.1, forward strand.
TGCCTCCAACGCCGCCCCCGGTCGCCCCCGCGGTCTGCTCTCACCCCACCGCCTGGCCCGGGTGGAGGCCGCCTATAGCCTCGCCTGGCGTCAGCCCGACGGCCGCGTGCCGGCCACCTACGAGGTGGTCTACGGCCACGCCTGGGGTATGGCCGGAACCCCGCAGCGCGCCGACGAGACCGGCGAGGTCCGGCTCGATGTCCACGGTATCCGGCGGAGGCGGCGGTGAGCGCGCACCGGGACGGTCTCTCCGGGGTGTTCATCACCGGCACCGACACCGGAGTCGGCAAGACGGTCTACGCCGGGGGGCTGATCCGTCTCCTGCAGCGCAGCGGGGTCCCGGTGGCGGCCATGAAGCCAGTGGCCGCCGGTTGCCGACGCACCGCCGCCGGACTGCGCAACGACGACGCCGAGCAGCTGCAGGCCCTGTTCGATCCGGCTCCGCCCTACGCCACCGTCAATCCGTGCGCCCTGGAGGCGGCGGCCGCCCCGCACCTGGTGGCCGCGGAGGAGGGGCGATCCATCGATGTTGCGGGGTTGGTCGCGGCGGCCCGGGCGCTGGCGCAGGAGCGGTTCACCGTCGTCGAGGGGGCCGGCGGCTGGCGGGTGCCCCTGGGGCCGACGCAGGACGTGGCCGGTCTGGCCCGGCAGATCGGCCTGCCCGTGGTGCTGGTCGTCGGCGTCCGCCTGGGCTGTCTGAACCACGCCCTGCTCAGCGCCGAGGCGATCCGTGCCGACGGCCTCACTCTGGCCGGCTGGGTGGCCAGCGAGCTGGAGGCCGACGACCCGCGCCGCGAGGCGCAGATCGCCAGCCTCGATGCCCGCCTGCCGGCGCCGCGGCTCGGGCGCATCCCCCCGCTGGCCACGCCCGACCCGCAGCGGGTGGCCGACCACCTGGTGCTGCCGCGTTAGCTACGAGGCGCCGCCACGCGGGGCGTAGGGCGGCCGGCTCTGTACGTGGTGGTGCCAGTCGCCGCTGTCGATCAAGCGGGCGTAAGGCGGGACCCGGTTGATCCAGTAGATCTGGCAGGTCAGCGGCGCCTCCGGGGCCGAGGCGGGGTGCGCGGCGACCTGTTCCCGGCGGTACAGCCCGGCCCGCGGTCGCTGCGGATCGCAGTCCTCGTAGGGGTCGAGGACGCGGAAGACCCGGCGAGGATCGAGCACCGTGAGGAGTACCCCGCGCACCCAGGTCTCGCGGGAATCCTGTGGCAGGCGGGGGACCGCGCCCGGGAAGGGGCCCAGGTCGTAAAGGCGCCCACGGATCCAGCCTTCGTCGATGCGTTCGGTGTAGCGCTGGATGGCTGCCTGCACTTGCGGATCGTCGGCCCCCGCGAGGATGGTCCCGTACGCGAACAGTCGCTGTTGCATCGTCACGCTGCGCCTGCCGGCTTTACAATCCCCACGAGGGTAACCCAAACAGCAGGAGGGGCAAGCTATGCGCCTGACGAGTCAGAGCCTGACCGACGGTCGACCGGTCCCGGAGCCGTACGCCTTCGGGATCCCGGATGCCGAAAACCACATGGCCCTGGGCCGGAATCTCAGCCCCCACTTCGCCTGGTCGGATCTGCCGGCGGGCACGCGCTCGCTGGTCCTGGTCTGCCACGACCCGGACGCCCCGAGCCACGCCGGCGACGTGAATCGCGAGGACCGGGAGATCCCCTCGGACCTGCCGCGGGTGGACTTCTACCACTGGTTGCTGGTCGACCTTGATCCGGGGCTGGGCGAGGTGGCCGAGGGCGCCTTCGCCGAGGGCGTGGTGCCCGGGGGCAAGGATGCACCCGAGGGGCCCCACGGCACCCGGCAGGGGGTCAACGACTACACCGACTTCCTCGCCGGCAGTGACGAGATGCGCGGTACCTACTACGGCTACGACGGGCCGTGCCCGCCGTGGAACGACTCCATCCCGCACCGCTATATCTTCACCCTCTACGCCCTCGACGTGGAGCGTGCGCCGGTGGCGGCGGGTTTCCGCGGGCCCGACCTGCTCGAGGCCATTCGCCCGCACATCCTCGATCAGGCCAGCATGACCACCACCTACAGCCTCAACCCCCGCGTCCCGGCGTAAGCGCGGGGCGTCTCTCCCCCGGTGGCCGTCGTGCCCCCGGGGGGAGCGTCAGTCCTGCCCGTAGGGGTTGTTCATGACGTCGAACCAGCGCCGATGGTGCTCGGCCGCCTGCTCGCGCCAGCGCCGGACCTCCTCGCGGGAGTGCTTCTCGCGGATGCGGTGATCGGATAGCGAACGCGGGTCGTCGTCCTGGGGGTGCTTGTCGGCGTCGGCGCTCATGGCTGTCCTCCTGTCTCGTCCTCGTCGTCCGCCCCGGCCAGCAGGCCGAGGTCGTGGAGCAGGGTCTCAATGGCGTGTCGGGTCCGCTCGTCTGGGTTGGCGAGGCGGAACCCGGTGGCCGTATAGGCCGGGTTCACGTCCGGTGCCGACCAGCGCGCCTCGGCGGTGACGTCGATGCGTACATCGCCAGCGATCTCGCTGCCCGGCTCACCACGGATCTGCAGCTGCAGGCGCTGCCCGGGGGTGAAAGCGCGGTCCCCGATGAGCAGCAGCCCGTCCGGCGAGAGATCGCCGAGGACACCGAGCCGCGTCCCGTCGTTGCCGTCGTGTACCGGTAGATAGTAGAGCAGGTGCGAGCGCTTTTCGCCTCGCCGCAGACGCTGGATTTGCGGCCGGTAGCCGGTCTTGCCGCCGCGCTGGTTCATGGCGATCTCTCCTTGGCTTCAGGGGCGATGGGGCTCGGCCAGGTACTCGTGGCTCTGCATCTCGTGGAGCCGGCTGGCGGTGCGCTGGAACTCAAAGGCCAGCCGCCGGCCGGCGTAGAGGGCCTCCGGCGCTGCGGTCGCCGAGCAGATCAGGTTGACCCGCCGCTCGTAGAGTTCGTCGACGAGCGCCATCCACCGGCGTGCCTCGTCCTCGCGGTTGGCCTCGAAGCGGGGCACGTCGGCGACCAGCACAGTGTGGAACAGTCGTGCCAGCTCGATGTAATCGGAGGCGCTGCGCGGCCCGCTGCACAGCTCGGTGAAATCGAACCAAGCGACGCCATCGGCCCAGCGGCGCGCGCGGATCGGTCGGTCCTCGATGTCCAGGGTGCCGTCGCTCTGCCCGGGCTCCGGGGCGAGCTGCACGAACCGCTCCTGCAGTCGCGCGTCGTGTTCGCCGGCCGCGCCGATCAGGTAGACCGGCGCCTGCTCCAGGCGCTCGAGCCGGTAATCCCGCTCACCGTCCAGGTTCACCACGCGGCAGTGGCGCTTGAGCGCATCGATGGCCGGCAAGAAGCGGGCCCGCTGCAGGCCGTCGCGGTAGAGATCGTCCGGGTGCACGTTGGAGGTTGCCACCAGAGTAACCCCCTCGCCGATGAGCTGCTCGAGCAAGCGGCCAAGGATCATGGCGTCGGCGATGTCGCTGACGTGGAACTCGTCGAAGCAGAGCACCCGATGCTCGGCGGCGAAGTCGCGGGCCAGGTGGCCGAGCGGATCGCGGTGATCGCGCAGCCGGTGCAGCGCGTCGTGGGTACGCCGCATAAAGTGGTGGAAGTGCAGGCGCTGCTTGGCCGCGAAGGGCAGGGCATCGAAGAAGGCGTCCACCAGATAGGTCTTGCCGCGCCCGACCGGGCCGTGGAGGTAGAGTCCGGGGGCGGCGGTGCCCGGGCGCCGGCGCAGCCAGCCCAGCCACCCGGCGCCGGCCGGCTGCGCGAGCAGGTCGTCGTGGAGTGTCTGCAGGGCCTGCACGGCGCGCTGCTGGGCTGGATCGGGGTGGATAACGCCCCGGGCCAGATCGTCCTGGTAGCGAGTCTGAACCGGCATGGGGGGCTTAGATGGTCAGATCCAGGCGGCCGCCGCGGCCGAGGACATCGGGCTGCGACATGGCCTGAACCTCGACCAGTTGCCGCAGCCCCCGGGGCAGATCCTCGGTATCCGGCCGGAGGCCGTGGCTGCCGGCTCCGCCGCTGCGCAGCCCGCCCTCCGGCGTCAGGCTGCGATCCTGGCCCTCGTAGCGGGCGGCGATGAGCTCCGGCGGCCGGAACCCCCCGGCGTCGCCGAGTCGGGGGGTTGGCGGCTGGCCCACGCCGCCACTGGCCAACCCCTCGGCGGCCAGCGGTGTGGGGCGGACGGGTGAGGCGGGGCGAGCGGCCTCCGCGTGGCGGGCAAAGTCGGTCCGCCCGGCAGCCTCGGGCTGCTGGGTGCGTTGGGCCCCGCGCACGCGCTCGGCGGGGTTGAGGTAAGGGCTCCGGTTCGCCTCCACGTGCATGGCCTTTAGCCTACATCATCAGTGCCTCGAGGTGGGCCGCGGCGCAGCGGCCGACCACGGAGGTGTTGTAGCCACCCTCGAGCACCGAAACCACGCGCCCCTGGCAGTGGCGCTTGGCCACGTCCACCAACTCCCGGGTGGCCCAGGCGAAGTCGGTCTCGTCCAGCTGCAGGGTGGCCAGCGGGTCCGAGCGGTGGGCGTCGAAGCCTGCCGAAATCAGGATCAGTTCCGGCTGCAGCGCGTCGAGGGCGGGGAGGATGGTCTGCGTAAAGGCCTCGCGAAACGCCTCAGAGCCATCGCCGTCAGCCAGGGTGACGTTGACGATGTTCGCCGGGTTGTCGCTGCCCGGTGTGCCGGTGCCCGGGAACAGGGGGTGCTGGTGGGTCGAGAAGTAGTGGAACCCCGGCCGGCCGCGGCTGATCTCCTCGGTGCCGTTGCCGTGGTGAACATCGAAATCGACCATCGCCACCCGCTGCAGGCCGTAGTTGGCCACTGCGTGGCCGGCGCCGACGGCGATGTTGTTGAAGAAGCAGAATCCCATGGCCCGATCGGACTCGGCGTGGTGGCCCGGCGGGCGGACCGCACAGAAGACGCGCTGCGCCTTCCCGGAGAGCACGCCGTCGACCCCGTGGCAGACGGCTCCGGCGGCCCGCCGCGCGGCCTCGCCGGTGGCCGGGCAGAGGCGGGTGTCCGGATCGATGTGCCGGGCCCCCTCCGCGGGGACGCTTTCGAGCAGCGAGCGCACGTAGGTCGGGTCGTGGGCCAGCTCGAGCTGCGCGGTGGTGGCCAGCGGCGCCTCCTCGCGCAGGACGTACTCGAAGGTGGCGTGCTGGAGCGCCTGAAGGATGGCCTGCAGCCGCGCGGCGCTCTCCGGGTGGCCGGTGCCGGCGTCATGCTCCAGGCACTGGGGGTGGGTGATCAGCCAGGTTGTCACGATGCCTCCCGCGGGGCGCGCGCCCAGGCAAAGACCCAGGGTACGTCAAAGGACGGTACCTCGGCCTCCCAGTCGCCCCAGTCGGCGAAGGTGTGGGCCAGTCCGGCGCGGATCTCCTCGCGCAGGCCGGGTTCGTCGGCGCCGCAGCACTGCATGGCCATGACCCCGCCGGGGTTCAGTCGGTCCGAGACCTTGGCGAGGATCTCGCGGATATACTCGGTTCGCGGCTGGTCTTCTCGGACCGGATCCATGGTCAGGTCATAGATGATGCCGTCCCAGCGCTCCTCGGCGTCGAGGTAGGCGAAGGCGTCGCCGACCACCACCTCGGCGCCGGGCCGGTCGAAGGCGTCGCCGCAGAGATCCGGCAGGTACTGGCGTGAGAGCTCGATGACGTCGCCGTCGATATCCACCAGCACCGCCCGGCGCGCGCCGGCATCGAGCAGCGCGCGCAGGACGCCGCCGTCGCCGCCGCCGAGGATGAGCACATCGCCCAGTGCGTTGGCCTCGCGCAGCGGCCGGGTGATTGCCTGGTTGTAGGGCTCGTCGGCGTTGGCGATCTGCAGGTCGTCATCGAGGTAGAGCAGGTGCCCCACCGCCGGATCGTGGGCGATGACGATGTCCTGGTAGGCGGAGCGCCGCCGCTCGACGATGGTCTGGTTGTACCGCACGTACTCGGGCTGCATAGACTTCCCGGTTTCCTGCCAGGTGAGATCGCGGGCGGCACCCCGGAGCGGCGACCGCCCGTCCTTGACCGGATTCTACAGGGAGTCGCTGCCGCGTACGAAACGGTAGATGGCCACCTCGCCGAGCAGGTTCGGGGCCAGGTCGATGAACGGTGTCGAGCGGTGGGCGCGGTCGAGCAGGCGCCGCTCGCGGATCTGCACGCCCATGGTGGCGCACAGGCGCTCGAAGTCGCGCACCGTGCACAGGTGGATGTTCGGCGAGTTGTACCAAGCGTTGGGTAGGGCCGGGCTGCGTGGCATGCGCCCCTTGAGCAGCAACTGCATGCGCAGCCGCCAGTAGCCGATGTTGGGGAAGGTGACAATGCCGTGGCGGCCCACACGCAGCATGTCCTCAAGGAGTTTGTCCGGGTAGCGCACCGCCTGGACGGTCTGGCTCATGATGACGTGGTCGAAGCTGTCGCGATGGAAGTCGTCCAGCCCCTCGTCCAGGTCGGCACGGACCACATTGACGCCGCGGTCCATGCATCGGGTGACCTTGCGCGGGTCGATCTCCAGGCCGTAGGCGGTTACGCCCTTACGCTGGACCAGATAGTGGAGCAGTGTGCCGTCGCCGCAGCCCAGGTCCAGAACCCGGGAGCCCGGCTCGATCCAGTCGGCGACGATCTCCAGTTCGCGGCGCAGCGGATTCACGCCCCCACCTCCCGGGCGACGTTGCCCATGTAGGCGGAGAAGGCCTCCAGGTAGCGCTGGATGGGCATCAGGAAGGCGTCGTGGCCCTGGGTGGCCTCGATCTCCATGTAGCTGACCGGCTTGTTGTGTTCCAGCAGCGCGCGGAGGATCTCGCGCGAGCGTGCCGGGGCGAAGCGCCAGTCGCTGGAGAAGGAGAGCAGCAGGGTCGAGCACTGGATGTGCGCGAGCGCCGCGGAGAAGTCGTCGTCGTGGTCGGCGGCCGGATCGAAGTAGTCGAGCGCCTTGGTCATCAGCAGGTAGGTGTTGGCGTCGAAGTCCTGCACGAAGCGCTGTCCCTGGTAGCGCAGGTAGCTCTCGACCTCGAAGTCCACCTGCTCGAAGTCGAAGCTCATGTCGCCGCGCAGATCGCGCCCGAACTTCGCGCGCATGGCGTCGTCCGAGAGGTAGGTGATGTGTCCGAGCATGCGCGCCACCGCCAGCCCACGACGGGGCGAGACGCCGTAATCGTAGTAACGCCCGCCGTGGAACTCGGGGTCGCTCATGATCGCCTGGCGGGCGACCTCGTTGAAGCCAATGTTCTGTGCCGACAGCCGCGGCGCGGCGGCGATGACAATGGCGTGGCGCAGGCGGTCGGGGTAGTCGATGGCCCACTGCATCGCCTGCATGCCGCCCAAGCTGCCGCCGGCCACCGCCGCCCACTGGCGGATGCCCAGCTCATCGGCCAGGCGTGCCTGGCTTCGTACCCAGTCGCGCACCGTGACGATGGGGAACTGGTCGCCGTAGGGCTTACCCGTCTCCGGGTTGATGCTGGCCGGCCCGGTGGAGCCGTGGCAGCCACCCAGGTTGTTGCTGCAGACAACGAAGAAGCGGTTGGTGTCCAGCGGTTTGCCCGGACCGATGCACGTCTCCCACCAGCCCGGCTTGCGGTCGTGCTCGGAGTGGTAGCCGGCGGCATGGTGATTGCCGGAGAGCGCGTGGCAGACCAGGATGGCGTTGGTGCCCTCGCGGTTGAGCTCGCCGTAGGTCTCGTAGACCAGCTCGTACCGGGGCAGCTCCCGACCGCAGACGAGCGGCAGGGGCTCCTCGAAGGTTGCCTTGTGCTGGGTCACCAGTCCGACGGAGTCGGTCGGCGGGCTTCTCACCATGACACTTCCGCTCGCTGAGCAATAGCCGTGCAGTCTAGCGAGCCGGCTATGGCCGGGACAAGCCGCCTCAGGTTGGCGGGGGGGCTTCCGGGCGCGGCAGCCCCTCCGGCCACTGCTTGGGAGCCGTGATGCGCAGGGTCTTGTCCCGGCTGCGCTCACCGCGCAGCAGCGTCACGGCCGACTTGGCCACGCCGAACCGCCGGGCCAGCAGCTTGCACAGGGCGGCGTTGGCCTTGCCCTCAACCGGTGGGGTGTTCAGGCGCACGCGCAGTCGCTCGCCCTGCACGTCCAGCGCCTCCCGCTTGGCGCGCGGAGTGACGCGCACGTGCACCAGCCAGGCGTCGTGTTCCGGGTCCGGCGTGATCCAGGCCATGGCGTCGGCAACCGTAGCGGTCGATGGGGGTGCGGGACGGATCACGGCGCCGCCGGACACCCCGGCGACGCCGCGGGGCTGCGGCGGCTACATGGGCAGTGGTACCTGGCCACGCAGCGGGTAGACGGTGAGCATCCGCACCACGTGGATCAGCACCAAGGCGACCAGCGGCGAGAGGTCCAGTCCGCCCATATCCGGCATGAAGGAGCGGATCGGGCGCAGGATCGGGTTGACCAGCTGCTGGAGCAGGTGCAGCCCCGGGTGGCTGGCGGTGGGGTTGACCCAGCTGATGATTACGCCGATCAGGATCAGCACCGTATAGAGGTTCAGCACCAGGCCCAGCAGGCGTCCCACCGCCTCGATCGCCAGCGGCCCGAGCGGCGGCTGCTGCCCGTAGGCGAGCAGGAAGATGATGTAGAGCGCCGCCAGTTGCAGGACGAACATCAGTACGATCGCCGCCAGATCGATGCCGCCGACCCCGGGGATGACCCGGCGCAGGGGGTTGAGCACCGGTGAGGTGGCGCGCACCAGGAACTGCGAGATCGGGTTGAAGAAGTCGGCACGCACCGTCTGCAGCAAGAAGCGCAGCAGGACCGCCAGGATGTAGAGCGAGAAGGCGGTGGCGATCAGGAAGATCAGGGCGTCGGCGAAGTGGTTGGATTCCATTACTGCTCCCCTAGCAGGTTGCCAAGCTCATCGGCGCGGGTCGCGGCGGCTTCGGCCGCCCGCTGCAAGGCACCGCGCAGATCGGACGCTTCCAGGACTTCGAGGGCGCGCTCGGTGGTGCCCCCCGGTGAGGTCACCCGCTGGCGCAGCTGCGCCGGCGGATCGTCGGATTCCAGGGCCATGCGGGCCGCCCCGGTGGCCGTCTCCAGGGTCAGCAGACGGGCCGTTTCGCGGTCCAGGCCGAGCTCCACGCCAGCCTCCTCCAACGCCTCCATGACCAGGAAGAAGTACGCCGGACCGCTGCCGGAGATGGCGGTCACTGCGTCCATCTGCTGCTCGTTCTCCAGCCACCGGGTCTGCCCCACGGCGCGCAGCAGGGTCTCGGCCAGCTCGCGCTGCGCTTCACTGGCCTGCTCGTTGGCATAGAGCGCCGTAGCACCGCTCTGTACCAGCGAGGGGGTGTTGGGCATGGTGCGCACGATGGCCGTTCCGGCGCCGAGCCAGCGCTGCAGATCGCCCAGGCGGATGCCGGCGGCGATGGAGATCGCCACCGCGCCGCGCCGGGCGATGATCGGCCCGAGCGCCTCGGCCACGCCGCGCATGACCTGCGGTTTGACGGCCAGGATGACGGCATCTGCGGCCTCCGCCGCCGCCGCGTTGTCGGCGCAGGTCTCGATGCCCAGTTCGCCGGCCAGGCGTTCGCGGCGCTCGGTCTCGGGCTCGCTGGCGACGATGTGCGTGGCCGGGTAGCCGTCGGCGATCAGCCCGCCGATGAGCGAGCGGGCCATGTTGCCGCCTCCGATGAAGGCGATGCGCGCGTGCTGGGCCATAGTGATTCCTCCTCTACATCCGCGGCCCGAAGATCGCGGTACCGATCCGTATGATGGTGGCGCCCTCGGCGATGGCCGCCTCGAGGTCCGCCGACATCCCCATCGACAGCGTGTCCAGCTCGCGGTGGCCGCGCTCGTGGAGCTCCTCGCGCAGCTTGCGCAGCCGGGCCAGCGGCTGGCGCTGCTCGGCGAACGCCTCGGCCGGTGCCGGCAGGGCCATCAGCCCGCGCAGGCGCAGCCTCGGCAGGCCGTCCACGGCGGCGGCGAGCTCGAAGACGTCGTCCGGCGGGCAGCCGGCCTTCTGCGGCTCCTCGCTGATGTTCACCTGCAGGCAGACGTTAAGCGCTTCTCGATCGCTCGGGCGCTGCTCACTGAGCCGGCGGGCGATCTTGGCCCGGTCGACGGTGTGAATCCAGTCAAAGCGCTCGGCCACCTCGCGGGTTTTGTTCGACTGTACCCCGCCGATAAAGTGCCACTGGATGTCCAGATCGGCCAGTTCCGCCTGCTTCTCGGCGGCCTCCTGCAAGTAGTTCTCGCCGAAGGCGGGCTGCCCGGCGGCGTGGGCGGCCCGGATGGCGGCCCCCGGGTGGCGTTTGCTGACCGCCAGGATCTGCACGCTGCCGGCCGGGCGGCCGTGGCTGGCCTCGGCGGCGCGGACGCGCTCCTGCACCGCGGCCAGGCGGCTGGCGATTTCGCTCATGATCTCTCGGATCCCGTCTAGGCTATTGGGAAGAACCGACCCCGGAATGATACGGGGCGCTGCGTGCCGCGTCGAACCGCGCCAGGGGCGAGGCCGTCGGCCGCCTGATACCCGTGTTAAAGTGAGGAAATTGGCAGGGCTTCATGCAAGGGGGTGCGTCATGCGCATGCACGCCAACTGGCTCATCGGCGGCTGTGGTCTGGTGTTCGCCTCGCTCGGGGCGTATCACCTGCACCACTCGCCGTGGGCGGCCGAGCGGGGTGCGGCTGGCGCCGACTGCTCCGAACAGCTCGAGCGCCTGCGCGCCTCGGCCGGGATGCCCGAGGTGTCCCGGGCGGTGGTCGAGACCATCGTCGAGGACCGGCAGGCCGAGCGCGACCAGCCGGTGGGCTCCAACCGGGCGATCCCGCGCGAGCACCTTGACGAGCTGATCGACGAGGCGGCTGAGGTCACCGGCCTGAGCGCCGATCTGATCCGTGCCGTGGTGCGCACCGAGAGCGACTACCGCCCGGGGGTGGTGAGCAGTGCCGGGGCGGTGGGCCTGATGCAGGTCCGCCCGATGGCAGCGGTGGACGTTGGCGAGCGCGTACCGGAGTGGCTCGAGCGCTTCGGCGAGCGCGAGGGCCTGGAGATCGAGGCCGAGGATCTGGCCGACCCGCGGCTGAACATCCTCCTCGGCAGCCATTACTTGGCCCACCTCCACGAGCGCTACGCCAGCTACGGCGAGCCGATGGCCACATGGCTGGCCCTGGCCGCCTACAACTGGGGGCCGGGCAACGTCTACCGCAACTTGCTCTCCAACCCGAACCTGCAGAACCTCGAGGATCTGCGCTGGTTGCTCCACCGCCGGGCCCCGTACGAGACCCGGGCGTTCATCGACCGCGTGCTCGAGCGCAGCGGCAAGCGGGCCGAGGAGGCCGGCGAGGCCATCTGACATCGGCCCGCCGGCCGCACGCCTCCACGCCCCCGCTCAGTGCAGCAGCTGGAACAGCCGCTGGCGGTAGCGGCGCGCCTCCGGGTGCTCGGGGCCGAGCATGCCGAGGACCTGGAGCGCCACCTGGTGGGCCTCGTCACGACGCTCCGGGTCGCGCTGGACGAGGTGGAGCAGGTGGTCCAGGGCCTCCAGCTCGCCGCCGGCTACCACCAGGCGCAAGGCCAGTTCCAGGCGGGCCTGGCCGTCGCCGGCGTCGGCCTCCACACGCTGCTCCAGCGCCTCGAGCGCGGGCAGGTCGCGCACCCGTTCGGCGAACTCCTTGCGCGCGAGGATCCCCTGCGCCCGCGGGTCCTGCTGATCGTTGGCAGACAGCCCCTCAACCAGCGTGAAGGCCTCGTCGGCGTCACCGCTTTGCAGCAGCGCGCGGGCCAGGTCGATGGTGACCCCGGCCTCATCGGGACGCTGTTCCCGGGCAGCGCGCAGGTACGGGACCGCCTCGGTGGAGCGGCCTTCGCTCATCAGCTCCCGGGCCTGTTCATAGGGGTCCGTCTCGGGGGCCTCCACGTACTGGCCCAGCCACTGGCGCAGCTCCCCCTCGGGGACGGCGCCCATGAACTGGTCCACCGGTTGTCCTTCCTTGACCAGCAGGGCGGTGGGTAGGCTCTGCACCCCCACCTGCGTGGCCAGCTGCTGTTGCTGGTCGCAGTCCACCTTGGCCAGGCGGAAGCCGCCCTGATACTCATCGGCCAGCTTTTCCAGCAGCGGGCTGAGGGTCTTGCAGGGCTCACACCACTGCGCCCAGAAGTAGATCAGCACAGGCTGCTGCATCGAGGCATCGATGGCCTGTTCCTTGAAATTCTCGATGGTGACATCGACGACGTTGGGCGAAGCGCTCACGGTTGCCTCCGAATCGGTTCGGTTCACGGGGTGCGGGGATAGACGATGCGCCCGGCGACCAGGGTGGCGGTGGCGCGGCCGGCCAGCTCCTGGCCCAGGACCAGGGAGTTGCGGCCGCGGCTGTGCAGGCTCTCGGGGGTCACCCGCCAGGTCTGTCGCGGATCGACGACCGCCACATCGGCGGCGGCGCCGGGCGTCAGGGTGCCGGCCTCCAGGCCGAGCGCCCGGGCCGGGCCCAGGGTGACCCGGTCGACCGCCTCGGCGATCGACAGCAGCCCCTCGTCGACCAGGCGCAGGGTCAGCCCGAGCAGGGTGTCGACGCCGCTGACACCGGGTTCGCTGTCGGCGAAGGGGCAGATCTTGGCGTCAGGGTCGTGGGGCTGGTGGTCCGAGCAGATGGCGGTGATCGCCCCCTCGGCCACCGCCCGGCGCAGCCCGTCGCGGTCCTGCGCGGTGCGCAGCGGCGGGCGGACGTGGGCGGCGGTGTTGTAGGCGTCGCAGTCCTGTTCGGTGAACAGCAGCTGGTGGATGGCCACGTCGGCGGTCACCGGCAGCTGTGCCCGGCGCGCCTCGGCGACCATGGCGGCGGCGCGCGCCGTGGACAGCCGGCCCAGGTGGACCGGGTTGCCGCTCTCCTCGACGAGGGCCAGGATCCGCCCGACGGCGGCGGTCTCGGTCGCCGCCGGCTGCCCGGGCAGCCCCAGCCGGGTGGCGGTCTCGCCCTCGTGGACGCGGCCGCTGTCGGCCAGGCTCGGATCCTCCGGGGTGAGGACGACCGGCAGCGAGAAGGTGGCTGCATAGTCCAGTGCGCGCCGCAACACCAGGGTGTTGGCGACGGGGCGGCCGCCGTCGCAGACCGCCGGGCAGCCGGCGTCGCGCAGGGCGGCCATCTCGGCCAGGTACTCGCCATCGAGCTCGCGGGTCAGCGCCCCGAGCGGCCGCACGCGGGCGGCATCGGCCACCTGCGCGCGGCTGTGCACCAGCTCCACCACCGACGGCGTGTCCATGGCTGGCCGGGTGTCCGGGGGCAGGAGCAGGGTGGTGATCCCGCCGGCCGCCGCCGCCCGGCTCTCCGGGACGATGCCGCCCTTGCGCGTGGCGCCGGGCTCGCGCAGCCGCGCGGCCAGGTCCACCAGGCCGGGGAGGACCAGCTGCCCGGTGGCGTCGATGGCCCGGTCGGCGGCGAACCCGTCCGGCGCCGTGCCCACGGCGAGAATCCGCCCGTCGGCGATGAATACATCGCGCGGCTCGTCCAGGCCGCTGGCCGGGTCGATGACGTGTCCGCCGTGGATGTGGATGCGGCTCAACTCGACGCCTCCTCGATCGGTTCGGTGGGGATCTCGCCCTGCCCGCCGAGGACCATGGACATGACCGCCATGCGCACCGCGATGCCGTTTGTGACCTGGCGCAGGATCACCGAGCGCGGCCCGTCGGCCACCTGGGGGTCGAGCTCGACGCCGCGGTTGACCGGGCCGGGGTGCATGACGATGGCCTCCGGGTGGGTGCGCTCCAGGCGCCGCTCGGTCAGCCCGTAGCGGGCGAAGAACTCGCTCTCGCTCGGCAGCAGGGCGCCACGCATCCGCTCGCGCTGCAGGCGCAGCATCATCACCACGTCGGCGCCGTCGAGCCCGGCATCCATGTCCTCGTGGACCCGCACCCCCAGCCGCCCGATATCCCGCGGGAGCAGCGTGCGCGGCCCGATCACCCGCACCTCGCCAGCGCCGAGGCCGAGCAGGGCGTGGATCTGCGAGCGGGCCACCCGCGAGTGGAGGATATCGCCAACGATGGCGATGGTCAGCGGCTCCAGTGGGCCCTTTTCGCGGCGGATGGTGAAAGCGTCGAGCAGGGCCTGGGTAGGGTGGGCGTGACGCCCGTCGCCGGCGTTGATCACCGCCACCCCGGGGGCCACATGGCGCGCGATGAACTCGGCGGCGCCGCTGTCGGCGTGGCGGACCACAAAGGCGTCGCACTGCATCGCCTCGAGGTTGCGCAGCATATCCAGCAGGCTCTCGCCCTTGCTGGTGGAGGAGGTGGCCACGTCGATGTTGAGCACATCGGCCGAGAGCCGCTGGGCAGCCAGCTCGAAGGTCGTGCGGGTGCGCGTGCTCGGCTCGAAGAAGAGGTTGATGATGGTCCGCCCGCGCAACAGCGGAACCTTCTTGACCGACTTGCCGAGAACCCCGGAGAACGACTCGGCGGTATCCAGAATGCGGGTGAGCAGCTCGCGGGGCAGCCCCTCGGTGGTGACCAAGTGGCGCAGCTGCCCCTGCGGGTCGAGTTGCACGCTCACGGCGTCTCTCCTTCCAGCATGAAGCGCAGCGGCTCGGGGCCGCGCAGCTTGAGCCGCTGCCCACCGGGGAGTTCGAGCCGGGTCCCGGTGACATCCGGCTGGACCGGCAGCTCCCGTCCACCGCGGTCGACCAGCACGGCCAGGAGCACCTGCTGTGGGCGGCCGTAGTCGAACAGGGCGTTGAGCGCCGCCCGCGTGGTGCGGCCGGTGTGGATCACGTCATCGACCAGCAGCACAGCACGTCCGTCCAGGGTCACTGGAACCTCGGAGGTCTGCACCGCCGCCTTGAGCCCGGAGGTCGCATAGTCGTCGCGGTGGAAGGCGACCTCCAGGGTGCCCACTGGCGGGCGGGCGAGGAGCCGGTCGTGCAGCCCGCGGGCCACCCACACGCCGCCGGTGTGGATGCCCACCAGGATCGGCGAGCGGATGCCGCGGCGCTCCAGCTCGGTGTTGATCTCCGCGGCGACGGTGTCGAGCAACTGCGGGACGTCGATCTCGGCGTCAGTCATGCCACCCCTTGCTGGGCAAAGAAGGTCTCGAGGATGACCGCGGCAGCCTCGGCGTGCACGGCCTGCGGGTCGCGCTGGCGCTGCCGCGGGTCGAGCCGCTCCTCCGCGGCACGCGAGGAGAGGCGCTCGTCGATGGTGTGCACCGGTAGCCCGAAGCGCCCGTGCAGGCGGCCGGCCAGGCGCCGGGCCAGGGCGGTGCTGTCGGCATCGCTGCCGTCGGCGTGGCTGGGCAGCCCCACCACCAGCGCCGCCGGCGCCCAGTGCTCAAGCAGCCCGGCGACTGCCGCCCAGTCCGGCTGTCCGTGGCGTGCGCTGAGGGTGGTCACGCCGCGGGCGGTGCCCAACAGGGCCTCGCCGACGGCCACGCCGATGTGCCGCTCACCGGGGTCGAAGCCCATCAGCATGCCGCCGGGCGGCTCAGGCATGCCCGCTTTCCGAGGAGAGCAGGGCGATGTCCACACCCAGGTGCGCGGCCGCGGCGCGCCAGCGCTGGCTGGTATCGGTGTCGAAGATGACCCGGGCATCGGCGGGGCCGGAGAGCCAGGCGTTCTGGGCCAGCTCCTCCTCCAGTTGGCCGGCGCCCCAGCCGGCGTAACCCAGCGCCACCAGGAAGCGCTCCGGGCCCTCGCCCCGCGCCAGGGCGGCGAGGATGTCCCGCGACGTGGTCAGGGCCACGCCCTCGCAGACCGGCGCGGTGGCGTTCCACTCCTGTCCGGCCGGGTGGAGCACGAAGCCGCGCTCGCGCTGCACGGGTCCACCGGCGTAGACGACCTGATCCTGCGGGCAGCCGTCGCTGATCTCCAGCTCCAGGTGGCGGAACAGATCGCCGAGGGTGACTTCGGTGGGTCGGTTCACCACGATGCCCATCGCCCCGTCCTCGCTGTGCTCGCAGAGCAGCGTCACGGTCTGTGCGAAGTTCGGGTCGTCCAGGGCCGGCATAGCGATCAGGAACTGACTGCCCAGCTGGTCCCCGCCTTGTCCGGTTTGCTCGCTCATGCGCTCCAGTATCGGCCACCGCGCGCAGCCGGGACAAGGGTGGCAAGGCAGTTATTGAGCGCGCACGCGCCGGCCCTCGATGAATGCCCAGGTCCGGGTGATCACCAGGCGGTCCTGCCCCTCGAGGACCTCCTCGGGTACATCCGGGTACGGGGCACCGAGCCGGACGATGCGCACCGCCGCCTCGTCGAGCAGCCGGTGGCGCGACGGCTGGATGATGCGCACGTCCTCTAGCGACCCGTCCGGCATCAGCGTTACCTCGAGGATCAGTTGCCCGGATAGCCCCCGCTCGCGGGCTTCGCTCGGGTAGTTGAGATTACCCACGGCCTCCACCTTGCGCGTCCAAGCCTCCATGTAGGCGGCGGCCTCGTGGGAGCGCGTGCGGGCGTTGAGAAAGCGCTTGGTCGGCTCCCGGGGCTGGCTCAGCCGCTGCTGCAGCGCCGCCGCCTCGGCGGCGGCCGCCTGGCGCCGGCTGTCGAGCAGATCCTGGAGCGAAGGCCGCTCCTCGGCCCGGGGTTGCTCATCGGCGGGCGGTGTTGGCGTCTCGGCCTGCTCGCTGTCGATCAGAGACTCGGCCCGCGCCTCAGGGGCGGCCGCCGGTTCGCCCGGCTCGGGGGCTTCCACGGCGGGGATCGGCTCGCCGGCCACCGGTGAGGGGATCTGCGCCTGCTCAGCCACGCCCCCGCCGTCCTGGTCCAGATCGGCCAGGTAGTCGGCGTCCTCCGGGGGGGTCTCGGCCTCGTCGTAGGCCAGTGTGACCTCCATCATCGAGGCATCCTGGGGGCGCTCGTCGCCCTCCCAGGTCAGCCCCACGCCCAGGATCACCAGGGCGTGGGCCACCACGGCGAGGAACAGCGCCATGCCCAGACGGTCATCCGGTTGCACCGCGGGGTCGTTCACGGCTGGTGCCTCGCTCACTCGACGTGGACCGTCTCCGGTTCGCCCCGCAACTCAACCCGCTCGGCCATGGCCTCGCTCATCCGGACCACGCCCTCGCGGTCGATGAGCAGCGCATAGCGGATCTCCAGCGCCTCGGCCAGGGCCCGCCAGTCCTCGGGGCCGGCGATGAACAGCGCCGTGGCCGCGGCGTCGGCGTGGACCGGGTCTTCGTGGATCACCGTCATCGAGCGGCTGCCCATGGCCGGGTAACCGGTGGTCGGGTCGAGGATATGGTGGTAGCGGCGGTCCTCGTGGGTGAAGGTGCGCTCGTAGTCGCCGGAGGTGAACACGCTCTCATCGGCGTGCGCCTCGACGGCGGCGAGCACCGTGCCGGCCCGGGGGTCGCGGACGCCCATCCGCCAAGGCCGATCCGCCGGCGCCCCCAGGGCGATCAGATCGCCGCCGAGGCTGATCAGCGCCGTGCGCACCCCTTGCTCGCGCAGGGCGGCCATGGCGCGCTCGCCGGCAAACCCCTTACCGATACCGCCGAGGTCGATGCGCACCGCGTCGTTGCTGCTGGTCACGTAGCGATCGGCATCCCAGCTCAGGTCGGCGATGCGCGGCGCCTGCTCCACCCAGGCCTCGATCTCCTCGGCCGGTGGCGGCTCGGCCAGCGGGCCGTCCTGGGCGGAAAAGCCCCACAGCTCGGTGAGTCCGCCGATGGCCGGGCTGAAGCGCCCGCCGGTGCGCTCCTCCATCTCGCGGGCGCGCTCGAGGATGGCGATCAGCTCCTTGCTGACGGTCATGCCCTCGCCGGCAGCGAGCCGCTCGTTGAGCGGCCCGAGCTCCGAGCCGCGAGTCGGTTCCCAGGCCTCGCTGATGGCGTCGATCTCCGCCCGGGCCGCCTTGGCGGCCGCCTCGGCGTCGCTGTCGCCGGCATCGAGGATATGGATCTCCACCTCCGTGCCCAGGGAGATGAACTGCAGTCGGGTCGAATCCGGCTCATCGGCGCAGCCGGCCAGCCCCATGGCGGCGGCCAGGGCCGCCAGCGCCAGGGCGCGGCCCGCGGAAACCAGGCGTGTCATGCCGAGCCCTCCAGGTGATCGAAGAAGGCGCCGGCGGTGTTGACGCCGCACAGGGCGTCGATCTCGCGAAAGCAGGTGGGGCTGGTGACGTTGATCTCGGTCAGCCGCTCGCCGATGAAGTCCAGCCCCACCAGTTCCAGGCCGCGTTCGCGCAGGGTGGGGGCCAGCTCGGCGCAGACGGCGCGCTCGCGCTCGGTGACCGGTGCTGCCTCGCCGCGGCCGCCGGCGGCCAGGTTGCCCCGCGTCTCGCCCCGCGCCGGGATCCGCGCCAGGGCATGGGGGAAGGGCTCGCCGCCAAAGACCAGTACCCGTTTATCGCCCTCCTCGATGCGGGGCAGGTACTCCTGGGCCAGGGCGTAGCGCCGGCCGCCGTCGGTGAGGGTCTCCAGGACCACGCTGGTGTTCGGATCGCCCGCCTCGAGGACGAAGATCGAGGCCCCCCCCATGGCATCCAGCGGTTTGAGCACCGCTTTGCCCTGCTCGGCGATGAACGCACGCAGCTGCGTCGGGTCGGCGGCCACACGGGTGGCCGGGCACAGGTGGGGCCAGTGCAGGGCGAAGAGCTTCTCGTTGGCATCGCGCAGCGCCGCCGGTCGATTCACCACCCGCACCCCCTGCGCCTCGGCCAGTGACAGCAGCTGCGTGGCGCTGATATAGCCGGCATCCACCGGCGGATCCTCGCGCATGAGGATGGTGTCGAGTTCGGCCAGGGGCATCGGCCGCGGTTCGCCCAGCGTGTACCAGTCCCGCTCGTCGTCGCGGACCTTTGCCGGCCGGCCGCGCCCGCAGGCGGCTCCGCCGTCCGCGTAGAGGTCCGTGGCCAGGAAGTACCAGAGCTCGTAGCCGCGGCGCTGGGCCTCGAGCATCAGGGCGAGGGTGGAGTCCTTGCGGGGGTGGATGGCGGCGATGGGGTCCATCACGACGCCGAGTCGAGCGCTCATGGGCAGATTCACGGCAGCTGAGTGGTTTGTGGCATTGTAACCAACCCATGGATGAGCGACGAACCAAGGCCCTCGGCGTCGACCCCCGGCGCGAGCTGACCCGGCTGCTGCCCGAGCTGCGCGACAGCGTCAGCGCCGCGGCCGTGCGTCTGCAGGAAGTCGGCGACGAGCCCGGCGCGCTGACCGCGCTCCACGGTGAGCTCCAGCGCCTGCATGGCGGATTTTTGTTCGTCGGCGTGCGCGAGCTTGAACACCTCAGCGCCGAGCTGCGTGCCGCCGCCGGCGATCTTGAGCGGGCCTACCAGGCGCCGGAGACGGCCGCGGTGGAGGCCCAACCGCTGCGCGCCGCGCTGATGGACGCCGTCCTGCGGCTGCCGCGGGCCATCGAACGCATCGCCGTCCGCGCCGAAGATCCGGTTGCGGAACTGGCCAGCCTCATCGACGGCCTGCGCCGCGCCCGCGGCGGGCCGCGCTACGACAGCCTGGCGCTGTTGCGCCAGTGCCTCGATCCGGGCGCACCCGAGGCCTCGGGCGGGGCCGGCGGGGAGGCCGTCCGCACCAGTCGCCTGGCCTACCAGCGCGGGCTCCTGGAGCTGATCCGCGGTGATGAGCGCCAGGCGCTGGGGCAGCTGCGTGGTGTCCTTGAGCCGCTGGAGGCCACCCTGGGCGACAGCGCCGCCGGCAGTGTCTGCTGGAGCGCGCTGGCCGTGCTCGATCTGCTCGACCAGGGCGACACCCTGGACCCGGTGCAGAAGCGGGCTATCGCCGCCTACGACCGCGAGCTGCGTCGTTTGGTCGAGCAGGGCGCCGATGGTGGGCTGCCAGAGCCGAGCATGGCCGAGGCGTTGCTTCAGCCGCTGACCGAGGCTCCGGGCAGCGGCCGGGTCGCGCAGGTCCAGGCCGCCGCCCGGCGTCTGCCCGGGGCCACCCTGGCCATGCCGGCGCCCGTCGAGGACGAGGCGGGGTCGGCCGCGCGGGCACTGGTGCGCAGCGACGTCGATCTGCAGGCGCTGTTTTACGCCGAGGTGGGGCCGGCGCTGTCACAGATCGGCGCCGCCCTGCAGCGCTGGCGCGCCGGCGACCCGGAGGCCGGGCTGGCCATCCAGCGCATCCTGCACACCCTCAAGGGCGGGGCGCGCTTCGCCGGGCTCACCGAGTTCTTCAGCCGCTGCCACGAGCTGGAGGGCGAGGTGGCCACCGCCCTGGCCGACGGCGCCACGGCTGAGACCGGGCAGCGCCTGCGCCACGGCCTTGAGCAGCTGGCCGACAGCGTCGGCGTGCTGCGCCGCGAGGTCCTAGGCGGTGGCGCGGAGGCGAGCGCTGGAGCGCAGGCTTACGACTACAGCGAGCTTTGGGCCGGCGAAGACGGCGACGCACAGGCCAGTACCGCCGACGCCTGGGGCCTGCAGAGCGGTACCGGCGCGGAGGTCCTCGGCGATGCGCTGGCCACTGAGTTGGCCGAATCCGCCGAGGACGCGGGCGGTGACGCCTCCACCGGTCCTGCCGGCGAGGCAGCGGCCGAGCCGGGGTTGGACCCCGCGGCGCCACAAGCACCGCAGCCGGATTACGATCCGGCCCCGGGCGCCGACCGGCCCTCTGGCTTGAGCCCGGAGCCTGACCCGGCGCCGGCAAGGGCGACCCTAGAGCCGCATGTCGACGCCTTCGATCGCCTGGTGCACGCCACTGCCGGCGAGTGCGGGCGCCGCGTCGAGCTGATGGTCGAGGGGGCGTCGTGCACTTTGCCCGAGGGTCACCTGGTGGCCCTCGGACCGGCACTGGAGCACCTGCTGCGCAATGCCGTGCGCCACGGCATCGAGCCCCCCGAGGCACGCGCCGCCGCCGGCAAGCCCGAGGTCGGCCGGGTCGCCCTGAGCCTGCACCACGGCCAGGACGAGGCGCTGCTGGTGGTCAGCGACGACGGCGCCGGCCTGGATTCCGAGGCGCTGCAGCGCCAGGTCTCCGACTACGACCCCAACGAACCCACGGCGGCGCTCAGTGACGACGAGGCGCTGAGCCTGATCTGTCTGCCGGGCGTCTCCACCCTCGACCCCGAGGGTGAGCCGGGCGCCGGCATGGGCATGGACGAGGTGGCCGGCGTGGTCCACGAACTCGGCGGCACGCTGGAGATGCAGAGCGCACCGGGCGCCGGCACCCGTTTTACCCTGCGCCTGCCGATGCCCGGTGCGTCGGCCCCGGAGCAGCCCGCCGGCGAGGCCTCCGCGCGGCCCCGCGTCCTGGTTCTCGACGATTCGCGCACCATGCGCCGGATCACCGGGCATCGCCTGGCCCGCCAGGGCTTCGACCCGGAAGGGGCCGCCGGGCTCGAGGAGGCCCACCGCGCAGTGGCGGCGGGTACGCCTCGGGCGCTGCTCGTCGATCTGGAGATGGAGATGCTCCAGCACGAGGAAGGCCTCGGCGTGCTGCAGCGACTGGTGGCCGAGGCCGGCATTGACGCCGGCACGCTGGTGGCCGTGAGCACGCGGGCCGTGGATCAGGAGCGGCTCGCTGCCGCAGGGCTGGGTGCCGCCCGAGTGCTGCTCAAGCCCTACGACGAGGGGCAGCTCGCCGACGCCCTGGCCCAGGCGTGCGCCGCCTCGGCGGGCGTCGGCTAGAGCTCGCCGAGGGCCAGGCCTACCGCGGCGAGGGCGACCACCGCAGCGGTCTCCGTGCGCAGCACCCGCGGGCCCGCCCGACCGCGCCGGTACCCGTGGGCCTCGGCCGCCTGGAGCTCTGCCGGGCTCAACCCGCCCTCGGGGCCGATGAGCAGCGAGGTCGCCGCCGTCCCGGTCAACTCGCTGAGGCGCGGCTCCGCCAGCGGGTCCAGGGTCAGGCGCAGCGGATAGCCGTCGCACTGCGCCCAGGCCCGGCCCAGCGGGACCGGTTCGGTCACCCGCGGTGGGGTGTTGCGGCCGCACTGCTCGCAGGCCGCGCGGGCCACCGCCTCCCAGTGCCGCCGGCGCTTGGACGCCCGCTGCGGATCGTTCAGGCGCACCACGGTGCGCTCGGTCATGACTGGCACGATCTCGCTCACGCCCAGTTCGGTTGCCTTCTCCACCGCGGTGTCCATGCGCTCGCCTTTGCCCACGGCCTGCAGGAGCTGCACCGGTGCCGGCAGCTCGCGTTCGGTGGGCTGGTGGGCGCCGACGTGCACCGTCACCCGCCGGCGCTCCACGGCCACCACCTCGCTCGCGTGCTCCCCGCCGTTGCCGTTGAACAGGGTCACGGTATCGCCAGGGCGCAAGCGTAGCGCCCGGGCGTGGGCGGCGGCGTCGGCGGTCAGCTCGATGACGCTGTCGGCCGCCAAGGGCTGGGCGATGTAGAGGCGCGGCATGACGGGGTCTCCGTGCTCGGGGCTGCCCGGTGACCGGGCAGCAGGCGGCTAGTCGCGGGTGGCCCGGTCGATGGCCTCGGCGGCCACTTCGCCAAGCAGTGCGATCTCGTCGGGCTCGATCACGTAGGGCGGCATCCAGTAGAGGACGTTGCCGATCGGGCGCATCAGCACGCCGCGCTCCAGCGCATGGCGGTAGGCGATCAGGCCCCGGCGCTCCTGCCAAGGGAAGGGGGTCTTCAGGCCCGGATCCCGGACCATCTCCATGGCCAGGATCATGCCCTGCTGGCGCACCTCGCCGACGTGCGGGTGCCCGGCCAGGGGCGCGGCGGCCTCGGCCATGCGCTGTGCCGTCTCGCGGTTGCGGGCGAGGACATCGTCGCTGTCGAAGATCCCCAGCGTGGCCAGGGCCGCGGCGCAGGCCAGCGGGTTGCCGGTGTAGCTGTGCGAGTGCAGGAAGCCGGTGAGCCGGGTGAAGTCGTCGAAGAACGCCTGGTAGACCGGCTCGGTGAGCAGGACCGCGGCCAGGGGCAGGTAACCCCCGGTGATGCCCTTGGAGACGCACATGAAATCCGGCGCGATGCCCGCCTGCTCGCAGGCGAACAGGGTCCCGGTGCGGCCGAAGCCGGTGGCGATCTCGTCGGCGATCAGGTGCACCCCGTGGCGGTCGCACGCCTCGCGCAGCCGCTGCAGATAGACCGGGTCGTACATGCGCATGCCACCGGCCCCCTGGACCAGGGGCTCGAGGATCACCGCCGCCGTCTCGTGGCCGTGCTCCTGGAGGGCTGCCTCCATGTGGACGAACATCTGCTCGGAGTGCTCCGCCCAGCTGGTGCCGGGCTCGCGGTGGAAACAGTCCGGTGACGGCACCGTGATCGGCTCCATGAGCAGTGGCTCGTACGCGTCCTTGAACACGCCCACGTCGCCGACGCTCAGCGCGCCGATGGTGTCGCCGTGGTAACTGTTGGAGAGGTTGATGTAGCGCGTCTTCTCCGGGTGCCCGGTGTTGCGCCAGTAGTGGTGGCTCATCTTCAGGGCCACCTCGATGCTCGAGGAGCCGTTGTCGGTGAAGAAGACCCGCTCGAGTCCCTTGGGGCTGAGCGCTACCAGCCGCTCGGCCAGCTGCACCGCCGGTTCGTGGGAGCAGCCGGCCAGGATCACGTGCTCAAGCCGCTCGAGTTGGCCGCGGACGGCCTCGTTGATGCGCGGGTTGCAGTGCCCGAACAGGTTCACCCACCAGGAGCTGATGGCGTCCAGGTACCACTTGCCGTCGCGGTCCTTAAGCCACGCCCCGCGGCCTTCCTCCACCGGAATCAGGGGCAGGCCGTCGTGGTGGTCCTTCATCTGCGTGGTCGGGTGGAACAGGACGTTCAGGTCGCGGCGGATCAGTTCGCTATTGCGGTCGCTCATGGCGGGGCTCCGGGCAGTCGTGGGTCGCGGCTCGCCGGACGAGAGTCTGCCTCCTGTCGGGAGGTGGGTCTACCGCCCGGGGAGAATCCTTACGTTTTGCACTGTTGACGGCGCACGGGCGGTGGGTGTTCCGTAAAGCTTGCAACCAGGGATGGGATAGCACAGGAGAACGTTCGTCATGGAAGATGAACCGGTCCTTGGCCCCGCCAATGTGGGGCTGTACGCCGCCACCGCCGCCTGCTGGGCGGAGGTTCTCACCACCACGCCGCAGGGCCGGGCCACCCGCGTGGCCGTCGACACCCCGGAGGGGATCAGCGAATGGCCGGTGGCCGGCCACGCCCGCGAGCTGGCCTCGCTCAAGCCCGGCGACCGGGTGGTGGCGCTGCTCGATCCGGCCGATCGGGGACTCTACCTAGTCCATGCCCTCGCCGACGCTGACGAGCCGCCCCGCGCCGCGCTCGAGCGGCGCCCCGACGGCAGCTACCTGCTGCGCGGCGGGCACGGCGGCATCCGCCTGGAGGTGGCCGGCGCCGAGCTGGAACTCGGTGCCGACGGCACCGTCCGCATCGACGCCGAGGCGGTAGAGACCCGGGCCCGCGGCGAGTACCGCATCCGCGGGGCACGCGTCGCCATCAACTGAGGCCTGCGCCGATGCTGTCCGTTTCGGTGCAGGGGCCGCTGGACGCGCGCGCCTGGGCGGACCTCGACGCCGCTGGGCGCCCGGGGATCGTGGTGGCGGTCAAGGCCGGCTTCTTCCGCGGTGGGGCGGCCGGCGCGCTGCACCTCGACGATGCACCACCGGCGCTGGAGCCCGCCGAGCGCTACGCCGGGGATCCCGCCGACAGTGCGCCGGTGGCTGCCTCCGAGTGCGTCCCCTTCAAGCAGGGTTGCGACTGCCTGCTTCACGGTGCCGTGCAGCCGCCGCCGGGCCAGGACTGCGCGACGGCCTGCCTGAGCGTCGAGGACGCCGGCGGCCGGCCCTGCCTGGCGCCCAAGCGGGTCTGGGCCGTCGGCGAGCGGGCGCCGCGCGGGTCCAGCCCGCCCCGGCCCCTGGAGCTCCCGGTGCCGCTCACCTACGAGTTGGCCTACGGCGGGCCACCGGGTGGGCCCCGGCATCGGCGCTATGCCCGCAATCCGGTCGGGCGGGGGCACCGGACCGTGTGGCTGGGTGCCGCCGCCGGGCCGCAGCCCCGGTTGCTCTGGGATGGTCAGCGCGCGACCCGGCGCGGGGCCCCGGCTGGTTTCGGCCCGCTGGCCGCCGCCTGGGCCCCCCGGGCCCGGCGCTTCGGCCAGCTGGACGCCGAGGCCTACCGGCAGGGCCGGCTGCGCTACCGGCGCCTACCGCATCCCGATGCCTGGAACGCCGCCCCTGCGGATCAGCGCATCGCTGCCCCACTGCAGGGCGGTGAGCGCATCCGTCTGCAGGGGGTGATCCCGGATGCGGAGCCGGAGCGCACCGTCACCTGGCGGCTGCCCGGCGGTGGCCCGCAGGTCACCCTGTGCCGGCCCGGGCGTGGGCGGCGGGTACCGGTGCACGCCGACACCCTGGGCATCGACGCCGATGCTGCCCGGGTGTGGGTCGTCTGGCGGGGCTGGCTGGCGGAGCCATCGCCGGGGCCGGGCTGGGCGCTGCGCGTGGACACTGGTGGCCTGGAAAGGGGTGAGCGATGAGCCGTACCACGCCCGCTGCCGTGTTCGTCCAGCCGCTGGCTGTCCAGCACGCCGCCGGCGCCGATCCCGCCACCCTGGCCTGCGCGGTGGTTGATGGCCACCGCATCGCGCAGCCCGAGGTCCTCGGCGAGGCGCCGCAGGAGCCAATCCCGGTGTTCAGCGATCCGGCCCGGGAGGGCGATGGCTACGCGGCACGGATGGAGCGCCTGCTCGGCGACAGCGCGGCCCGGCTCCGCGAACGGCTGGCGACAGCGGAGCCCGCGGCGGCAGT
Organism: Halorhodospira sp. 9628; assembly: GCF_022228075.1. Taxonomy (NCBI): domain Bacteria; kingdom Pseudomonadati; phylum Pseudomonadota; class Gammaproteobacteria; order Chromatiales; family Ectothiorhodospiraceae; genus Halorhodospira; species Halorhodospira sp. 9628. Next base: position 338,296 of record NZ_JAJNRF010000002.1, read on the forward strand.
GCTCCTGCCGCCGGGCCCGCACCGGCCCGGGGCGTGCTGGGCACGGCGTGACCGGTTGGTCGGGGAGCTGGTAGAGCGGGTGCCGGCCCTGCGGCGAGTCCGCTGGTGGCGGCCGCAGGGGGCGATGGCGCCCCTGCAGCTGCTTCACCGCGCCGTTCAGGCGGTGGTCGAGCGCCGCCTGACAAGCATCCTGATCGGTGGCTTGGATGCCTGTGCCGCCCCGGCCGCCTGCGCCGACCCAAGGGTCCGTCGCCAGTGTCTCCCTGCCGTCGACGGGCCGGCGGCCGCGGATGGTGCCGCCTTCCTGCTACTGCACGGTGACCGCGGGGCCGGGGCGGCAGATGTGCGGCTCCGGCGTTTTGCCCTGGGCGGTCCGCCGGAGCAGCCGGGAGCCTGGCAACGGGTGCTCCAGACGGCGGTGCCGGAGGCGGAGGAGGGCGGCGACCGGGCCGAGCTCCACGGATTCGGCCGGACCCCGGCCGAACGCCACGCCTGGGCGAACGCGCGCCGCCTAGTGCCCGCTCTGCGCCGGGAGCCCGTCGCGGCGCGCCACCTCGTCTGGCGGGCCCTGGGCTTCGCCGGGGCCGCCACGCTGCCCCTGCAGCTGGTGGCGGCGGCCGGTCTGTTGCGCGTCGCGTCAGGCCCGCAGCGGGTTCTCCTCACGGCCGTGGGCGGCGGAGTTGCCGGCGCCCTGGAACTGCGACGACCCGGCGAAGGTGGGGGAGAGGCTGGCGGGTCGCGCGGGGAGGCATCCGCATGAGCCGGCCCACGGTCACCGCCAATGGCCGCACCCTGGTGCACGCCGGCTCGGGCGGCGAGTTGCTGACCACCGACGTCTGCCGCACTACGGTGGGCAGCTCGACGGTGTCGATCCCCTATCTCAACGTCGCCGAGTCTCGCGACGCCGCGGCCACCGCCGGCACGGTCTTCGTCGAGGGGCACCCGGTTTGTACCGAGGGCTCGCAGTTCGCGCGCTCCCGCGGTGACGAGGGCGGCGATAAAGGGGGCACCGTCTCCGGGACGATCACCGGGCCGGCCACCTTCCTCCCCGGTAGCGGCTCGCCGGATGTCTTCGTCGAAGGTATGCCGGTGGCCCGGGCCCTCGACCCGATGGTAGCCAATCACGAGAACACCCCGCCGGCCCCGCTGCTTCAGGAGCAGCTGCCGCCGAGCACCCTGGCCGGCGGCGACCCGCCCCCGGCCTCCCACCCCCGGCCGCAGACGCGCGTCGACATCTGCGGCGGACCCGATGCCCCTCTGCCCGGGGAGGTGGTGGCCGAGCCCGAGCAGGACGACTGGTTCCGCAGTCGGGCCCTGCGCTGGAGCGTCCACGACGGCGAGGGGTGGGTGGCGCGGATCGAGGAGCTCCCGGAGGGCCCCGGTGCGCTGAGGCTGAGCCTGATCGACGCCGACCGGCACCACGGGTTCTGCAAGATCCCCCTCACCCGTGGGGCCGAGCAGCCGGTCTGGCTCCCGGAGGACGAGGCGGAGGCCGCCGCCTCGCCGCCTACGGTCCTGATGCCCACCCTGGTGCGCTTTGCCCGCAACGCCGAGCTGCGCCACCGGGACGCCGGTTTCGGCTTCGGCGGCTGGCTCTACCTGTTCCGCCGGGAGGGCGGCCGGCGGTACCTGTGGCGCGAGTGCTACGTCCATCCCCGCGGGCGCCTCCACGAGGTCAACCTGGCCTACGAGCGCGGCGACGTGCGGCGCCCGGGCGGCGAGGGGCGGCCGGTGCTGCTGCTGCCGATGCGCGTCGGGGGCGCACCGGTGAGTCTGGAGGGGCTGTTCTCGGCCGTGCAGCTGCCCTGGGCGCGGGTAGCGGCCGCCGGTGGGCTTGCCCCTGATGACCCCCGTGCCGGTGCCCACGACGCAGCGCCGCCGGATGCCGAGCCGCCCGCCGAGGACCGCTTCTTCCCGATCGATCCTGCCGATAGGGCCGACACCGGGCCCGGCGATTCGGGGCGGATCGGTGCGAGCGGCGCCTTCTGCGACGCCGAGGCCGAGGAGGGGGAGTCCGAACCGGTGCGCGAGGACCTCAGCCCCTACGCCGACGACGGCCTGGCGGTGCTCTACCTCGACGATCCCCTGGGTGAGGCGCGTCGGCTGGCCCGCGAGCAGGCGGCGCTGGCGGATCATCTCGAGGCCCTGGTCGTCGGGCTGCAGACCGGCACCGACCCGGAGCGTCTGGCCGCCGGGGCGACGCCCGAGGTGGATGAGCAGCAGCTGGCGGCGGCCGAGTCGCTCCACGCGGTGGCGGCGGGGACCTTCCGGCTGGCCTTCGTAGAGGAGCGCCTGGGTCCCGGCGAGCGGTCGCCGGACCGCGAGTTTCTCGAACGGTTGCTCGGCGTGGCCGAGCGCAGCGAGCTCCGCGCCGCCCTCCGCCGGGTACGTCGCCAGCGGTTGGCGTTGCTCGGCAGTCAGCGTTACGCCGACGCCCTGGCGGACTACGTCGACAACAGCCCGCGGCGGATCCTAGAGGGCCTGGCCGCCCTGGGGGTGCACTTCCATGAGCTGGCGGTGCCGGCAGACGCAGCCGACGGCCACATCGGCGATACCCCGGAGGCCGAGGGCGAGGCGGACACCGCCGACCTGGAGCAGGCCCGTGCCCTGTTGCGCACCGTCCTCGCTGCCGAGGGCGAGCCGGCCGGGCTGGCCCGGGTGGCGGCGCGCCTGCTGCCGGCGGAGCCCCTGGCCTTGGGCGCCGGGGCACGGGGGTCGGGTTTGCCGCGCCCGACCCGGGATCTGGAAATCCAGCTCGCCCGGGCTCCGCGGCGGCTCCAGGCGGGGGAGCGTTGCTGCGACCTGGCCGAGCAGCGCCGTGCGGTGACCGCCGACGATGCGGCGGAGGTCCTGTACCTGCTGCTGAGCACCTTTGCCGAGCCGGTGACCTACCAGGGGGACGCCCTTGAGCACGTGCTGCGCATCACCCGGCGCTTCCGCGAGCTGCCCGGCTTGTCCCTGCTGGCCGGGCTGGAAGTGACCACGGTCAGCTACCCGGCACCCGACCTTGATGGCGTCCCGCTCGCCGAGCTCCAGCGCCGGGCCGGGGCGCCAGCAGGTGGCGAGACCCGGACCCTGCGCATCGAGCACCAGGGCCACGAGCGGCGCTTCCGCATCCTTGCCGCAGGCACCCCGGACTACCACGCCGTCACCGCCGATGCTGGCCATGGCCTGCTACAGATCCTCGGCAGCCCGCGCGCCGCCGAGTTGCGCATCGAGGAGGAGGTCCGCGTCCGCGAGCTGCGTTCCACCCGCATGCCGGAGGGACGCCTGGCCGACCTGGCCGAACGCCTCTCCACCAGCTCCGGCGGCCACGCACTGCGCAGCGTCTTCGGCGCCCTGGAGCTGATCAACATCGGCCAGGCCGTGCGCCAGACCCGCACCGAGGACTGGTACCACATCGCCGGGGCCGTAGCCTCCTCCCTGACCCTGGCCGAGCTCCTGGCCCAGACCCGGTTGGCCTATCTGAAGCCGCGGATCCCGTTGGGGGACCCGCGGTACGCGCGCATGGAGCGGCTTGGAGCGGTGACCACTTATCTGGGTGCGGCCGCAGCTTTTGCAAGTGCTGCTCATGCGGCAGGCCTGAGTCTCCAAAGGCACAGTCGCGACGACGCACCCGCCGCTCGAGCGTGGACTGCAGCGAGTGTCTCCTACGGGGCCGCAGGCATGTTGTGGATTTCCGGGGCAGGTCTGCTTGGTGTGGGCTTGTTGGTAACGGGTATCGCTTTCTCAGGGGTAGCTTCGTTCCTTAATGACTCCCGGTTTGCCGACTTCTGCCGCAATGGCCCCTTCACGGCGTCGTCACGGCAGCGGCTGGGGGCGTCGGCCGGGGATCCGGGGTGGGCCTGGGTCGCCCGGGCGGTGGAGGCCGGGCCGCAGCCCCGGCGGTCCGCCGAAGCCGGCAGTTGGGACGACTGGCCGGCCGTGGCTGCCTGGTGGCAGCGGGTCCTGCACCGGCCGCCGCTGCGGGTGGCCGCCGAGTACAGCCAGCAGCTGGGCGGTCGCGGTGGCCTGCGTCAGGTCCGCCTGACCCTGGAGGGGGTGGTCTGGCGGCGGGACCGCCTGGAGTGCCGGGTCCTGCGCTGTCCCGAGAGCGGCGCTGGCGGAGAGCTCACCCCGCTGCCGCCCGCCTTCCTTGAGGCGGAGCCCCTGGGGGCGCCGGGCGCCCTGAGCCTGACGCTCTCTTGGGACCAGGTGTCGGTCCCGGCGGGGTGGCGCGGCGAGCTGTATTTCCTCGTCCGCCAGCGGCTGGCGCCGGCGGCCGGTGGTGGTGATGACGCCCTGCCGGAGCCCGAGGCGGACGGGACACCTCGCTACTGGGTGGCCCAGGTGCCGGTGCCCGCCTGGCACGGCCGGGCCGAGGCCGCGGTGCTTGCCCGCGCCCTCACCGTGGATGAGGTGTTCACCCGGGCGGAGGGCGATCAGGGCACGGGGGCGTGACAGGGAGGGCTCGATGGCACTTACATTCTACCGGCCGCCATTCATCAGCCGTTGGCTGGCGCGCCGTTCGGCTTCAAATCCTTGGTTGGTCAGGAATGCGGATCGTCTGCCGCCTTGGCCGGTGCTGGATCGGGCGCCGGAAGAGGCGCCGGTTTTTGTGGTGGCCAATGAGAACCATGTACAAGTGCTTTGTAAATGCGATGCTGGAAATACGGTATCGTTTCCCTTGATTCTGGCGGTTGCGTACCTAGTTTTATTCGTGGCGCTGACCAGCTTGTCAGCCCACATGGCTCTAGCTGAATACCCATCGGAGTTTGCGATCTGGATGGGCGCCCTTGCTCTCCTCTCCCTGCTGCTGGCCTTCCTGCCGGCGTATGCCCTGGCCATCGCCCTGCGCCAGTTGCGCAGCTATATCCGCATGCGCCGGGGCAAGCGGCCCCCGCACACGGTGACCTTCGATCGTCGCAACCAGACCGTCTCCCTCCCGCCGGTTGGTGAAGGCGAATACATCGAGGTGCCCTGGCAGGAGCTACAGGTCATCCCCGAGTACAGTCCGGGGTCCTACGGCGGTCATTTCGGCGGGTTCAGCGCCCTCCGCCCGGACAATCACCTCAGTGTGCCGTTGGGGCGGCTGCAGGAGGAGTGGGACTTCTACTGCTGGTACATGGACCCGCGCAAGCCGCTGCCGCCGGGGCGGGTGTTCGATCCGTACCGCAAGCGGGACGACGAGCGACGCGCCCGGGAGTACGGCCCCGAGGTGCTGCGCCGTTACCCGAGCGCCTTCACGGACGGCAGCCTGGAGCCGGCCGGGCGTCGTCGACAGGGCGGGTATTCCAGCTAGGTGTCGATCAGCCCGCCGGCCAGCCGGGCCGCGCCCACGGCGGCCTCAGCCTCCTCGGCAGCGCTGACGGGCACGCCCAGGTAGCGGCTGCGGATCCGCGTCCAGGCCGGGTTGGCGGCGCCGCCGCCCACCGTGATCACGCGCTCCAGCGCCGGTGCGCCTAGCTCCTGCAGTCGGCGATAACCCTCGGCTTCCACGGCGGCGACGCCCTCCATCAGCCCTTGGAGGAAGCGGACCGGGTCTTCGGGACGGGGTTCCAGTCGCGGTTGCAGCTGCGGGTCGGCGTAGGGGAAGCGCTCGCCGACGGCTGGCAACGGGTAGTAGTCCAGGCCGGTGTCGTGGTCCGGGTCAAGCCGGGCGCTCAGGGCCTCTAGCTCCGCTTCGCTGAAGTAGCGAGTCAGGATGCCAGCGCCGCAGTTCGAGGCACCACCGGCGAGGAACTGATCGCCCAGGCGGTGGCTGTAGACCCCGTGTTCCGGGGCGAAGACCGGCTGGCGGCTCACCTGTTTCAGGGCCAGCGTCGTGCCCAGCGAAGTGACAGCCTCTCCGCCGACGCGGGCGCCGGTGGCCAGGAAACCGGCGATGGAGTCGGTGGTGCCGGCGACGATCTGGCAATCGTCGCGCAGGTACGTGGCCCGGGCCACCTCGGCGCGGATCGTGCCGATGGCGGTGCCCGGTTCGAAAGCGGCGGGCAAGCAGTCGTCGGGCAGGGGTACCCTCTGGAGCCAGTCCGGCCAGCACCGGCTGACCGGATCGTAACCCAGCTTCAGGGCGTTGTTCTCGTCGGTGCAGTCGAAACGCCCGCACAGCCGCCCGGCGATCCAGTCGGTCTGGGTCAGCAGCTGGCACGGGCCGCGCAACCCGTAGAGCGCGGCCAGGTGCAGGGCGCGGGCCAGGCCGGAGCTGCTGCCGTGGGCGCCGCTCGTCGCCGGCGCCTGGTGGGCGACCACCGCCGCCCAGGTGCCGGCGGCAGGCTCGTTGTAGCGCATAGCGCGGGTCAGTGGCGTGCCATCGGTGGCGGTCCAGACAACGGTGCCGGACGTGCCGTCCACGGCCACCCGGCCGACCGGTCGCCGCGTCTCGGCCACGGCCCGGGCCAGGGCCGAGCGGGCGACCACCCACCAGGTCTCCGGATCGGCGGGCATGACGCCGTCCGGCCACTCGGCCCGGGCGCGGCTGAGTACCCCGCCCTGGTGGTCGACCACCGCCGCCCGGCACCCGGAGGTGCCGACGTCGAGTCCGGCACTGGCGTATCTGCGGTTCGATGCCACGGCTTGAGCTGCGCTATGGTGTGAGCCTGGCGACCAGTATCACGCAATCCGATAGCCACACGCGAGAGGAGGCCCATGTCCCAGTCCAGCAAGCCGTGGACCCAGTCCATGCCCGAAGAGCAGTTCCAGCGCATGCGCGACGTCCTCGCCGCGCCCAGCCCCGTTGGCCTCGAAGGGGCCATGACCTACGGGGTGCTCAAGCCGTACTTCGACTCGTTCGCGCCTGCCGACTGGCGCGTGCACCAGTTCCAGGGGCACGCCGGGATCGTCCTCGATACCCACCCGGGGCGGGACGACCTGTTCAAGGTGATGGTGGTCGGCCACGCCGACAAGATCCGCATGCAGGTGCGTAGCATCGGCGACGACGGCAAGGTCTGGATCGACAGCGACTCCTTCCTGCCCGGCACGCTGATCGGCCACGAGGTCACCCTGTTCAGCGAGGCCCCGGAGAACCCCGGTGCTTACCGGCGCATCGAGGGCGGCACGATCGAGGCCCTAGGGGCCATCCACTTCGCCGACGAGGAGACCCGCACCGGGCGTAAGGGCGTCAAGAAGGAGCAGCTCTACCTGGAGCTGCAGGTCCACGGCGAGAACAAGAAGAAGCAGGTCGAGGGGCTGGGCGTCCGCCCCGGTGACCCGATCCTCCTCAACCGGCCTATCCGCCGTGGGTTCAGCCCGGACACCTTCTACGGGGCCTACCTGGACAACGGCCTGGGGTGCTTCACCACTGCCGAGGCTGCGCACCAGATCGCCCAGGCCGGCGGCGCTCGCAACGTGCGCATGCTCTTCGCCATCGCCAGTTACGAGGAGATCGGCCGCTTCGGCAGCCGCGTACTGGCCAGCGAGCTGCGCCCGGATGCACTGATCGCCGTGGACGTGGACCAGGACTACGTTGCCGCCCCCGGGGTTTCGGACAAGCGCTTCCAGCCGCTGACCATGGGGGCCGGGGTGACCTACACCGTCGGTGCCGTGGCCAGCGAGCAGCTCAACGCCGTGATCCAGCGCGTGGCCAGCGAGCAGGAGATCCCTGTCCAGCGCGACGTCAGCGGTCGCGATACCGGCACCGACGGCATGGCCGGGGTGCTCGGCAACGTCGATTGCACCGCCGCCTCGCTGGGGATCCCGGTGCGCAACATGCACACCATTTCGGAGAGCGGCCACACCGGCGATGTGCTGGCGGCCATCCACTTGGTCACCGGGACCCTGCAGGCCCTCGATGCTCAGGACGACGGCAGCGGCCGACTGCGCGACACCTTCCGCCAGGGTCATCCGCGGTTGGATCAGGCGGCAGGGCTGGCGCACCCGGGGCCCACCGCCAAGGGTGTCAAGGACGCCTAGCGGTCAGCGCCTGGGTAGTGGGGATCAAAAAAGGGGGGTGCCGCCGCGGCGACACCCCCCTTTCACCCGGTCTGCGGGTGCCGGTTGCCGGCGTCAGGCGGCGCGCCCGGGACGCCCGCCCTGACCGCGGCGCGGGTTGCCGCGCCCGGGGTTGCCGCCGCCGCGGCGGGCCGGCTCGAAGCCCTGGGCGATCTGCGCCGGGATCTCGCGCTTGACCAGCCGCTGGATGGCCTTGAATTGGCCGCGCTCCTCGCCGCCGACCAGCGACCAGGCCTCCCCGCTGTCCCCGCCGCGACCAGTGCGGCCGATGCGGTGGATGTAGTCCTCGGGGTTGTTGGGCAGATCGTAGTTGACCACGTGGGGCAGGCCGGCGATGTCCAGCCCGCGGGCGGCCACATCGGTGGCGACCAGGGCGCGGACCGACTTGCGCTTGAACGCGGCCAGGGCCCGGCCGCGCTGCCCCTGGCTCTTGTCGCCGTGGATCGACTGCGAGCGGATGCCCTCGCGCTCCAGCTGCTCGGCCAGGCGGTCGGCGCCGCGCTTGGTGCGGGTGAAGACCAGCACCTGGCGCCAGTCGCCGTCATTGATCAGCTGGGTGAGCAGCTCGCGCTTGCGCCCGGCATCCACAAAGTAGGCGCCCTGTTCCACCGCCTCGGCGGCGGCATTGGCGGTGCCGGTCTCGATGACCGTCGGATCGTTGAGGAAACGGCGCGCCAGGCCGCCCACGGCGCCGGAGAACGTCGCCGAGAAGAGCAGAGTCTGCCGGTGGTTCGGCACCGACTTCAGGATCCGCTCGATGGCCGGCTTGAAGCCCATATCGAGCATGCGGTCGGCCTCGTCAAGGATCAGCATGTCGACCTGACGCAGGTCCACGTTGCCCCGGTCCAGGTGGTCGATCAGCCGGCCCGGCGTCGCAACCACGATGTCCACCCCACGGCGCAGCGCGGCAGTCTGCTTGCCCATCGGTGCGCCGCCGTAGATCTCCGTGGAGCGCAGCGGCAGGTGGCGGCCGTAGGTGTCCACGCTGGCGCTGACCTGCGCCGCCAGCTCGCGGGTGGGGGTCAGCACCAGGGCGCGGATGCGGCGCTGGCCCTGCTGCGGAGCGGTGTCGGTCAGGCGCTGGAGCAGCGGCAGGGTGAACGCGGCGGTCTTGCCGGTGCCGGTCTGGGCGCTGGCCATGACATCGCCGCCGCCGAGTACCGCCGGGATGGCCTGAGCCTGGATGGCGGTCGGTTGATCGTAGCCCTGCTGGGCGACGGCGCGGAGCAGTTCTTGGGAGAGGCCGAGGTTATCAAAGGTCATAGAGACACTCCTGAATCAGGACACGCCAAGGCGCCGACGCAAGCGCCGGTAGTGAAAGGAACATCGAGGAAAGGCCTTGGCGGATCGATCCACGACCGGTTCGAGGGTACCGGGCCGGGATCACGCAGGAGCGTCGGGCGGTAACCTGGGGCGCCAATTTCGGGGGCGCCTCTGCAAACACGGGTGGACTGTACCACAGTGGAATCGGGAAGGGGAGGAGAATCGTCCATGAAGATTGCGGTGTTTGGTGGGACCCGTGGCGTCGGGGCCGAGGCGGTGCGCCAGGCCCTGGCGCGCGGATGGCGGTGTCGGGTGCTGGCGCGCAGCGCGGACCGGGTACCGGAACTCCCTGGGGTCGAGGTGGTGGTTGGCGACGTGCTCGACCCGGAGGCCGTGGGGCGGACGCTCTACGACTGCGACGGCGCGGTCATCGCCCTGGGGCAGACCCGGCGCAACCCGCCGCGGTTGTGTAGCGAGGGCACCCGGGTGATCGTCGATGCGATGCAACAGCAGGGTGTCCCCCGGGTGGTGGCGATCTCGGCCATGGGGGTCGGTGACAGCTACGCCCAGGTCTCGGTGGTCTTCCGGCTGCTGATTCGTACCCTGATGAAGGAGCTGATGATGGACAAGGAGCGTCTCGAGCGGATCCTGCGCGACAGCGACCGCGACTGGGTGGTGGTTCGCCCGGGGCGGCTGACCCACCGTCCGGCCCGCGGGCAGTGGCGCGCCGGAACCGACCGGGAGACCGGCGCCGGCTCGGTGAGCCGAGCCGATGTGGCCACCTTCCTGCTCGATCAGCTGAGCGAGGATCGCTACCTGCGCCAGACCCCCTACATCACCGGCTGAGCCCCGCGGGCGGCAGGGGCGGCCGACGGCCCCGGCCCGCCGCGGCGGCGTGGCGGTGCCGGGGAGGGGTGGCTACCATAGACGGTGCTACAGGTACATCGAGCCGGATCAGGGAGGTCAGCCATGGGGCAGTCCGACGGGAAACGCCTGGACGCCATCGTCGCCCGGGCCCAGCAGGAGCGCGCCGAGCGCGAGCGCGGCTACCGGGAGAAGGCGCTGAAGCTCTTCCCCTGGGTATGCGGCCGTTGCGGGCGCGAGTTCGACCGGCGCAACGTGCGCGAGCTTACCGTCCACCACATCGACCACAACCACGACCACAACCCGGAGGACGGCAGCAACTGGGAGCTGCTGTGCCTCTATTGCCACGACCACGAGCATCAGCGCGAGATCGGTCCGGCCACCGGCCCGGAAGCACCGCGCAAGAAGGGGCGCGGCGCCGCTCCCCAGGCGACGCACACGCCCTTCGCCGGGCTCGGTGATCTGCTTGGGCGCGATCCGGAGCAGGGCAGCGACTGATCCCGCCCGTGCCCTGCCGCTGGGTCAGCCGCCAAGAGAGACGGTCGCAAGGAGTCGAATCATGCCGACGATCCTCGCCGTCGGGATCGCCACCCTCGACGTCATCAATACCACCGAACGTTATCCGGCCGAGGACGACGAGGTGCGGGCCATCGCCCAGCGCGTGGCCCGCGGCGGCAACGCCGCCAATACCCTGGATGTGCTCGCCCAACTCGGTCACCACGGCCGCTGGCTCGGCGTCCTGGCCGACGATGCCGACGCCGCACGGATCGCTGCAGCACTGACCGAGCGCGGCATCGACTATCGCCATGCGCCGGTGTGCGCCGGCGCGCGCTCCCCGGTCTCCTACATCACGGTCAGCCGTGCCACCGGCTCGCGGACCATTGTCCACCACCGCGATCTCCCTGAGCTTGCCGCCGCGGAGTTCGCTGCGCTGCCCCTGGACGGTGTCGACTGGCTTCACTTCGAGGGGCGCAATGTTGCGGCCACCCGGGCCATGATTCGGGATGCCCGGGCGCGGGCGCCGCAGCTGCCGATCTCGGTGGAACTCGAGAAGTCCCGCCCGGAGATCCACGCCCTGGCCGCGGCGGCCGACGTGGCGATCTACGCCCGCGCCTACGCGCAGGCCACGGGCCACGCCGATCCAGAGGGTTTCCTGGCCGGGATGCCCTGCGGTGGGCTGGCCTTCTGCGCCTGGGGCGCCGACGGCGGCTGGCTGCGCCGCGGCGACGGCACTCTCCACCACGAGCCGGCCTGGCCGCCGGCGCAGGTGGTGGATACGGTGGGCGCCGGCGACTGCTTCAATGCCGGGCTGATCGACGCCCTGAGCCGCGGCCAGGCGCCGGAGCGGGCGCTGTGCCGGGCCAATCAGGTGGCCGGGGCCAAGTGCGGTCAGGAGGGTTTCGCCGGACTCGCCCGGTTGCTGGGGGGCGCCTAGGAACCACGCGGGGCCCAAGGGGGTGGTGCTGCCGCTGCCCTCCTGCGGGTCCGCTGAACGCGCCCCGCCTGACGGCGGGGTCCCCTGCGCTGCTCACCCCGGCGGGGCCGCTCACAATGCGCGGCTTCGCCGCGCTGACGCTCGCTGATCAGCGCGAACCGGTAAAGGTTCGCGCTGAACCCCCGCCGGGGCTGCGCTGCTCGGCGCGTCCAGAAAGGACCCGCAGGAGGGCAGCGGCAGCACCACCGCGCCAGGCCCGATGCGCCTCTACCAGGGGATGGGCTGCCCGTCCCAGGCGAAGAACCCGCCGCTGTCCGAGGCATCGAGGCCATCGATCACCGCCAGCAGCTGGCGCACCGTGCGCTGTGGCGGGAACAGCTGATCGGTCGGCACCCAGGCCTGGAACGGCGCCGAGAGATCCGTGTCCGTCGTCCCCGGGTGCAGCGCCACGCAGCTGACCTGAGGTGCCCGGCGCTCGAACTCCACCGCCAGGGTGCGGATGAACTGGTTCAGCGCCGCCTTCGAGCCCCGGTAGGCGTACCAGCCCCCCTTGCGGTTGTCACCGATCGAGCCCACCCGCGCCGAGATCGCCGCGAAGACCGCCGGATCGCCGTGCTCAAGCCGGGGCAGGAAGTGACGCGCGACCAGCAGCGGGCCGGCGGCGTTGACCTGAAACAGCGCAGAGAGCGCCTCTGGCGTGACCGCCTCCAGCCGCTTCTCCGGCCGGATCCGCCGGGCCCGGTCGTGCAGCAGCCCGGCGGCGTTGACCACCAGATGCAGCCGGCCTTGCGCCGCCGCCACCTCCGCCGCCGCGTCCTGGATGGTCGACTCCTCGGTCACGTCTAGGGTCAGCAGCCGCAGCCGTTGCGGATGGGCCTCGGCCAGCGCCTGCAATGCCTGCGCCCGCGCCGGATCCCGGCAGGAGGCCCAGACCCGCGCGATCCGATCCTGCGCCAGGCACTGCTCGACAAATTGCAGCCCGATGCCGCGGCTGGCCCCCTGGATCAGGACCTCACCGCCTTGCGGGATCCAGTTCAGTGCCATGGGTGTCCTCCTCGGGGCGTTCGTCGCCGCGGTTAGAGCCCGGCGTCGGCGGCCAGGGCTTGGGCGCGGTCGGTGCGCTCCCAGGTGAAGGCCTCGCCGTCGCGGCCAAAGTGCCCGTGGGCGGCGGTCATCTGATAGACCGGGCGCAGCAGCCCGAGGTCGCGGATGATGGCGTAGGGGCGTAGATCGAAGTGGCGGCGGACCAGTTCGGTCAGCCGGGCCCGCGGCAGCACCCCGGTCCCGAAGGTCTCCACCGAGATCGAGACCGGCTCCGCGACCCCGATGGCGTAGGCGACCTGCACCTCGCAGCGGCGGGCGAGACCGGCGGCGACCAGGTTCTTGGCCACGTACCGGCAGGCGTAGGCCGCCGAGCGGTCGACCTTGGACGGATCCTTGCCCGAGAAGCAGCCGCCACCGACGCGGGCGATGCCGCCGTAGGTGTCCACTACCACCTTGCGCCCAGTGAGCCCGGCATCGCCCAGCGGCCCGCCGACGACGAAGCGGCCGGTGGGGTTGATGTAGAAGCGGGTCCGCTCATCCAGCCAGCTCGCTGGCAGGGTGGGGCGCAGGATCTCCTCGATGACCGCCTCGCGCACCGTTTCCAGCTTCGCCGCCTCGCTGTGCTGGGTGGAGAGCACCACCGCGTCGATGGCCACCGGCTCGCCGTCGGCGTAGCGGCAGGTGACCTGACACTTGGCGTCGGGGCGTAGCCACGGCAGGCTGCCGGCGCGGCGGAGCCGGGCGTGACGCTCCATGAGCCGGTGGGCGTGATGGATGGGGGCGGGCATCAGGGCCGGGGTCTCGTCGCAGGCGTAGCCGAACATCAGCCCCTGATCACCGGCTCCCTGGCTCTGCGGGTCGTCGCGGTCGACCCCCCGGGCGATGTCCGGCGACTGCTGGCCCAGGGCGTGGAGAACCGCGCAGGTGTCGGCATCGAAGCCGAGCTGCGAGCCGCTGTAGCCGAGGTCGCGGACGGTCTCGCGAACGACCCGTTCGAAGTCGATGGACGCCGAGGTGGTGAGCTCGCCGAAGAGCAGCACCATGCCGGTCTTGATCGCCGTCTCGCAGGCCACCCGGGCGTGGGGGTCGGTGGCGAGGGCGGCGTCGACCACGGCGTCGGAGATTCGGTCGGCCATCTTGTCCGGATGGGCCTCCGAGACCGACTCCGAGGTGAAGAGGTAGTGATCATCCATGGCAAGCCCCTGACAAATCAGCTATCGCGCCAGCTAATTACCGGCATCCTCAATCTTGATGGCCTGTATCCCCGCAGCGCGGATGGATCGGTTACACTGCCGCGGTCGCCGTTTCGACGCAACGGACGCGGTGCAGGACGGCGGGGGCGCCGGCGAGTACCGCAGCAGATTCAAGATGAAGCGTAATTGAGGGAGGAGGATCCATGACCATCAACGTAGCGATCAACGGTTACGGGCGTATCGGCCGCAATGTCCTGCGCGCGCTCTACGAGAGCGGCCGCACCGACGAGATCCGCATCGTCGCCATCAACGACCTCGGCGACGCCGAGACCAACGCTCATCTGACCCGCTACGACACGGCCCACGGCCGCTTCCCCGGCGATGTGCAGGTGGAAGGCGGTGACCTGGTGGTCAACGGCGACCGCATCAAGGTCTGCGCCGAGCGCAACCCCGCCGACCTGCCGTGGAAGGACCTCGGGGTCGATGTCGTCATGGAGTGCACCGGGCTGTTCACCACCAAGGAGGCTGCCGGTGCCCACATCCAGGCTGGTGCCAAGAAGGTGGTGATCTCTGCTCCCGGCGGCAAGGACGTGGACGGCACCTTCGTCTACGGCGTCAACCATCAGCAGATGACCCCGGAGCTCGAGGTGGTCTCCAACGCCTCCTGCACCACCAACTGCCTGGCGCCCATGGTCAAGGCCATCCAGGACAAGATCGGGGTCGAGGCCGGCCTGATGACCACGGTTCACGCCTACACCAACGACCAGGTGCTGACCGACGTCTTCCACAAGGATCTGCGCCGCGCCCGCAGCGCCACCCATTCGCAGATCCCGACCAAGACCGGTGCCGCCGCGGCGGTGGGTCTGGTGTTGCCCGAGCTCAACGGCAAGCTCGACGGCTTCGCCATCCGCGTGCCGACGATCAACGTCTCGCTGGTGGATCTGACCTTCACCGCCTCCCGCGACACCAGCGTCGAGGAGGTCAATCAGGTGGTGAAGGCGGCCTCCCAGGGTGAGCTCGCCGGCGTGCTCGCCTACAACGAAGACCCGCTGGTCTCCATCGACTTCAACCACAACCCGTCGTCGAGCATCTTCGATGCCACCCTCACCCGTGCCATGGGCGGTCGCCTGATCAAGGCCTGCGCCTGGTACGACAACGAGTGGGGCTTCTCCAACCGCATGCTCGACACCACGGTGGCGCTGATGCGCGCCTGACCAGCTGCGGCATTCGCTGTAGCCACCGCCCCATCCGGCATCGCCGGGTGGGGCGGTTTTGGTTTTGCGATTCAGAAGCGGTTTTGGCGGCGGGCGCCGGGCGGGGGTGGCCCGCCGGGTGGCTAGGTGCTGCGGGCGCTTTCCACGAGCTGGTGGAGTTCGTCGGCGTCGAGCAGGCGCACGTGGCCGCCACGCTCCTCGAAGACCCGCTCGCGCTTCCAGCGCGCCATCACCCGGCTGACCGTCTCTACCCGCAGGCCGAGCAGGTCGCCTAGCTCGCTGCGCGACAGCGGCAGCGGCAGCCACTCGGCCTGGCAGCCGTGCTTGGTCTGCCAATGGAGCAGGAACGAGGCCACGCGCTCCTCGGCCTTGCGCGCACCCAGATCCAGGGCCAAGGTCTCGACCTCGTTGAGGGCGCGTCGCCACCGGTTGAGCAGGGCGTTGGTGAAGGTCGGATCGGCGGTGCGCAGCTGCTCCAGCAGGGTGTTGGGCAGCCGGCACAGGGAGACCGGGGTGAGCGCGATGGCGCTGTGGTGGTGGGCGTCGCCGAACAGCCCCTCGGCACCGAAGAAGTCGCCGCCGACCAGCAGGCGCACGATCTGCTCGCGCCCGCCGGGCTGGTTGCGCACCAGCTTGATGATGCCCTCGCGCAGGGTAAAGGCCGAGTCGGCGCTGCCGCCTTCCTGGTAGAGCACCGTCCCTGCCGGTTCGCGGAACTCCTGGGCCTGATCCTGAAGCTGCGCGACAGTCTGCGGGTCGATCTCGCCGAACAGCGCGACGGAGCGGATGGCGCAGTTCTCGCAGTCGCTTGGCTCCATGGGGATCCACTCCGCGGGGTTGATGCCCTGACGGGGTGACTCTACCACATTCGCGACGTCTGTATTGTGCATGATCAATTCTGCCCCGTGGGTCGGTCCATGGCCGCGGCTCCGCGGACGGCGCCTAGCGGGTGAGCAGGCGCTCGGCCTCGCGGTACTTATCCGCGGTTCTGCGGATCACGTCGTCGCTCAGGTGGGGCGCCGGCGGGCGCTTGTCCCAGCCCAGCGCCTCGAGGTGATCGCGGATGTACTGCTTGTCGAAGGCCGGGGGCGCAGTGCCGGGTTGCCAGGCGTCGGCCGGCCAGAAGCGCGACGAGTCCGGGGTCAGCAGCTCGTCGATGATCACCGGCTCGCCCTCCGGTGTGACGCCGAACTCCAGCTTGGTGTCGGCGATGATCAGCCCGCGGGCTTCCGCGTGCTCGGTGGCCAACGCGAAGATCTCCAGGGCGATGGTGCGGATCCGTTCGGCCAGATCGGCGCCGATGAGCTCGACGGTCTGAGCGAACGAGATCGGCTCGTCGTGGTCGCCGACAGCGGCCTTGGTGGTCGGCGTGAAGATTGGTTCGGGCAGTCGGTCCGACTGGCGCAGGCCGCCGGGCAGGGCGACCCCGGAGACGGTGCCGTCCTGCTGGTAGGACTGCCACCCGGAGCCAGCCAGGTAGCCGCGGACGATGGCCTCCACGGGCAGTGCCTGCAGGCGGCGGACCACCACGCCGCGCTCGCGGACCTGATCGGCCTCTTCCGGGGCCACCACCGACTCCGGTGGGGTATCGAGCAGGTGGTTGGCGGCCAAGTGCCCAGTCTTGCGGAACCAGAAGTTCGAGACCCGGGTCAGCACCGCCCCCTTGTCGGGGATCGGGTCCGGAAGGATGACATCGAAGGCCGAGAGCCGATCGGTGGCCACGATCAGCAGCCGTTGGTCGTCCACGGCGTAGATGTCACGGACCTTGCCGCTGTGCAGCAGCGGCAAGCTCTGGATGCGGGTCTGGGAAACGGGCGTACTTGTTGTCATGCACCCTACCCTACCCGAGGGCCTGGAATGCTGCCAGCGCCTCCTTGCGGCTGGTGGCCAGATCGACCAGCGGCTCGGGGTAGTTGTGCCCGAGGCGCAGGCCGCAGCGCGCCCCGGTGTCGGCGGGCGCCGCCCAGGGTTGGTGGATATGGCTCTTGGGCAGGCCGGCGACCTCGGGGACCCACTGCCGGACATACTCGCCATCCGGGTCGAAGCGCTCGCCCTGGCGGACCGGGTTGAAGACGCGGAAATAGGGGGCGGCGTCGGCACCGCAGCCGCTGACCCACTGCCAGCCCATGCTGTTGCTGGCCAGATCCCAGTCCACCAGCGTATCGCGGAAGTGCGCCTCGCCGTGCTGCCAGGGCAGGCGCAGGTTCTTGACCAGGAAGGAGCCGACCACCATGCGCACCCGGTTATGCATCCAGCCGGTGGCCCAGAGCTCGCGCATGCCGGCATCCACCAGGGGTACGCCGGTCGCACCCCGGCGCCAGGCGTCGAGCAGGGCGCCGTCCGGATCCTCGCGCCAGGCGAAGCGGCCGAACCGCTTGTCGATGGGTGTGTCGTGCAGCTGCGGCTGCTGCCAGAGGAGGTGGTAGGCGAACTCCCGCCAGCCCAGTTCG
Source organism: Halorhodospira sp. 9628 (assembly GCF_022228075.1). NCBI lineage: Bacteria > Pseudomonadati > Pseudomonadota > Gammaproteobacteria > Chromatiales > Ectothiorhodospiraceae > Halorhodospira > Halorhodospira sp. 9628. Next base: position 355,688 of record NZ_JAJNRF010000002.1, read on the forward strand.
GCAAGGAAGGTGTCCAGGGCCTCGGCCGCCGCCGGCTGCGCCTGCCGCGCGTCATGTACGGCGTGCCAGAGCGTGCGGATGCTGACCTCGCCGAAGTGCAGGTGCGGCGACAGCCGCGAGGTCCCTGGTCGCGCCGGGTAGTCGCGCTGCTCGGCGTAAGCGGTTGCTGCCGTTTCCAGGAACCGCTCCAGGCGCTGCGTGGCGCCGACGGTACCGGGCTGCCAGGAGGCAGCCAGTTTTTCGTCCCAGCGGATGCGCGGCAGCAACCCCAGTGCCTCCAGCGGCTGTGGTTCCGGGATGGCCTCCGGCAAACCGGGCAGTGCCGGGGGCGAAGTCGGACGTGGTGGATCCAGCTGCGCGCGGACACTGCGCCAGAAGGGGGTGAAGGCTCGGTACGGGGTGCCGCTGCGGTTGCGCACAGCGCTCGGGTCGGTGAGCAGGCCGTCGGGGAGGACCTCCAGGCGGGCCCCGATCCCGGCCAGCGCCTCGGCGACGGCAGCCTCCTGCTGTCGGGCCCACGGCTCGGCGATGGCCGTGCAGTAGACCACCGTGGCGTCGCTGATCTGCGCCCAGTGGCACAGCCGCTCGGCGCTCGATCCGCTGTCCAGGCAAAGCCGGCTGCCGGCGGCGGCCAGCTCGGCGTCCAGGGCGGCGAGGCTGTGGTGCAGCCACCACAGGCTGGCTGCGCCGGCGGCGGGTCGGGCTTCCTCCGGGGCGTGGATGTAGACCGGGGCGATGCGCTCCGCAGCCTGTGCGGCGCGGGCCAGGGCCGGCTGATCGGCCAGGCGCAGGTCCCGGCGCAGCCAGACAAGGGCGGTGCTCACGGCTCAGTCTCCCTGTTGCGGTGGGTGGCAGAGGCGGTCGATGACCTGGTGGGGCTCGCCGGCCAGGGCCCGCACCCCGGCCGGCAGGCCATCGGGCTGCTCAGCGGCCGGGCCGGTGACCGCCGTCTGGCCCGGCCAGCCGCCGGCCAGGTTGGCTACTGCCTCGTCCCAGGCTGCCGCCGGATGGGCGCCGCCGTAGAGCAGCAGGTGGTCCGCCGCAGCGCGGCGGGCCCCGGCATCGATGGCCGCCGCCGGCACCGCCTCGCCGAGCAGTACCGGGTGGTGGCCCCGGTTCAGGGCGGTCAGCGCCAGGATGCACAGGGCCACGCCGGTGACGCCGGTGGCGGGTCCCGGCTGCGCCGGTGCGGCCAGCAGCAGGCGCTGCCCCTGGCCCTGCGCCGGCGCCCGATTGGCCAGGTGCCCCAGGCGCCCGCGCAGGTAAGCGGCCAGCAGGTGCCCCTCGGCCACCGCCTCGGCATCGCCGGCCAGGCGCTCGCTGAGCACCGGCAGCAGAACGTGGCTCGCCGCCCGGTCCACCGGGTAGAGGCTGAGCAGCTCGCTCAGGGCGCCGTCCAGAGCGGCGGGCTCGAAACGCGCCAGGGCCCGGGCCAGGTGGCTGCGCCAGGCCGGCCAAGGCTCCTCACCGGCGGCGATCTCCTCGCCGCTCTCCTCGGCGGCGAGCGCTTCGCGGGCCCGGCTGATCAGCACCCCGCGGTCGAGGAGCTGGAGGATCCGCCGGATCCGCGCGATATCGCCCTCCGAGTAGAGGCGGTGGCCCTTGGCGGTGCGGTGTGGACGGATGAGTCCGTAGCGACGCTCCCACGCCCGCAGGGTGACCGGGTTGACGCCGGTGAACTCCGCGACGGTGCGGATCGGATAGACCGGCGTCTCGTCAGGCATGCGGGCGCCGGACCAGGAAACGCTGCAGATCGATGCGCCCGCAACGGAAGCCGCCCTCGCAGTAGCCGAGGTAATAGCGCCACATGCGCCGGAAGCGCTCGTCAAAGCCCTGTGCCCGGACCTGGTCGCTACAGGCGAGGAAACGCTCATGCCACGCCAGCAGCGTGTCGGCGTAATCACCGGCGTGGCTGGTCACCCGCTCGCAGTGCAGCCCGGCGGCGCCGAGGCCCTCGCGGACGTGGTGCTCGGTGGGCAGCATGCCGCCGGGGAAGATGTAGCGCTGGATGAAGTCCGGGCCACCGGTGTAGACCGGCCAGGATGCCTCGTCGATGGTAATGATCTGCAGCAGAGCCCGCCCGCCGGGGCGCAGGCAGCGGTAGACGGTGTCGAAGAAGGCGGGCCAGTGCTCCTGGCCGACGGCCTCGAACATCTCGATGGAGACGATGTGGTCGAACTGCCCGGACACCTCGCGGTAGTCCTGCAGGCGCAGATCGGCCCGGTCGTTCAGGTCCGCCTCGGCCAGCGCCGACTGCGCCCAGGCCAGCTGCTCGCGGGAGAGCGTCAGCCCGGTCACCGCCAACCCGGCACCGGCTGCCTCCCGGGCGAAACCGCCCCAGCCGCAGCCGATCTCCAGCACCCGCTCACCGGGCTGCGCGCCCAGCTCATCGAGGGTGCGCCGGTACTTGTTGCGCTGTGCGTCGGCCAGTGGCTGTTCGGGCTCGGCGAAGAGTGCCGAGGAGTAGGTCATGGTCTCGTCCAGCCACAGGCGGTAGAAGTCGTTGCCCAGGTCGTAGTGGTAGGCGATGTTGCGCCGGCTGCCGCGCAGGGTGTTGGCGCGCAGTCGGTGCAGCAGCCCGAGCAGGGCGCGGGTGTACCAGCGCCCTGCCGGCGTGGCGTTGTAGGCGTGTTCATTGCTGGCCATCACCTGGATCAGCGGCGCCAGCGCCGGGGTGTCCCACTCGCCGGCCATGAAGCTCTCGGCGAAGCCGATGTCGCCGCGGTGCAGGACGCGCGCGACCAGTCGGGCCGGCCGGTGCAGGGTCATCTCGGCAGCTGGGCCATCGATCTCGCCGCCGAACATCAGCGAGCGGCCGTCGGGCAGGTGCAGGCGCAAGGTGCCGGTGCGAAAGCGCGCCAGCCAACGGATCAGCGGCCGCGCTGCCAGCGGCACACCGGGTTGTGTGCGGGCAGATCCGGTTTGGCTGATCTGCGTCATCCAACGAGCTCCTTGGGTGATTCGGGTTTGCTGTGGAATCGGCCACCGCGCAGGTAGATCTTCAGCGCCTGCCAGTGGATGCCGACCAGGGCGCGGATCCCCGGCGGCGGCAGCCGGCCGAGGATGCGCAGCAGCTGACCGTCGGTCAGCGAACGGCGCTCACCGGTCTGCACCGCCGACAGGCGGCGCCCCTCCTCGCCATGGTAGCCGATGGCCACCGCCAGCGACTCGGTCAGCGCCGAGAAGCGGAAGCGGTACTCGCCGTCGACGGGCAGGAACGGCGAGACGTGAAAGACCTTGGTGGCCTGGCTGCGAATGGGGAAAGGCATGGGCGCCCCGTCCTGGTGGAGCAGGTAGCCGTAGACCTCGCCGAAGGTGTTGTGCACCTCGCAGAGCACGGCGCGCGGGCGCTCGTCCCGGTCGAGGCAGAACCACACCGACAGCGGATTGAAGGCGTGGTTGAGCACTCGGGGCACGGTCAGCAGCAGGACGCGGCCGTCCGCCGTGTCCAGGCCGCGCTCGGCCAGCACCGAATCGATCCACGGGCGCAGCGGCGTACCGTCCCGCGGGCCGTAGTCCCGATCGTGAAGGCTGATCGGCCCGCTGCGGTTGTAGGCGAATAGCCGGCACCGCGCATCCAGCGCCGGGAGGTCGTCAACGTCGAAGAGGAACGCGGCGTAGCGGTAGCGGAAATGGTACTGCGGCGCGATGCTGCGCCGGTGGGTGACCCCACCGACGTAGAGCGCAGGGGCTTCGATCATGCCGCCTCCCCCGCCGGCTGTCCGGCGGCCGCGGTGGCGCTGGCCGGGGCGGCCTGCGCCTCGCCGCCCCACGGCGGCGGGCAGCCGAGCTGCTCGGCGACGCGCACCGCCGAGCGCAGACCGTCCTCGTGGAAGCCGAAGCCGGTCCACGCGCCGCAGAACCACAGCCGGTCGCGGCCCTGGATCGCCGGCAGCGCGTCCTGGGCGGCGGCGGCGTCCCCGTCGAGGACCGGGTGCGTGAAGGCCAGCCGCCGCTGCACGTAGGCGTCGTCGATGGCGTCCACTGGGTTGAGGCTGACGAAGATGTTCTGCTCGCTGGGCACCTGCTGCAGGCGGTTCAGCCAGTAGGTGACCGAGACCGGGCGCCGGGATTGCTCGTCGGCGGCGCTGATGTGGTTCCAGCTGGCCCAGATGCGGCGGCGTTGCGGCATGGCCGAGGGGTCGGTGTGCAGCAGCGCCAGGTTGTCCTGGAAGCGGCATTGGCCGAGCAGCCGGGCCTCCTCGTCGGTGGGGGCGTCGAGCATGGCCAGCGTCTGGTCGGCGTGGGCGGCCAGGACTACCTCGTCGAACTCGCCCAGTTCGCCGTCGTCACCGCTCAGCCGCACGCCTCCTGCGTCTAGGCGCTGGACCCGACGCACCGGCGTGCTGGTGTGCACCGCGTGGAGGGCCGGCAGGAGCTGGTCGATATAGCGCCGCGCGCCACCGGGGACGGTGTGCCACTGCGGGCGGTCGGCCAGATCGAGCAGTCCGTGGTTGCGGAAGAAGGCCAGGAAGCGCCGGGCCGGGAAGGCGCGCAGGGTGCTCGGCGAGGCGGACCAGATCGCCGCGGCCATGGGCATCAGGTAGTGGCGGCGGAACCCGGGGCCGTACCCGCCGGCGTCCAGGTACTCGCCCAGTGGCAGGTGGTCGTCCAGGCTGCCGGCCAGATCGCGCTTGGCGCGGCGATTGAAGCGCAGGATGTCGTAGACCATGCGCAGGAAGCCCGGGCGGACCAGGTTGCGCCGTTGGGCGAAAAGCCCGCGCAGGCTCTCGCCGTTATACTCCAGGTCGTCGTCGCGGTCGGCGCAGGCAAAGGACATGTCCGAGGCCTGGGCCTCAATGCCCAGGTGGTCGAACAGGGCGCACAGGTGGGGGTAGTTGCGCGGGTTGAAGACCATGAACCCGGTGTCCACCGGGTGGTGGCCGTCGCTCAGGCGGGCGTCGATGGTGCAGGTGTGGCCACCGACGTAGTCCTCGGCCTCGAAGAGCGTGACCCGATGCCGGCCCGCCAGCAGCCAGGCGGCTCCGGCGCCGGCGATCCCTCCGCCGACGACTGCGACATGCTTGTCCGGCACGATGATTCCCCTTCTTGTTGGCAGCGTCCGTGTCCCCTAAGGGTCACCCGATCGACGAGCATTGTAAAACGCGGCCGGGGATGCAAGCGGGCTGCCCTCGACGCAGCCGCTCGGGTATCCTTGGCCCGCGCTGGAAGGTGAGGTGGATGCAGCAGCCGTACCGCATAGTTCGCCGCTGGTCGGGGCGGATCCTCGCCACCCTCGGCGGCTGGCTCATCGCCGGCTGGAGCGGGGCGGTGGCGGGCTTGGCCGTGGGGGCCCTGATCGATCTGTGGGTGCGCCTGACCCAGGTCGTGGGGCTGGTCTGGAGCGGCTGCGGCCTGGGCCGCACGCAGCGTCTTTTCCTCGGCGCTACGGCCCTGACCATGGGTCATCTGGCCAAGAGCGACGGCCGCGTCAGCGAGCAGGAGATCGCCGCCGCCCGCCGGGTGCTGGGAGAGCTGCCGCTGGACGAGCGTGGCCGCCGGCGGGCGATCACCATCTTCAACCGCGGCAAGGCGCCCGACGCCCCGCTGCGTCCTGTGCTTGGCCTGCTGCGGGTGGTTGGCCGCAACCGTCCCCAGGAGCTGGCCCGCTTTCTGGAGTTCCAGCTGCGCGTGGCGCTGGCTGATGGCGCCCTGGATGCGCCGCGGGAAAGACTGCTGCGCCGCATCTGGCACCAGGTGGGGGTGTCCCGGGCCGACCTCGACGCCCGACTGGCCGAGCTGCGCCGCGGCACGGTCCGCCGCGGCGTGCGCCCGACCCTGGACCACGCCTACCGGCTGCTTGGGCTCAGTCGCGGGGCGAGTAGTGACGAGGTGCGCAGGGCCTACCGGCGCGCGATCAGTCAGAGCCACCCCGACCGACTGATTGCCCGGGGCGTCTCGGAGGAGGAGCTGGAGGCCGCCGGCGAGCGGACCCGCCAGATCCGGGCCGCCTACGAGGCCATCCGTGAGGCCCGCGGCGGCTCCTGACTGCTACCTTCCCGGAAGAGGCCTTGTCACGTTGCCCCGGTGGCCAGCCGGTTGCCGGGCGCCGTTGTCAGGAGGGAGGATGCAGGCACGATTCGCGGATCTCATTGTAGAGACGCGGGTGGGGGACATTGCCGCCCAGGATGATTGCGATGCCGTGGTCAATGCCGCCAATGCCCAGCTGATGCCCGGCGGCGGGGTCGCCGGCGCGTTGCATCGCGCCGCCGGCCCGGAGCTGGCCGAAGCGTGCCGGCCGCTGGCGCCCATCCAGCCGGGGCAGGCGGTGATCACCTCCGGCTTCGCCCTGCCGAACCGGCACGTCATCCACTGCCTCGGGCCGGTCTACGGCGTCGACGAGCCCGGCGAGCAGCTGCTCGCCGCCTGCTACCGCAACGCGCTGCGCCGCGCCGAGGAGCACTGGCTGACCAGCCTGGCCATGCCGGCGTTGTCCACTGGTGCCTTCGGGTTTCCCATGGAGCGCGCCGCCCGCGTCGCCGTGGGCACCCTGCGCAGCACGGCGGCGCAGCTCCGGCACGTACGGCGCGCCTGCTTCGTCCTCGCCGACGAGTCAGCGCGCAGCATCCACGACCAAGTGATTCAAGAGCTGGCGGAGGAACAAGGTGGCTAACGTCCTGGAAACGCAGCGGGTGATCGATACCTGGAACCGGGAGGCCCTGCCGGCCCTGGAGCAGTTCGTGCGCATCCCGGCCCGATCGCCGCACTTCGACCCGGAGTGGGCGGCCAACGGCCACTTGGACCGGGCGCTGGAGCTGGCGGAGGCCTTCTGTCAGCGCCACCTGCCCGGTGCAGAGGTGGGCATCGAGCGGCTCGAGGGGCGGACCCCGCTGCTGTTCGTCGATCTGCCCGGAAGCGACGATTCGGCGGGCACTGCGTTGCTTTACGGTCACCTGGACAAACAGCCGGAGAATACGGGCTGGTCTGATGGCCTCGGTCCCTGGGAGCCGGTGGTGCGCGAGGGCCGGCTCTACGGGCGCGGTGCGGTGGACGACGGCTACGCCGTCTTCTCGGCGGTGGTGGCCATCGCCGAGTTGCAGGCGGCGGGGCTGCGCCATCCCCGCTGCGTGCTGGTCATCGAGGCGTGCGAGGAGAGCGGCAGTTTCGACCTGCCGGCCTACCTCGATGCCCTGGCACCGCGCATCGGCCAGCCGGATCTCATCGTCTGCCCCGACGCCGGGTGCGGGACCTACGACCGACTGTGGAATACCACCTCGCTGCGCGGCATGATCACCGGTACCCTGCGCGTGGATGTGCTCCGTGAGGGGGTGCACTCCGGCGACGCCGGCGGCGTGGTGCCGTCGACTTTCCGCATCCTGCGCCAGCTCCTCAGCCGCCTTGAGGATCCCGAGACCGGCCGCGTACTGCCGCAGCTCTGCGGCGTCACCATCCCCGGTCTGCGCCGGCAGCAGGCCGAGCACGCCGGCGCCGTGCTCGGCGACCTGACTCGCGACCGCTACCCCTTCCTGCGCGGGGTCGAGGCGCAGTCCGAAGACCCCGCCGAGCGCATCCTCGATCGCACCTGGCGCGCCGCGCTGGAGGTGGTCGGTGCCGAGGGGCTGCCCCCGGTGGAGGCCGCCGGCAACGTGCTGCGCCCGTTCACCGCCACCAAGCTGGCGCTCCGCCTGCCCCCCACCGTCGATGCGGAGGCCGTGGCCGAGGGGCTGGAGACGCTGTTCTGCGAGGATCCGCCAGCCCGGGCGCGGGTGCGCTTCGAGCCCGATGCGGTGGCTTCCGGCTGGGCCGCGCCGGAGCCTGAGCCATGGCTCTCCGGCGCCCTGGAGGAGGCCTCGCAGGGCCACTTCGGAGCGGCACCGGTGCACATGGGCGAGGGCGGGACCATCCCGCTGCTCAACTGGCTGGAGCGGCGTTTCCCCGCGGCGCAGTACCTGGTCACCGGCGTGGCCGGGCCCGGCTCCAACGCCCACGGCCCGGACGAGTTCCTGCACCTCGACGCGGCTCGCCGGCTGACTGCCTGCCTGGGCGAGGTGCTGCATGCCCTCGCCGGTCGGCCGCGCTGAAGCTCAGATCGTCCGCGTAAAGGCGAGGATGGCCAGGATCAGCAGCACCGCCGCGAGGATGAACGCGGTGTTGCTGATCACCTCGGTGCGCTCGCGCACGGCGATGCCGGCGACGATCAGCACCGCCATCCCGAGCAGCATCAAAAGGCCGGGCATGATCAGCCCAGCCCCTGGCGTTCCAGCAGATCGGGCTGCACCACCTCGATCCAGTAGCCGTCCGGATCGCGAATGAAGGCGATGCCCTGCATCCGGCCCTCCTGAGGGCGCTTGACGAAGTCTACCTGCAGCGCCTCGAAGCGCTCGCAGGCGCTGTAGACGTCGGGGACGGTGATGGCGATATGGCCGAAGCCCTTGGGCTCGGTGTTGCCGTCGTGGAAGGCCACCTCCGGGTCGCTCTCGTCGCCCCAGTTGTGGGTCAGCTCCAGCACCCCCTCGCGGCCGAAGTTCCAGGTGGTGCGCGGACCATCCTCGCTGGGGACCTCGGCAGCCTGGCGGTCGTCCAGGAAGGCGAGGAAGTAGAGCGTAAAGCGCATCTCCTCGAAGTCCAGGCGGCGCACCAGGCGCATACCCAGTACCCGGGTGTAGAAGTCCAGGGAGCGCTGCGGATCCTTGATGCGCAGCATGGTGTGGTTGAGCTTGAAACCGTCGGTCTCCGGCTCTGGCTGCTCGCATAGGCCAGCGGCGGCGTCGAAGTGGCGGCTCATCGTCGGCTACTCCCAGAGGGTTCGGGTGTCACGTCAACTATACAACCCGCGGCGGTAGTCGCGCAGCTGCCGCGTGACGCCCACGGCCAGCGTGATCAGCGTCAGGGGCACCACGAAACCGAGCATCACGGCGCTGAAGGGGCCCAGGGCCTGGTGCTGCGCCGCGGCCAGGAACAGGAAGGCGCAGTAGGCGGCGTAATACCCAAGGAACAGCGCCCCCTCCCAGCGGGCGACGGTGTGCCCGGTGAAGAAAACGGGCAGGCAGGCGAAGGCGACGGCGAGCATCACCGGCAGGTCGAAGGCGAGGGCGGCGGCGTTCACCGTCACCCCGCCAGGCGCGGCCAGAGCGGCCAGGCCGAGGACGGCCAGGAGGTTGAAGATATTGCTGCCGACCAGGTTGCCGACCGCCATCTGGCGGTCGCCGAGCCGGTAGGCGCTGACCGTGGTGGCGATCTCCGGCAGTGACGTGCCCACTGCCACCAGGGTCAGGCCGATGACCAGATCGCTGATCCCCAGTGCCGCGGCCAGCGCCGCCGCCGCGTCCACCAGCAGGAAGGCGCCCACGGCCAGCAACGGGATGCCTATCACCAGTCGCAGCAGGGCCCCGGGGAGGCGTGCTGGAGCGCTCGGTTCGGCCTCGGCCGCGATTTGGCCCCGGTCCCGGGCCAGGGTCAGGGCCAGATAGCCGGCCAACCCGGTGAGCAGGATCACGCCGTCCAAACCGGCCAGCGTCCCGTCCCGGGCGAGGAGCAAGGTGAGCAGCGAGGCGGCCAGCATCACTGGCACGTGGATGCGGATCAGCCGCCGCGCGACGACGATCGGCGCGATCAGCGCCGCCAGTCCGAGCACCAGCAGGATGTTGGCGATGTTGCTGCCGACGACGTTGCCCAGTGCCAGATCGGCGGCGTGGTCGGTGAAGGCGGCCCGCAGGGTGATGGCCAGTTCCGGGGCGCTGGTGCCGAAGGCGACCACGGTCAGTCCGATGACCAGCGGAGCGAGGCCCAGCCGCCGGGCCAACTGGCTGGCGCCGCGGACGAGCAGCTCGGCACCGGCAATGACGCCGGCCAGCCCGGCGGCGAAGAGCAGTAGATCGGTCATGTCGGCCCGTTACGCAGGTGCCCCGGAGGGATCAGAGCTGGGTCGGTTCCGGCGCCAGGACTACGCCCGCCAGAACGGCTGCATAGTGACAGCTGGCGGCGGCGAGGACCATCCCGTGCCAGGCGACGTGGTGGTAGGGCAGGCGGTGCCAGAGGTAGAGCAGTACCCCGGCGCTGTACAGGACGCCGCCGAGTACCAGCAGGATTAGCCCGGCCGTGGACAGTGCCGCCACCAGCGGATCGAGGACGACCACCACCGACCAGCCTAGGGTCAGGCACAGGACCACCGAGAACGCCCGGCCCGGCGGCCGGGGCAGCAGGAGCTTGGCGCCGATGCCGATCAGCGCGACCGCCCACACGAAGGCCAGCAGCGCCCAGCCGTGGGGTGGCTCGAGGGCGTTGACGGTGAACGGGGTGTAGGTCGCGGCGATCATAAAGAAGATCGTCGCGTGATCCAGGCGGCGCAGCCGTTCGGCGCGCGTCGAGTGGTGGTCGGTGAGGTCGTGGTTGCACAGCGCCGAGGCTAGAAACAGGGCGACCAGCGCCAGCCCGTAGAGGGTGACGCTGCCGATCAGGGTCGGGTCGCCACGCTGGATGGCCAGGGTGACCAGAACGGCCGCTCCGGCCAGGGCGGCGGCGATGGCCACCCAGTGCAGGATTCGGTCGGCGGCCTGTTCGGCGCGGCTGTAGGTTCGGGCGCTGAGGCTCATACCCCACAGTATAGGAAGATCGCTGCGGCGGGCTCCAAGGGTCGATCCGCTACAGTGGACGGCGCGTGGAGGCGGGGTGGGAAACGCGCGCGACCTGGCCGGTATGCCCAGCCCGAAGCCCCGGTCGGCGGAGGCGCCCCCCGGCTTGCCGGATCGGCGAACGCGCCCCGCCTATCGGCGGGGTTCCCTGTGTTGCTCACCCCGGCGGGGCCGCTCGCTAAACTCGCGGCGCTGGCGCGCCGCTCAGACAGAACCTCGCTGATCAGCGCGAACCGGCAAAGCTTCGCGCTGATCCCCCGCCGGGGCTGCGCTGCTCGGCGCGTCCGCAATGATCCGGCAAGCCGGGGGCGCCTCCGCCGACCGGGGCTTCGGCGGGCGCGTGGCTGGAGGGGCCGGGCCCAAGGGCGCGTTCCCCGCCGAGCCTCCATCCGCGGCGCTATCGCCCTGATGCATAAGGCGACCGGCGCGCGATTCGGACCCGGGAGGAATTTCGGTTATACTGGCGGATTGTGCAATGCCGGATCCCAAGCCGAGCAAGGAGTCGATATGTTCTCCCGAGACATGACCATCGCGGGTTACGACCCGGAGCTGGCAGCCGCTATCGAGGACGAGCGCCAGCGCCAAGAGGATCACATCGAGCTGATCGCCTCCGAGAACTACGCCAGTCCCCGCGTGATGGAAGCGCAGGGCAGCGTGCTGACGAACAAGTATGCCGAAGGCTACCCCGGCAAGCGCTACTACGGCGGCTGTGAACACGTCGACGTAGCCGAGCAGCTCGCCATCGACCGTGCCAAGCAGCTCTTCGGCGCCGACTACGCCAACGTCCAGCCCCACTCGGGCTCCCAGGCCAATGCTGCTGTCTTCCATGCCCTGCTCAAGCCCGGCGACACCATCCTGGGCATGAGCCTCGATCACGGCGGCCACCTGACCCACGGTGCCAAGGTCAACTTCTCGGGCAAGCTGTTCAATGCCGTCCAGTACGGCATCAACGACGACGGCCAGATCGACTACGACGAGATCCAGCGCCTGGCTACCGAGCACCAGCCGAAGATGGTCATCGGTGGCTTCTCCGCCTACTCCCAGGTGGTCGATTGGGCGCGCATGCGCGAGATTGCCGACTCCGTGGGCGCCTACCTGGTCGTGGATATGGCGCACATCGCCGGCCTGGTCGCTGCCGGGGTCTACCCCAGCCCGATCCCCTATGCCGACGCGGTCACCTCCACCACCCACAAGACCCTGCGCGGTCCCCGCGGCGGCATCATCCTCGCCCGCTCCAACCCGGATCTCGAGAAGAAGTTCCAGTCGCTGGTCTTCCCGGGGACTCAGGGCGGCCCGCTGATGCACGCCATCGCCGGCAAGGCCGTGGCCTTCAAGGAGGCCCTCGAGCCCGAGTTTAAGCAGTACCAGGAGCAGGTGGTGGCCAACGCCCGCGCCATGGCCCAGCGCGTCATCGAGCGCGGCTACAACGTCGTCTCCGGCGGCACCGACAACCACCTCTTCCTGATGGATCTGACCCCCAAGAACCTCACCGGCAAGGATGCGGACGCCGCGCTGGGACGGGCCAACATCACGGTGAACAAGAACACCGTCCCCAACGACCCGCAGTCGCCGTTCGTCACCAGCGGCCTGCGCATCGGCACGCCGGCGATCACCACCCGCGGCTTCAAGGAGGCCGAGGCCACGCGCCTGGCCGACTGGATCTGCGACGTCCTCGACAACATGGGCGACGAGTCGGTGGTCGAGCGCGTGCGCGGCGAGGTGCAGCAGATCTGTCGCGAGTTCCCGGTCTACGGCTGATGCCGGACGACGGCTGACCGCCCATGCGCTGCCCCTACTGCCAGAACACCGACACCCGCGTGGTCGACTCCCGCCTGGTCGGTGAGGGGGAGCAGGTGCGGCGGCGGCGCCAGTGCCCGTCCTGCGGCGAGCGCTTCACCACCCACGAGGCCCCCGAACTGGTCTACCCCCGGGTGGTGAAGTCCGACGGGCGGCGCGAGGCGTTCGACGAGGACAAGCTGCGCCTTGGCTTCCGGCGGGCGCTGGAGAAGCGCCCGGTGGCCACTGAGGCCGTCGAGGCGGCGGTGCGCCGCGTCTGCAAGCGGGTCTCCGGTGCCGGAGACCGCGAGGTGGGGGCCAGCACCATTGGCGAGTACGTGATGGAAGAGCTGCGCGAGCTCGACGTGGTCGCCTATGTCCGCTTCGCCTCGGTCTACCGCCGTTTCGAGGATGTCGGCGCCTTCCGCGAGGTCATCGAAGGCCTGGAGCAGCACCGGCGTGACGACGACTGAGAGCCACCGGGACGATGCCCGCTGGATGGCCCGCGCCGTCCGGCGAGCGGCCGCAGTGTTCCCGCCGCCGCACCCCAATCCGCGGGTCGGTTGCGTGCTGGTGCGTGACGGGGCGGTGGTGGCCGAGGCCGCCCATGAGCAGGCCGGTGGGCCGCACGCCGAGGCGGCGGCCCTGCAGGCGGCCGGCGGCGAGGCTGCCGGCACCACCGCCTATGTCACCCTGGAGCCCTGCGCCCACTACGGGCGCACGCCTCCGTGTGCCCGCGCCCTGATCGAAGCCGGTGTGGCCCGGGTGGTGGTTGGCCACCGCGACCCCAATCCCCGGGTCGCCGGCGGCGGCATCGCGCAGCTCGAGGCCGCCGGAGTAGCGGTCACCGAGGGCGTGCTGGCCACCGATGCCGAGGCGCTCAACCGTGGGTTTCTGCGCCGGATCGCCGGTGGGCGCCCGTGGGTACGCGTCAAGCTGGCGGCGAGTTTGGATGGGCGCACAGCCATGGCCTCCGGCGAGAGCCGCTGGATCACCTCAGCGGCGGCGCGCCGCGATGTCCACCGGGGCCGGGCGCAGGCCGCGGCGGTCCTCACCGGGGTGGGGACCGTGCGGGCGGACGACCCCCGTCTGGATGCCCGCGACGTCGAACCGGCGGTTCCGGCCGAGCGACAGCCGCTGCGCGTGGTCCTCGACCCGCGCCTGACCACGCCGCCGCAGGCAGCGCTGTTCCGGGCGCCGGGGCCGGTGCTCGTCGGTCATGCCGAGTACGTCAACGAGGCCCGGGCGCGGGCGCTGCGCGGCTGTGGGGCTGAGCTGCTGCCCATCCCTCTGCAGGAGGGAGGGCTCCACCTGGGTGCGGTGCTCGACGCCCTGGCCGATCGCGAGATCAACGAGGTCTGGGTGGAGGCCGGGCCGACCCTGGCCGGAGCCTGGGTGCAGGCGGGTCTGGTCGACGAGCTGATCGTCTACACCGCCCCCCACCTGATGGGCGACGCGGCCCGGCCGTTGCTGGTTTTGCCCGGCATCGACGCCATGGCCCAGCGCCGCCCGCTGGCGTTCAGCGATGTGCGCCGGGTGGGGGAGGAAATCCGCATCACCGCGAGGTTGGATTAACGGGATGTTCACCGGGATCGTGGAGACGTGCGGCCGCGTGGCCGCCATCGAGCAAAGCGGCGACGGGCGGATCCTGCGCATCGACGCCCCTGACCTGGGGCTGGCCGAGTGTCGGGTTGGCGACAGCATCGCCGTCGACGGCGTCTGCCTGACCGCCACTGGCATCGAGGATGGGCAGTTCCGTGCCGACGTCTCCGATGAGACCCTGCGCTGCACCACCCTTGGCGGGCTGCGCAGCGGTGCGCGGGTGAATCTGGAGCGCGCGGTCACCCCCACCACGCCGCTGGGCGGCCACCTGGTCACCGGGCACGTCGACGGGGTCGGCGAGGTCGTCGAGCGGGCGCCGGCCGGTGGCTCCGAGCGCTGGCGCTTCCGGGTCCCGGAGGGGCTCGCCCGCTACGTGGCCGTCAAGGGCTCCATCGCCGTGGCCGGTGTCAGCTTGACCATCAACACCGTTGCCGGGCGGGATTTCGAGGTCAACCTGATCCCGCACACCCTGGCCGCCACCAACCTGGGGGAACGCCGCGCCGGCGATCCGGTCAACATCGAGGTGGACCTGGTGGCGCGGTACGTCGAGCGGCTGCTCAGCGCCGGAAGCGACGGGACAGGAGATGGCAGCGGCGGTGGGCTGACCCTTGAGCAGCTACGACAGGCCGGATTCGGGAATGGATGAGGGCATGAGCGAGACGGTGCAGTTCAACAGTATCGAGGAGATCATCGAGGACCTGCGCCAGGGGCGCATGGCGGTCATCCTCGACGACGAGGACCGGGAGAACGAAGGCGACCTGGTGATGCCGGCGAGCCTCATCCGGCCCGAGGACATCAACTTCATGGCCCGCTACGGCCGGGGCCTGATCTGCCTGACTTTGACCCGCGAGCGCTGCGAGCAGCTGCGTCTGCCGCTGATGGTCCATAACAACGATGAGAAGAACACCACCAATTTTACCGTCTCCATCGAGGCGGCGGAGGGTGTGACCACCGGCATCTCGGCCGCCGACCGGGCGCGAACCGTGCAGGCGGCGGTGGCGCCGGGTGCGCGCCCCGAGGACCTGGTCCAGCCCGGGCACATCTTCCCGCTGATGGCCCAGCCCGGCGGCGTGCTCACCCGCGCCGGGCATACCGAGGCCGGCTGCGACCTGGCCCGACTCGCCGGTTTTGCCCCAGCGGCGGTGATCGTCGAGATCCTCAACGAGGACGGCACCATGGCGCGGCGCGACGACCTCATGGCGTTCGCCCGGACCCATGGGCTGAAGATCGGCACCGTGGCCGATCTCATCGCCTACCGGGTGCGCAACGAGCGCTCGGTAGAGCACGTCGGCGCCTGCGAGCTGCCCACCGAGTACGGCACCTTCCGCATGCACACCTACCAGGACAATGTCAGCGGCGCGCTCCACTTCGCCCTGGTCGCCGGGCAGGTGGATGAGGAGACCCCGGCGTTGGTGCGCGTGCACCTGGAGAACCCGCTGGCCGACCTGCTCGGTGCCACCGGGCCGCGCTGCGGCTGGCCGCTGCGTTCGGCGTTGCGCCAGGTGGCCGAAGCCGAGTCGGGCGTGGTGGTGGTGCTGCGCAATGCCGACGCCAACGACGACATCCTTGAGCACATGCGCTGCTACCAGGGCGGCGGCTGCAGCGAGGAGAGCGGCGGCGTGCCACTGGATCTGCGCACCTACGGCATCGGCGCGCAGATCCTCACCGATCTCGGGGTGCGCCGCATGCGCGTGCTCAGCGCCCCGCGTCGCATGCACGCGCTCTCCGGCTTCGGCATGGAGGTGGTGGAGTACGTCACCCCCGAGGGCTGACCGCCGGCGCTTGCGGGGCGCCCGCCGGGCTTGTAGTTTAGCGCCGGAACCCGCGCAAGCGCCGGTCCTACCGAAACTTTCTTCAGGAAACCAGGCATGCAAGTAACCGAAGGACAACTCGTCGCGCTGCAGGACGCGCGGTTCGCCCTCGTGGCGGCGCGCTTCAACGATCTCATCGTCGATCGGCTGATCGACGGCGCCGCCGACACCCTGCGGCGCCACGGCGTCCCGGAGGAGCATCTGGAGCTGATCCGCGTGCCCGGTTCCTTCGAGCTGCCGCTGGCGGTCCAGCGCGTGGCCGACGCCGGTCGCGCTGATGCGGTGATTGCCCTCGGCGCCGTCATTCGCGGCGGCACCGACCACCACCAGTACGTGGCCGCCGAGTGCACCAAGGGCGTTGCCCAGGCCATGATGGGCTCCGGCGTGCCGGTCTCCTACGGGGTTCTCACCGTCGAGACCGTCGAGCAGGCCATTGAGCGCGCCGGGACCAAGGCCGGCAACAAGGGCGCCGAGGCGGCGCTCTCGGCCCTGGAGATGGTCGATCTGATGCGGCAGCTCGAGGCGTAATGGCGGCTTCAGGCGAAGGCAAGCGCCGCTCCCGGGCGCGTTCCAAGCTCGTCCAGGCGCTCTACCAGTACGCGGTCACCGGCGCGTCGGCCGAGGACATCGAGCGGCAGTTCCTCGCCGCCGGCCTCGGTGACATCGACGTGGCCTACTTCCGCGAACTGATCTACGCCATCACGGACCGTGCTGCGGAGCTCGACGAGCAGCTTTCGGCGCTGCTCGACCGGCCCCTGGCGCAGCTCGACCCGGTGGAGCGCTCGATCCTGCGCCTCGGCGCCTACGAGCTATCCGAGCGCCTGGAGGTGCCCTACCGCGTGGTCATCGACGAATCGGTGGAGCTGGCGCGCCGCTTCGGCGCCGACCAGTCGCACCGTTACATCAACGGCGTGCTCGACCGCTTCGGCGCCACCGTGGGGCTGCGCGCCGCCGAGCGGGGCGAGCGCAAACCCGGGCGAGGGAATCGGCAGTGATCGGCGGAGGCGAGGCAGCGCTCATCCAGCGCTATTTCCACGACCTGACCGCGCAGCGTGACGGGGTCGCGCTCGGGGTCGGCGACGACGCGGCCCTGCTGCACACCGACACCGGCCTGCTGGCCGCCTGCTGCGACACCCTGGTCGAGGACATTCACTTTCCCGGGGACATCCCGCCGGAGGCGTTGGGCCACCGGGTGCTGGCGGTCAATCTCAGCGATCTGGCCGCCGTCGGTGCCCGGCCGGCCTGGGCCCTGCTCTCCCTGACCCTGCCCGAGAAGGATCCGCAGTGGCTAGAGCGTTTCAGCGCTGGCTTCAAGGCGCTGGCCGACCGTCACGGGGTGGCCCTGGTCGGGGGTGACACCACCCACGGACCGCTGTCGGTGTCGGTCACCGCCCTCGGCTCGGTCGCCGGCGAGCACGGCCTGCGTCGCGGCGGTGCCCGGCCCGGTGACGGCATCTGGGTCACCGGCACCCTGGGGGATGCGGCCCTCGGCCTGGAGCTGTGGCTCGAGCGCGAGGAGGCGACGCCCCTGGCCGGCGACCCCGCCTACCTGGCTGGGCGGTTGTTCCGGCCCGAGCCGCGGGTGGCGGCCGGGACGGCCCTGCTCGGCCGGGCGAGTGCGGCCATCGACGTCTCCGACGGGCTGGCCGCCGACCTGTCGCGGGTGCTCGACGAGAGCGGTGTTGGGGGCACTCTGGAGCTGGAGGCGCTGCCCCGCTCCCAGGCCTTCATCGACGAGCGCGGGGATCTGCGCCACCTGCTCCACGGCGGCGATGACTACGAGCTCTGCTTCACCTTGCCGGTGGAGCGCGAGGATGAGATGGCTTGCCTGCGCGAGCATGCCGCCACCCCGGTGACGCGCATCGGCACGGTCGAGGAGACGCCCGGGCTGCGCGGCGTGGACGCCGGCGGGGTGGTCTGCGCCCTGGATCCCGGCGGCTACGACCACTTCGCGGAGGGCTCTTGAACACACCGTTCCGGCTGCGTAGACCCCTGCACTGGCTCGCTACCGCCGGCGGACTTGGCTTGGCACCGCGGGCGCCAGGGACGTTCGGCACGCTGGCGGCGCTGCCGCTGTTCGCGCTGCTCTATGTCGCACCGCTGAGCCTCTATCTGCTGGTCACCCTGGCGGTGATCGTCGTCGGCGTCTGGATCTGCGGCCGGGCGGCCGAGGAGGCCGGGGTCCACGACCACCCGGCCATTGTCTGGGACGAGGTGGGGGGCTACCTGGTGGCCGCATTGCCGCTGGTCACCGGCTTCGGGGTGTTCTCCGTGTGGGTGGACGCCGCGCTGCTGTTCGTGCTCTTCCGACTCTTCGACGCCCTCAAACCCGGCCCCATCCGCTGGCTCGACCGGCGCCTGCACGGCGGGCTGGGGATCATGGCCGACGACGTCGCCGCCGGCGCCGCCGCGGCGGCCCTGTGGTACGCCAGCGTGGCGCTGTTCGCGCCACTTGCCGGATGACCGTCGGGGTCGTTGGGCGTGCCGCATGGCCAAAGCTAGAATGTCGGGAAACGAATTCCGTGAAGCGAGAGCAAACCGCGAGGTGGCGCAGACGGTGAGCGAGCGCGTCTATGTAGAGACTCAGGGCTGCCAGATGAACGACTACGACGCCGAGCGTCTGGTCGACGTGCTGGTCAGCCAGGCCGGCGCCCACCGGGTCGAGCGCCCCGAAGAGGCCGACCTGCTGCTGCTCAATACCTGCTCGGTGCGCGAGAAGGCTCAAGAGAAAGTCTTCTCGCAGCTCGGCCGCTGGCGGCGCTACAAGCAGGAAAACCCCTCGGTGCTGATCGGCGTCGGCGGCTGTGTGGCCAGCCAGGAGGGGGCCGAGATCCTGCGCCGCGCACCCTTCGTCGACCTGGTCTTCGGGCCGCAGACCCTGCACCGGCTGCCGCAGATGCTGGCGCGCCGGCGCGCCGGCGGGGGCGCACAGGTCGACACGGACTTCCCCGAGATCGAGAAGTTCGACCACCTGCCGCAGCCGCGGGCCGAGGGGCCTACCGCGTATGTCTCGGTGATGGAGGGGTGCAGCAAGTATTGCTCCTTCTGTGTGGTGCCTTACACCCGGGGCGACGAGATCAGTCGGCCGGTGGCCGACGTCCTCGCCGAGGTGCGCAGCCTCGCCGGGCAGGGGGTGCGCGAGGTCAACCTGCTCGGGCAGAACGTCAACGCCTACGCCGGCGCCCTCGACGACGGCGAGCCGGCCGATCTGGGCCTGCTCATCGAGGCGGTGGCGCGGATCCCGGGAATCGACCGCATCCGGTTCACCACCTCGCACCCGGCGGAGTTCCATAGCGGGCTCATCGACGCCTACCGCGAGGTACCCGAGCTGGCCGATTTTCTCCACCTGCCGGTGCAGAGCGGCTCAGACCTCATCCTCAAGCTCATGAAGCGCGGCCACGATGCTGCCGCCTACGAGGCACTGATCGAGGAGATCCGCGCCGTCCGTCCCGGGCTGGTGCTCGCCACCGACCTGATCGTCGGCTTCCCCGGTGAGACCGAGGCCGAGTTCGAAGAGACCCTGGCCCTGGTCGATCGCGTCGGTTTCGACGGCGGCGCTTTTAGCTTTGTCTACAGCCCGCGGCCGGGGACGCCGGCTGCGGAGCTCCACGACGGGGTCCCCGAGGCCGACAAGCGCGCCTGGCTGCAGCGCCTGCAGGCTCGCCTGCACGACCAGCAGAGTGCCGCCGCCCGTGCACTGCTCGGCACCAAGCAGTCGGTGCTGATCGACGGTCCGTCCCGGCGTGACCCGAGCGAGCTCTGTGGCCGCACCTCGGGCAACCGGGTGGTGAACTTCCCGGGTGATCCGTCGTGGATCGGCCGCTTTGCCGAAGTTGAGATCACCGACGCGCGCACCCACTCACTGCGGGGGCGCGTCGTCTCTGTGGAGGAACAAGCCATGCACGCAGCAGTCGGCGCAGGCGGGTGACGGCGTGAGCGACCGGCCGCAAGCTATCGACCTCGAGCTGACCCCGGCCGACAACGAACGACTGGCACGGCTGTGCGGGCAGTTCGACGAGAACCTCCGCCAGCTCGAACGGCGCCTGGCGGTCGAGATCCAGAACCAGGGGCATCGCTTCCGTGTCATCGGCGAGGACACGGCGGTGCGCGTCACCCGGCAGGTGCTTGAGGAACTCTACGAGGCCGCTGCCGCGCAGCACCTCGAGCCGGAGGACGTGCACCTCTATCTGCAGCAGGCGCGGCTGCAGGAGCTCCACGAAGAGGCCGGGCAGCCGGACGAGGAGGCCGATGGGGAGGCCAATAGCGAAGCCAGCGCGCCGGCGCAGCGGCGGCGCGACGAGCGCGACGAAGAGGCGGCGGCGATCCGCACCCGCAAGACCGTCGTGCGCGGTCGCGGCCCCGGGCAGCGGGCCTACGTGCAGCGCATCCGCGACAACGACCTGAGCTTCGGCATCGGTCCCGCCGGCACCGGCAAGACCTTCCTCGCGGTGGCGTGCGCCGTCGAGGCCCTGGAGGCCGAGGAAGTGCGCCGGGTGGTCCTGGTGCGCCCGGCGGTGGAGGCCGGTGAGCGCCTCGGCTTCCTGCCCGGTGACATGGCGCAGAAGGTCGATCCGTACCTGCGGCCGCTTTACGACGCCCTGTTCGAGATGCTCGGCTTCGAACGGGTCAGCCGGCTGATCGAGCGCAACGTCATCGAGGTCGCGCCCCTGGCGTTCATGCGCGGGCGCACCCTGAATCACGCCTTCGTGATCCTCGACGAGGCGCAGAATGCCACCGTCGAGCAGATGAAGATGTTCCTCACGCGCATCGGCTTCGGCTCCACAGCCGTGGTCACCGGCGATGTCACCCAGATCGACCTGCCGCCGGATAAGCCCTCCGGGCTGCGCGATGCGGTCGAGGTGCTCCACGAGGTGGATGGCGTCAGCTTCACCTTCTTCGCCGCCTCGGATGTCGTCCGCCACCCGCTGGTGCAGCGCATCGTCGAGGCGTACGATTCGCGGAGTCGCCAGATCGGCGGTCAGGGTACGGGCAAGGGACGCAAGTGAGCGAGTTCGAGCTGGCCTTCCAGCACGTCGCCGGGACGCCGGCGCCGGACACCGCGCAGGTGCAGCGCTGGCTTGCGCCGGTGCTCGATGCGCATGGTCGCGGCGGCGAACTCACCGTGCGCATCGTCGACGAGGACGAGTCCCGGGCGCTCAACCACGCGTATCGCGGGCGCGACAAGCCCACCAACGTGCTTTCCTTCCCCTGCGAGCTACCGCCGGGCCTGCCTCCCGAAGCGGCAGAGATCCTCGGCGATCTGGTCCTCTGCGCCCCGGTGGTGGCCCAAGAGGCCCGCGAACAGGGCAAACCGGAGGCGGACCACTGGGCGCACATGGTGGTCCACGGGGCCCTGCATCTGCTGGGCTACGATCACGAGGAGCCGGCGCAGGCCGAGCGGATGGAGGCCGAGGAGCGGCGCCTCCTCGCCGCGCTTGGGGTGCCGGACCCCTATCTAGAGCGTTGAAAGAGGTCATGCCCGACGGAGAAGCGAACAGTAGCAGCGGCGCTGGCGAGAGCGTCTCGTGGCGCGATCGCCTGCGCCGGCTGGTGACCCAGCCCGAACCTCGCTCGCGGGACGAGCTGGTCGAGCACCTGCGCCGCAGCCAGTCGCTCGGTCTGCTCGACGCCGACGCCCTGTCCATGATCGAGGGCGTGCTCCATGTTTCCGAGCTCCAGGCCCGCGATATCATGATCCCCCGCTCCCAGGTCACCACTGTGGCCCGGGATACCGAGCCGCGCGACCTGCTGCCGACCATCGTGCGCACCGGCTACTCGCGTTTCCCGGTCACCGGCGAGAGCAAGGACGACGTCATCGGGATCCTCCTGGCCAAGGACCTGCTGCGCCTCTTCCACGAGGAGGGGCACAACGGCTTCCGGCTGCGCGAGGTCCTGCGCCCGGTGCTGTTCATCCCCGAGAGCAAGCGGCTCGATGCGCTGCTCAAGCAGTTCCGCGAGAGCCGCAACCACATGTCCGTGGTGGTCGACGAGTATGGCGGTCTGGCCGGGATCGTCACCATCGAGGACGTGATCGAGCAGATTGTCGGCGAGATCGACGACGAGCACGACTTCGATGAGGATGCCCCCATCCTGGCCCGTGACGACGGCAGCTGGATCGTCAAGGCGGTCACGCCCATCGAGGCGTTCAACGAGGCCCTCTCCGCCGGACTCAAGGAGGACGACCTCGACACCGTCGGCGGCCTGGTGGCGCAGCGCTTCGGACACGTGCCGTGCCGCGGCGAGCGCATCGTCTTCGCCGGTTTCGAGTTCCGCGTCCTGCGCGCCGATCAGCGCCGCATCCACCTGCTGCGGGTCATGCCCGTGGGGAGCGAGGGCGATGACGACGGCTGAGCGTCTCGCTGCCGGGCGCGCCGGGGTGTTCGCCGCTGGCCTGGCCGGAGCCGGGCTGCCGCTGGCCTTCGCGCCGCTGGACTGGGCGCTGCTGGCGGTGCTCGCCCCGGCGGTGCTCTTTGCCGTGGCCGCGCTGGCACCGCGTCGGCGTGCCCTGCAGGCCGGCTACGCCTTCGGTCTGGGGCAGTTCGGCGTCGGTGTCTCCTGGGTGTTCGTCAGCATCAATGACTACGGCGGTGCCGGTCCGGCGCTCTCGGGGCTGGTCACCGTGGTGTTCGTCGCCTTTATGGCGCTGTTCCCCATGCTGGCGGTGGCCCTCGGGCGCGGTTTGGGGCGCGGTTTGGGGCGCGGCCCCGGGCTGCGCCTGCTGGTCACCCTGCCGGCGGCGTGGGTGGCGGTGGAGTGGCTGCGTACCTGGCTGTTCACCGGGTTCCCGTGGCTGTTCGTCGGCTACGCCGCCCTGGACACGCCGCTGGCCGGGCTGGCGCCGGTGATCGGTGTGCTCGGGCTGAGCGCCCTGCTGGTGTTGCTCGCCGGCGCCGCGGCGTGGCTGGTGACGGCCCCCGGGTGGCGGCGCGGGGCGAGCGTGGCGGCGCTGGCTGTGGCGGCGGTCGCCGCCGGGTTGGCAGCGGACCGGCCGTGGACCGAGGCCCAAGGCGAGCCGGTGCGCGCGGCGTTGATCCAGGGCAACTTCAGTCAGGACATCAAGTGGGATCCGGTGCAGCTCGAGCGCATCCAGAGCCGCTACGCTGAGCTGACCGCCGAGCACGCCGGGGCGGACCTGGTGGTCTGGCCGGAGACCGCCATACCGCGTCGCTTCGATACGGTACAGCCGTACCTGGAGCAGGTCGCCGAGCGGGTCCGCGAGGCCGGGGGGACGCTGGTGCTCGGCATCCCCTACCGGGAGTGGGCTCCGGACGGCGGGCAGTTGCACAACAGCGTGGTGGTCCTCGGCGAGCAGCGCGATGTCTACCACAAGCGCCACTTGGTCCCCTACGGCGAGTATGTCCCGTTCCGCGATCTCTTTGGTCGCAGCCTCGACTTCCTCGGCGCCCCGATGGCCGACTACAGCCCCGGGCCGCGCCCGGAGCCGCTGGCCGTCGATGATCGCCTGCGCCTGGGCGCCACGGTCTGCTATGAGGTGGCCTACCCCGTCGCCGTGCGGCGCACGGCGGGCGCGGTGGATCTGCTGGTGAACGTCAGCAACGACGCTTGGTTTGGCGATTCGTTGGCGCCCCATCAGCACCTGCAGAAGGCGCGCATGCGCGCGGCCGAGGCCGGGCGCTGGATGCTGCGCGCCACCAACACCGGGATCACCGCGGTGATCGGTCCCGACGGTGGGGTGGTGGAGCGACGGGCGCAGTTCGAGGTGGCCACCCTGGTTACCGAGGTGGAGCGGCGCAGCGGCGTCACCCCCTACGCCCGCATCGGCGATGGACCGCTGCTCGGGCTGCTCGCCGCCGCGCTGGTGCTGCCCGGTGGGCTGCGCTGGTACGCCCGGCGCCGGCGGGCCTCAGCCGCCGACTGACGCCAACCAAGGCAGGGCCACCGGCAGCAGGAAGGCGGTCACCAGTCCGGCCAGCCCCAGGCCCAAGCCGGCGAAGGCCCCGGCCGCGGCGCTGCTGCTGAACGCCTGCACCGTGCCGAAGCCGTGGGCGGACAGGCCCAGCGCCAGGCCGCGTGCCGCCTCATCGTGGATGCGCAGCAGGCGGAAGATCAGTGGTGCCATCAGACAGCCCAGCGCGCCGGTGATCAGCACCAGACCGGCGGTCAGTGACGGCAGCCCGCCCAGCCGCTCGGCAATGCCCATGGCGATTGGCGAGGTGACCGACTTGGGCGCCAGCGACAGCAGGGTCTCCCGCGAGGCGCCCAGTGCCGCCCCCACCCACACCGCCGACAGCGCCGCGGCCAGGCTGCCGGCCACCACCGAGACGGTGATCGGCAGCAGCAGTTCCCGGATGCGCGGCAGCTGATCGAACAGCGGCACGGCTAGGGCCACGGTGGCCGGGCCGAGCAGGAAGTGGATGAACTGAGCCCCTTCGAAATAGGTGTCGTAGTCGGTGCCGGTGAGCAGCAGGAAGGGGATGAGCAGGGCGGTGGCGATCAGTACCGGGTGGGCCAGCGGGGCGTTGCCCAGCCGTCGCCAGAGCGCCTGCCCGATCAGGAACGCCACCAAGGTGACCGTGAGCCCCAGCAGCGGGCTCTCGGCCAGGAAGGCCCAGATGTCCTGGAAATCCTCAGTCACCGTCGTCCTCCGCCCGACCAGCGCGCCCGCGGCGCAGCCAGCGCCACTGGAACAGCGCCGCGGTCACGGCCAGCGCCACCCCGGTGCTGACCACCAGCGCCGCGGTAATGGCCACGGCGTCCGTCTGCAGCCGCGGCAGGTGCAGGAGGATGCCCACCCCCGCTGGGATGAGCAGCAGCGCCAGGTAGCGCAGCAGCCCCTCGGCAGCGGTGCGCAGCCCCGTGGGGACGCGGCCCACGGCGATTAGCGTGGCGAACAGCAGGGCCAGGCCGATCACCGGGCCGGGCAGCGGCAAGCCGAAGAGCCGGGCGATGACCTCGCCGAGCAGCTGGAACCCGAGCAGCAGGGTCAGGCCGAGCAGCACTCGGGCGTCTCCGTCTGGCGCAGGGTCAGCACGGGCCAGCCGTTGCGCCGGGCCTCGCTGCGTAGGGTCTCGTCCGGATCCACGGCCACCGGGTGCTCGACATGACGCAGCAGCGGGAGGTCGTTGAGCGAATCGCTGTAGAACCACTTCTCGGCCCGCTCCAGCCCGCGCTCGCGCAGCCATGCGTCGACCACCCGGATTTTGCCCTCGCGGAAGGTCGGGGTGCCGGTGTGGCGGCCGGTGTAGCGGCCGTCGCGGCGCTCCGGCTCGGTGGCCAGCAGTGTGGGAACCCCCAGACGCTCGGCGATGGGCGCGGTGACGAAGCGGTTGGTGGCGGTGACGATGGCCAGGCGGTGCCCGGCGCGGCGGTGCTCGTCGAGCAAGGCCTCGGCGGCGGGCAGCACCAGCGGCTCGATCCACTCGCGGACGAAGTCGGCACGCCAGGCGTTCAGTTGCTCCTCCGGGTGCTCGGCCAGGGGGCTGAGGGCGAAGGCGAGGAAGGCGTCGATATCCAGTCGCCCCTCGATATAGTCCTGGTGGAAGCGCCGGTGGGTCTCGGCGAAGGCCTCGCTGTCCACGGCTCCGCGGGCTACCAGGTACTCGCCCCACAGGCTGTCGCTGTCACCGGCGATCAAAGTGTTATCCAGGTCGAACAGGGCGACGGACACTGCACCTCCTCCGGTTATCGGGTGGGTGGGGAGCGGGGATCAGGCGGGCCCGGCCCTGCGGCAACGTTGCCCGGGTTGCACCCCCTGTGAAAGAATAACATCGGCAATTTCCGCGTAGGGAGGCGTCTCCGGGTGGTCGATTCTGACGGCTTTCGGCCCAATGTCGGCATCATCGTCGCCAACGACGACGGCCAGGTGCTATGGGCTCGGCGGGCCGGAGAAGACGCCTGGCAGTTCCCGCAGGGCGGGGTCGAGGCCAACGAGACTCCGCTGGAGGCGCTCTACCGCGAACTGCGCGAGGAGATCGGCCTGACGCCTTCGGACGTGGCCGTGCTCGGTGCGACGCGCCGCTGGCTCCGTTACCGCCTGCCCCGCCGCATGATCCGGCGCCGTGGCAGCCGGTGTATCGGGCAGAAACAGATCTGGTTCCTGCTGCGCCTGCTCGCCGACGAGCAGCGGGTGCGCGTCGACCGGGTGCCGCGTCCCGAGTTTGACCGCTGGCGTTGGGTCGACTACTGGTATCCGGTCGACGAGGTCATCTTCTTCAAGCGCCAGGTCTACCGCCAGGCGCTGCAGGAACTTTCCGGCTGCCTGCAGGCCGGTGACTGGGCCGGAACCGGTACCGAGGGTGGCACCCCTGCAGCCATCCCGCCGGCGGCGCGGCGACGATTGCGATAGGGCGGGGCCCCATGCTGGAAATCCTCCACCGCGTCTCCCGGGAAGTGAACGCAGCGCCCAACCTGCGCCAGGGGCTGCGAATCATCGTCGAGCGGGTGGCCGACGCCATGGCGGTGGATGTCTGCTCGGTCTACCTCCTCGATGCCGCCCAGGGCGACTTCGTGCTCATGGACACCCGCGGACTCAACAGCGAGTCCGTGGGCCGTGTGCGGCTGACCTCCGCCGAGGGGCTGGTCGGCCTGGTCGCTGAGCGCGAGGAGCCGATCAACCTCAAGAACGCCCCGGCGCACTCGCGTTTTCGTTACTTCCCCGAGACCGGCGAGGAGCGCTACTCCTCTTTTCTCGGCGTGCCCATCATCCACTACCGTTCGGTGCTCGGCGTGCTCGTCGTCCAGCAGACGGAGCAGCGCCGCTTCGAGGAGAGCGAGGTCGCCTTCCTCGTCACCCTCGCCGCGCAGCTCGCGGGGGCCATCGCCCATGCTCGGGCCAGCGGCGGCATCCACGGTATTGGCGACGAGCCGGTGGCCGAGGACAGCCGCGCGCTGCGCGGACTGCCCGGGGCGCCCGGGGTGGCCATCGGTACGGCGGTGGTGCCCTACGCGCAGTCGGATCTCAATGCCATCCCCGACCGCGTCGCCACCGACCCGGAAGCCGAGGTGGCGGCCTTCGAGCAGGCGGTGGCGGAGGTCACGGCGGAGCTTCGCCAGCTCGGTCAGCAGATCTCCGCCTCGGTCACCGCTGACGAGCAGATGCTCTTCGACGTCTACCTGCGCATGCTCGAGGGCGACAGCCTGGTCAACGAGACCGTCGAGCGCATCCGCGCCGGCAACTGGGCGCCCGGGGCGCTGCGCCAGGTCATCGGTGAGCACGTGCAGGTCTTCGAGAACATGGACGACCCTTACCTGCGCGAGCGCTCGAGCGACATCCGCGATCTTGGCCGGCGGATCCTCGGGCGGCTGCGCGACGAGGGTGGCCGGGTCGAGGCCCTGCCCGATCAGGCCGTGCTGGTGGGCCACGAGGTGAGCGCCTCGCAGCTCGCCGAGATCCCCCACGACCATCTCGTCGGCGTCGTCTCGGCCACCGGCTCGCGCAACTCCCATGTGGCCATCCTCGCCCGGGCGCTGGGCATCCCCGCGGTGATGGGCGTCGACGACCTGCGCACCCGGCAGATGGACGGTCGGCCGGTGGTAGTGGATGGCTACGCCGGGCGCTTCTACGTCGACCCGACCGAGACCGTCGAGCATGAGTACCAGCGCCTGATCCGCGACGAGGCGGAGTTCACCGAGGGGCTTGAGGCGGTGCGTGACGAGCCGGCCACCAGCCCCGACGGGCGCACGATCGCCCTCTACGCCAATACGGGCCTGATCTCGGACATCAACCTGTCGCTGGCCGCCGGCTGTGACGGCATTGGACTGCACCGCACCGAGTTCCCGTTCCTGATCCGCGATCGCTTTCCCGGCGAGGAGGAGCAGGCCGATCTCTACCGCCGGGTGTTGGAGCAGTTCGCGCCGCAGCCGGTAACCCTGCGCACGCTGGACGTCGGCGGCGACAAGTCGCTGGCCTACTTCCCGATCGAGGAAGAGAACCCCTTCCTGGGCTGGCGCGGCATCCGCCTGACCCTGGACCACCCGGAGATCTTCCTTACGCAGCTGCGCGCCATGCTGCGCGCTGACGTGGGGCTGGGGAACCTGCAGATCCTGCTGCCGATGGTCAGCCGGCTCGAGGAGATCGCCGATGTGCGCCGGCTGCTGCTGCGTGCCCGCCAGGAGCTGGCCGAGGAGGGCATCCAGGCGCGCATCCCTCCGCTGGGCGTGATGATCGAGGTGCCGGCCACCATCTACCAGATCGATCGCTACTGCGATCAGGCCGACTTCCTCTCCCTCGGCTCCAATGACCTGACCCAGTATCTGCTGGCGGTGGACCGCAACAACAGTCGGGTTGCCGGGCTCTACGACGAGCTCCATCCGGCCGTGCTCGGGGCCGTGCGCCATGTGGCACAGGCGGCGCGGCGTCACGGCAAGCGCCTGACCGTCTGCGGCGGCATGGCCGGCGATCCGGCGGGGGCGATCCTGCTGGTCGGCTTCGGCATCGAGGGGCTGTCGATGAGCGTCTCGAGCCTGCTGCGCATCAAGTGGGTGGTGCGCCGGGTGCCGGTCGCCCGCGCTGCCGAGCTGGCCAACCGCGCCGTCGAGATGGACTCCCCCGAGGAGGTCCGGCGTATGCTGCGCCGCACGCTGGAGGAATACGAACTCGGCGGACTGATGCGCGCGGGCAAGTAAATCCTCGCAATTGACAATCACTCGCGTTCAAGGTGTGATGGTCCCTTGTCGGAGTGATCGGGGGCCTGCCATGTACGTCTGTATCTGCAACGCCGTAACCGAGCGGCAGATCCGCGAGGCAGTGGCCTGCGGGTGCGCCTCCATGCGCGAGCTGCGCACACGGCTGGGGGTGGCCGGTTGCTGCGGCAAATGCGGCCCCGAGGCGCGGCAGCTGCTCGGCGAGTGCGCCGACTGCCCGCTGGAGCGGCGTGCTGCCGGTTCGACCGGGCCGGAACCGGTGACAGTGGAGCCGCCTGCCCCCCGGGCGGCCGCCGGATCGACAGACGCTGCGCCCGGGCCTTGATAGAATCAACCACGGTTACATTCAGGAACGCGTTCACAAGGGGGCGCCATGGCAAGTGACAAGAAGGTCATCGAATACCTCAACGGCGGGCTCAAGAAAGAGCTCACGGCGATTAACCAGTACTTCCTCCACTCCCGCCTAGCGTACGACTGGGGCTTCGACAAGCTCGGCGCCAAGGAGTACGAGGAGTCCATCGAGGAGATGCAGCACGCCGACCAGTTCATGCAGCGTATCCTCTTCCTCGGTGGCCTGCCCAACCTCCAGGAGCTGGAGAA
Source organism: Halorhodospira sp. 9628 (assembly GCF_022228075.1). NCBI lineage: Bacteria > Pseudomonadati > Pseudomonadota > Gammaproteobacteria > Chromatiales > Ectothiorhodospiraceae > Halorhodospira > Halorhodospira sp. 9628. The sequence continues at coordinate 384,651 of NZ_JAJNRF010000002.1, forward strand.
GCTCAAGGTCGGCGAGAACGTGCGTGAGATGCTCGAGGCGGACCTGGCCGGTGAGCACGACAGCCTGGCCTACTACCGCGAGGCGGCGGCGTATTGCGAGTCGGTGCAGGACTACGCCTCGCGCGACCTGTTCACCAGCCTGATCGCCGACGAGGAGGGCCACGCCGACTGGCTCGAGACGCAGATCAAGCTCATGGACCAGCTCGGCGAGGCCAGCTATCTGCAGATGCAGATGGTTGCGGCTAACGAAGGCGAGGGCGAAGGCGAGGGCTGAGCCCGCCGCCTAGCGGATCGCTGCTGCACGGGACCCCGTCGGCGACGCCGGCGGGGTCCCGTGCGCTTGGGGGTGTCTAGAAGGGCTTGACCACGGCGAGGACGACCACCGAGATCAGGATCAGTACGGGCAACTCGTTGAAGACCCGGTACCAGACATGGCTGCGCTCGTTGCGGTCGTCGGCGAAGGCCTGCAGGAGCTGGCCACAGTACAGGTGGTAGGCGATCAGCAGGGTGACCAGGGCCAGCTTGGTCAGCATCCACCCCTCGTTGAGCAGCTGCGGGAACAAGACCAGCATCCAGATGCCCAGGCCCACGGCGACAATCGCGCTCGGGTTCATGATCCCGCGGTAGAGCTTGCGCTCCATGACCTTGAAACGCTCGTTGCTGATCTCGTCCTCGGCCATGGCGTGGTAGACGAACAGCCGGGGCAGGTAGAACAGGGCCGCGAACCAGGTCACGATCGCGATAACGTGGAAGGCTTGGATCCAGATGTACAGCACGACGGGTCCTCCTGACGTTTGGATAGGGGCGGCGTCTCGCTCGGCGCCGGCTCCGCGCGTATTGTAGGCCCTGCCCGCGTGGCGGCGGGAGCCCATGCGGCTATCAGTAACCGGAAACCAGGGGGAGAGGAAAGACCCATGATCGAAGTAGGCATTGTCGGCGGTACCGGCTATACCGGCATGGAGCTGCTGCGCCTGGTCGCGCGCCACCCCGGGCTGCGGCTGGCGGAGATCACCTCGCGGGCCGAGGCCGGTACCCGGGTGGACGAGCTTATGCCGGCGCTCGAGGGGGTGGTCGACAATGTCTTCACCGCGCCCGACACCGAGCGTCTGAGCCGCTGCGATGTGGTCTTCTTCGCAACGCCCAACGGGATTGCCATGGAGTCGGCGCCGGCGCTGCTCGAGGCCGGCTGCCGGGTGATCGACCTAGGGGCCGACTTCCGGCTGCGCGACCCGGCGGTCTGGAACGAGTGGTACGGCATGGCCCACAGCTGTCCCGAGCTGCTTGAAGAGGCCGTTTACGGCTTGCCCGAGCGCTACCGCGACGCCCTGCCGGCGGCGCGGCTGGTGGCCAATCCGGGCTGCTACCCCACGGCCGTGGCCCTGGGGCTGCTGCCGCTGCTCGAGGTCGGTGCGCTCGGTGATGGACCGGTGGTCGCCGACTGCAAGTCCGGTGTCTCCGGTGCCGGCCGGGCGGCCAAGGTGGCCACCCTCTTCTGCGAGGCCAACGAGGGCTTCAAGGCTTACGGCGCCAGCGGCCACCGCCACCTGCCGGAGATCGAGCAGACCCTGGCGCAGACCGCCGGGGCACCGGTGGATGTGACCTTCGTCCCCCATCTGGTGCCGATGACCCGTGGCATGCAGGCCACCCTGCACGTGGCCGTGGATCGTCCGCTGGACGAGCTCGAGGCCCTTTACCGGCAGCGCTACGCCGAAGAGCCCTTCGTCCGCCTCGTCGGCCGCGGCGCCCATCCGGAGACGCGCTGGGTCCGGGGCACCAACGACTGTCGCATCGGCCTGCACCAGCCGCCGGGGCGCAGCGACCGGGCGGTGATCCTCTCGGTGATCGACAATCTCACCAAGGGGGCGGCCGGGCAGGCGGTCCAGAACCTCAATCTGATGTTCGGCCTCGACGAGACCGCCGGGCTGGAGGGGTTGGCCTACGTGCCCTAGGGGCCGGTTTGACCTGGCGGGTAGGCGCCTACAAAATGCATGTTATCCGCTAGGGGCCTGTCGGCCCCGGCGTCCACCTGCGGAGGGACCACCCATGAGCGATATCGCCGAGCCCGAGACCCACGCCCCGGCCGACGATCAGCTGCTGATCTTCACCGATGCCGCCGCGGACAAGGTCCGCGAGCTGCTCCAGGATGAGCAGGGCGGTGACGTGAAGCTGCGCGTGTTCATCACCGGCGGCGGCTGTTCCGGCTTCCAGTACGGTTTTACCTTCGACGAGACCGTCGAGGAGGGCGATACCATCATCGAGAAGCGCGGGGTGCAGATCGTCGTTGACCCGGTCAGCGGCATCTATCTGCAGGGCGCGGAGGTCGATTTCTCCAGTGGCCTTGAGGGCGAGCAGTTCATCATCCGCAACCCCAACGCCACCACCACCTGTGGTTGCGGCTCCTCGTTCTCCATCTGAGCCGCGCCGCCGGGGTCACGGTGCGTAGACGCCGCCCAGAACGGCGGGGCGCCGTGCTCCGGTGACCGACGGCAGGTTGCCGGGGTGGCCGTGGAGGCGGGCCCAGGCCAGCCAGGCGAAGGCGGCCGCCTCCACGTAGTCCGGGTCCATACCCAGCACTGCCGTGCTGGCCACGTCCGCCCCCGGGCAGTGCGCCTGTAGCCGCCTCATCAGGTGCTCGTTGCGGGCCCCGCCGCCGCAGACCCGTACCCGGCGCGGGGTGCCCCCTCCCGCGTGCAGCGCATCGGCCACGGTGCTGGCTGTCAGCTCCGCCAGGGTGGCCTGGACGTCCACCGGCTCCTCGGTGCCCTGGCAGTGCTTCAGCAGCCAGGCCGCGTTGAAGTACTCGCGGCCGGTGCTCTTCGGAGCCGGCCGGGCGAAGTAGGGGTCGCTGCGCAGCCGCGCCAGGAGCGCGGCATCCACGCGGCCGCTGGCCGCCCAGGTGCCGTCGGCGTCGAAGGGCGCGCCCAGGTGGCGGCGTGCCCAAGCGTCGAGCAGCGTGTTGGCCGGCCCGCTGTCGAAGCCGATCACCGGGCCGCCGTCGGCCGGTAGCAGGGTCAGGTTGGCGATCCCGCCCAGGTTGACCACCGCGACCGCCTCATCCTGCTGCCCCCAACAATGCGCATGGAAGGTGGGCGCCAGCGGTGCGCCGTGCCCGCCTTCGGCAATATCCCGGCGGCGGAAGTCAGCCACCACCGGTAGCCCGGTGCGGCTGGCGATACGGTTCGGGTCGCCGAGTTGCAGGCTGTGTCCCGGCTCCCCGGTGGTGGGGTCCGGCCCCTGGTGCCAGACGGTCTGGCCGTGGCAGCCGACGGCGTGCACCGGCAGCTCGGCGGGAGCCTGCTGCCGCAGCGCCGCCGCGGCTGCGGCGAAGGCTTCTGCCAGGCGCCGGTCCAGCTCGCAGAGCCGGTGCAGCGGCGTCTCTGCGCCGACCTCGTGGACCGCAGCGGCGAGGGCGTCGTTCAGCGGGCTCCAGGCGCTGGCGACAATATCGCCTACCGCGCCGTCGGCACCCAGGCGGAGCAGCGCGGCGTCGATGCCGTCGACACTGGTACCCGACATCAGGCCGATGTAGCCTCCCTCGGCGCCACGTTCGCTCAACGGCGCTCCTCACCGCTGGCCAGCTGGATGTCCGCCGACGACTCGCCGCGCAGGCTCGCCAGCAGCGGCGCGGCGTGCTCGCGGAAGGCGCTGCGATGCTCGTCGGGCAGCGGCTCGGCGCGGGGCAGGTCCACGGTTACCGGGTTGCGGTGGCGGCCGTTGTCGATGAACTCGTAGTGCAGGTGCGGGCCAGTGGCCTGCCCGGTGGCCCCCACGTAGCCGATGACCTCGCCGCGCTGGACGCGGTCGCCCACGCTCAGGCCCGAGGCGTAGCGCGACAGGTGGGCGTACAGGGTCTGGTAGCGTTCGCCGTGGCGCAGGGTGATCACCCGGCCGTAGCCCCCGTTGCGGCGGCGCTCCACCACGCGCCCGTCGGCGGCGGCGCGCACCGGTGTGCCGGTGGGCGCAGCCAGATCCACGCCCAGGTGGGGCCGGCGCACGCCGAGGATCGGGTGGCGGCGATTGCGATCGAAGTGGGAGCTGATTCGCTCGAAATCCAGGGGGTAGCGGGTGAAGGTCCGCGCCAGGCTGGTGCCGTCCGGGGTGTAGAAGCTCACCCGGCCGTCCGGGTCCTCGAAGCGCAGCGCCTCCAGCGTCTTGCGGGCGCCTTCCAGGCGCATCGCCTTGAGGCGCTTGCGCAGCGTCTGCCCATCGGGGCCAAGGGTGCGCTCGTAGAGCACGGAGAAGGTGTCGCCGCTACGCAGGTCCCGCCCCAGGTCGATGTCGCCATCGAGAACCCGGGCGAGCTGCATGATCATCCGATCGTCCAAGCCGGAACGGCGGGCGGAGAGAAACAGCGAGCCCTCAATCGTCCCCTCGACCTGGCGCAGTTCGCGCTCCAATTCCCGGGGCACGGTCTTCGCCTCGAAGCCGTCATCGCCGCGGCGGACGAGCAGCTTCTGCTCGGGGTCCATGGCGAAACGCACCCCGGCCAACGTCCCCTCGTCGTCGCGCAGCAGGGTCAGGGTCTGTCCCGGGCGCAGGCGCGTGAGCGCGGACTCGGCGGACTCGCCGGCGTTGAGGATGCGCTGCACGTCACCGGCGGTGTGCCCGGCCCGGGAGAGGATGCGAGCAAAACTGTCGCCGGAGCGGACCGTGACCTCGTGTTCCTCCAGCTCTGGGCGTACGTCGGCCCGCGCGGCCTCGTCTTCCCTTTCGGTCGAGGCCGGCAGCGGATCGCTTTCGTCGGCTGCAGGGGCGAGCGCCAGGGTGGTCAGTCGGCCGGCCGGCGCCTCCTCAAGGCCGTTGGCGTTGTCCGTGCGCGTGCCTGCGGTGGCCGGTGCGGCCTCGGCGGGGGGCAGCACCAGTTCGGAGTCGGCTGGGGACCCTTGCGGGGACGGTGAGCCATCCATCCAGAGCCAGATCAGGACGGCGGCGGCGCTCGCGCTGCCGGTGATGGCAGCGATGCGCAGCACGGGGCGGCGGTGCCGGCGGCGTCGGCCCGTCGCGGGCCGGCGGCCCTTGAAATCGAGCTCGGTCAGTCGGGTCTGCACGGGGCTAGGCTCCAGTCGGCGCTTCGCGGGATCGGTCCCGGGCGAGCGTGCGCGGCAGCCACTGACGCGGCGCCGGGCTCGGCCACAATCCGGGGGTTACGGTACAATACGCGATTTTACATAGTGATGGGCAGGGGGCGAGGCATGACGAAGGAAGATGCACGGGCGCTGATCCGGCGCGGGGTCGAGGAGATCATCCCGGAGGCGGAACTCGAAGAGCGCCTGGAGTCGGGCAAGCGGCTGCGCATTAAGGCCGGCTTCGATCCCACCGCGCCGGATCTTCACCTCGGCCACACGGTGCTGATCAACAAGCTTCGGCAGTTTCAGGACCTCGGTCACGAGGTCTTGTTCCTGATCGGCGATTTCACCGCCACCATCGGGGATCCGAGCGGCAAGAGCGCCACCCGGCCGGCGCTGACCCCGGAGGAGGTGCGAGAAAACGCGCGTACCTACGAGGAGCAGATCTACGCCATCCTCGATCCGGAGCGCACGCGGCTGGTGTTCAACTCCGATTGGATGGGCACCATGCAGGCTGGGGATCTGATCCAGCTCGCCTCCCGCTACACCGTCGCGCGCATGCTCGAGCGCGACGACTTCCACCAGCGCTACCAGGCCGGTTCGGCGATTGCGATCCACGAGTTCCTCTACCCCCTGATCCAGGGCTACGACTCGGTGGCGCTGGAGGCCGATTTCGAACTGGGAGGCACGGATCAGCGCTTCAATCTGCTCGTCGGCCGCGAGCTCCAGCGTCAGTTCGGGCAGAAGCCGCAGACGGTGATGACCATGCCCCTGCTCGTCGGTCTCGATGGTCACAAGAAGATGTCCAAGTCGCTGGGCAACTACGTAGGTGTGAAGGAGTCCGCGGAGGACATCTACGCCAAGCTGATGTCCATCTCGGATGAGCTCATGTGGCGTTATTTCGAGCTCCTTAGCCTGCGCCCCTGGGATGAGGTCGAGGCGATGCAGCGCCGCATTAGCGAGGAGGGGATGAACCCGCGGGATGCCAAGGACGCCCTGGCCTTCGAGCTGGCCGAGCGGTTCCGCGGGCGGGCGGAGGCCGAGCGGGCGCGTGAGGCCTTCGTCGCGCGGTTCCGGCACGGCGCCGTCCCGGAGGATGTGCCGCACGTCACCCTGTCCTATGATGAGCAGGGCGGGATCGGCATCGCCACGGCGCTCAAGGAGGCGGGGTTGGTCGGCTCGACCTCCGAAGGGCTGCGCATGGTCCGACAAGGGGCGGTGCGGGTCGACGGTGAGCGCGTGGAGGATCCCAAGGCGCGCCTGGAGGCCGGCGTCGGGTGCCTCTTGCAGGTGGGCAAGCGTCGGTTTGCGCGGGTCAGTGAAAAAGGGGC
>NZ_JAJNRF010000020.1:0-16572 GCF_022228075.1 Halorhodospira sp. 9628
TGGGCGTGCATGGATTCAATTGTTTGACATAACATGTTAACGATTTGCTTCACTGGCGTGAGTCACGAAGGGTGAGCGTGCTTAAGGTGTATCTATAGTCTCGCGCGATAAAAGGTGGCGTTGCTTGTCTGGAACTAATGGGTAATTGTGGCATGGGAAGAAAAGGTGAAATGCATTGCGCCGGGCCTGAGGGTGATTCTCCTAAGGTTACTTGTATAACTGTATTTTACAATCGCGCAAGCGGTGTGGCGCAAACGATAAACAGCTTGCTGAACCAAACCTACCGGAATCTGGACATAATAATTGTAGATGACGGCTCGACAGACTCGACCCTTAAAGAGATAAATCGACTTGCCGTAGAATCTAGGATTAGAGTTATCGCCAAAGAAAACTCGGGGTTTACCCGTTCAATGATCCGAGCGATCGAAGCTTCCGACGGTGAGTACATAGCGATTCAGGGCGCCGGGGACGAGTCGCATCCGGAAAGGATTGCGTGTCAGGTACGGTACCTGAAAGAGCATCCCGAGGTCGGAGCTGTAGGTTGTTGGAGAGACAGTGAGAATCTTGAGACTGGGACGCGGAGTGTGCAAAGGCGGACAGAATATGTGCCGGTAGGCGGACTTCTTGCTGCGACTCGGAACCCATTTTCGCAAGGTGAAGTAACTATGTGTCGGGCGGCCTATTTGGAAGCTGGGGGATATCGGTCGTTCTTTCGCTTTCGACAAGATTACGACCTTTGGCTTCGGATGAATGAAGGGTATTCGTTAGCGGTAGTGCCAAGGGTCTTGTACAAAGAGTACGGATGGAAGGGTGGTCTCAGGAACGACCCTTCTTCGATGGTGCTGGCCGCGGGTCTCGCTAGGTTGGCGAAGGTTGCAGCCCTAAGTCGGAGGAGGGAGGGGGTCGATCCGATAGATGCGGACCCTGAGGCGGCGTTCGACTTGTTAGTCGGTGATAAGGAGTATGCCCGGCGTTTGAAAGGGTTGGCGTTTTTCGCAGCGCTGAGGTTCGGAGGGCGAACTGGCGTGATGGTTATCGATGAAGCTTTGCGGGTGGTCCCCAAATGGGATTCGCGGGTTCTCAGATGGTTTTTCATTGCGGGTGAGCGGGGAGATTTTCTGCGCAGAATCGGCGCGGCCATGAATGCCGTACGCATTAAAGTGCGGTCAGCCGGATGACGAAGGGTTTACTCAAACGCTGATTTATCGCCGTTTCCCAGCGGCACATGGATATGCCTGCGGAGTCGACCAGCGCAGGTGGTTTACTCCAGAGCAAGGTGCAAACCGCGTTGTGAGCGTTGCGGGCGCTGAGAAAGCCAGGATGGCGCGCCGCTCTTCACTATTGAGGTGCTGGTATCGTCTGCCCACCGTAAGATCCTCACCTCCCCCCCCCCGTAAGCGGTGTGGGTGTTGCACTTGAAAGCTGAGTCTAAGGGGGCTGGCTAACATGAAGATTGTTATAGGTATGCCGCCGGGAGCGTCGCGGTCGACGCAGAGGTTCCTGGAGCGCTTTCGACAGGTTGCCGAGATAAATAAAATAGTTACGCGGGATGTTTCTCTTGCGGGCTCCAAAGTTTTGAGTGACATTCGCCGTGGCGATCTTTTTGTGTCGCGCTGGGATGATCGATTCCTCGATAGAGAGATTATGGAATACTTCTGCGATGCCGTGGACGGGCAGTTAAGCTTTGGGGTCCTTCCACCCTATGAAGACGTGCGGCGCTATAATAACAAAGCCAGAGTAGAGGCGGTATTGGATAGGCTTGCAATCGAACGGCCACGCGCCATTGTTCTATTTGACCGCTCGGCGGGGATGGGTGCTGTCGATGCGGTTGGCTTGCCATGTGTTGTTAAAACAGCGTGGGGTGCCGGAGGAGTAGGTGTGCGGCTGGTGTCTACGCGAAAGGAGTTTCGTAAAGTAATTCGTAGGTCATTCGGGTCAGGCACTGAGGATGCAATTCGCTCTGGGGTGTTAGGTCTTCCGTTATCATTCGAAGATGCGAAAGTGCGGGTTGTCAAGGGTTTTCGGCGCATACTCTCGAACATGGGGGTTAGGCAGTTGGGGCGCGTCCCAATTCCACCATATGAGCCGAGATTGCCGGGTCCCCTTGTTGTGCAGGAATTCATACCGGCGAATTTGGCGGATATTCGGATCACCGCGATTGGGGGTCGGTTCTTCGCTTTTCGTCGGTTGGTCCGAGATGACGGGTACCGGGCGTCGGGTAGTGGCCGGATCAGTTATGACCTAGATTCGGAGGTCGAACGGGCTATAATCGCTGCGAAGAATATTCATTCGGCGCTTGGCTTCGAATGTATGGCATACGATTTTCTGATTTCGGAGGGTGGCCAGCCGTTACTTATTGAGATGAATTATACGTTTTATGACCGGGCCGTGTACCGATGTCCTGGGTATTGGGATGGCAGCCTAAATTGGGAACAAGGGCAATATTGGCCGCAGGCGCTTCTTTTGAGGGATCGCTTGGGGCCCGGTCACATAAAAGAGCTTCGCGTTTAACGATGGTCTTCGGTGTGCTGAAAAATGGAGTGTGCGCAGGTTTGGGGGTGTTGGTTTCGTGAGGACTTTGCACACTATAACAGGCTTGGGACAGGGGGGCGCCGAACGGCAGTTGGCGAGCCTGGTGTCCGTCTACCCGGAGGAGTCCGCTATTTTCTCGCTCAAGGAACCGGGCGTGATGGCGGAAGAAGTCCGGAAGGCGGGGGTCCCCATCTACACCGGGGGTGTGGGGCGAAGCGTTTCGCCCGCCTGGATGCCGAAGCTACGGGGGGCCATACGAGAACTCCGGCCGGATGTGGTGATGGGCTGGATGTACCACGGCAACCTGGCGGCGTCGCTCACACGGCGGCTGGGGCACCGGGGACCGATCGTCTGGAACGTGCGCCATTCCGTGCATGACTTGGGCCGGGAGAAGCTGAGCACGCGCTGGGTGATCCGGGCCGGCGCCTGGTGTGCCAGGTCCCCGGCGCGCATCATCTATAACAGTGCAACCGCCGCAGAACAGCATGAAGGCTTCGGGTATCCCTCCGATAAGCGTGTTGTGCTTCCCAATGGCTTTGACCTTGAACGGTTCAAGCCCGATCCGGATGCGCGGGAGGCCCGGCGAGCCGCGCTCGGGGTTCCAGCCGACCGGTTTCTGTTAGGGGTGGTGGGCCGCGCCCATCCGATGAAGAACCATCTTGGATGGCTGCAGGCATTGCAGATGTTGGTAGCTGATGGATTACCGGTGCATTGCGTAATGGCCGGTACCGGGGTGGCGGAACCCGAAGGGCCGGTGGCGACTGCCGTGCGGGAAGCCGGTCTGGAATCGGCCGTCACGCTTCTTCCGCCTACGGACTCTCCCGAATCACTCTACCCGGCCCTCGACCTTCTGGTGATGCCCTCACTGTGGGGTGAGGGTTTCCCGAATGTGGTGGGTGAGGCGATGGGGTGTGGTGTGCCGGCACTGGTGACGGATGTCGGAGATGCGGCCTCTGTCGTTGGTGAGACCGGGTTTGTGGCCAAATCGGGCGATGCGGAGGTGCTGGCTAGTCGGGTGCGGTTGGCGCTCGGCCATGGCCGGGAGGGGCTGGGTCGCCTGGGCGCGGATGCTCAAGAGCGCATGTTGGGGTGTTACGGGCTGGAATCGGTGGCTCAACGCTACCGTTCATTGTGTAGCGGTCTGGTCGGTGAGTGGGGCTTGGATGAGTGACGTTACTGTGCGGTTTGGTTTGCCCCGTCGACCGAGCGCCAATGGATGGCTGGGTCAATGACTTATACCGACATTCCAACCAATTCAGTCGAGTTATTGCTTACGGCCTGTCTGTTGGCCGGCATCGTCCTGGCGGTCTTGTATGCGGGGCATTCTCGCCGAGGGTATTTGTTGCCGCTGCTCGCGGCCTTCGGGGTGCGGGTTGCGGCGGGGATTGTTCATCGGTTCATGGTGGTACTTCCGCAAGGGGGGGCGGATGCCGTCAGGTTCGAACGTCGGGCATGGGAGTGGGCGCAGAGCGGGTGCGGGAACCTGGGAGAGCATCTGAACCTGGGCGCCTCGTATGTGCACAGCTGGGTCATCGGAAATGTCTATGCGTGTACGGACCGGGCTCCCCTGGTGTTTCAATCCGTCAATATCGGGCTTGGGCTGGCGACCGTTTATCTGGTAGGGCGCATTGCCGAAGAGCTCTGGGACCGCAAGGCGGGTGTGCGCGCCATGTGGGTGGCGGCGCTTTTCCCCATCCTGGTCATTAACGCTGCGGTTCCGCTGCGGGAGGTGTGGTTCACGGCGTTTTTCCTGCTTGGGATGCTCTGGCTGGTGCGCTGGGTGCGGTCCGGAAGGATGATTTATCTGATCGGAGCCGTGGGAGTCATTCTGGCGGCGGGCATTATCCATGGCGGGGCCGTGTTCGCGATTGTGGCGGTTGCGTTGGTGCTTGCTGGCTGGGCCTTGCGGGAGGTGCTGAGGGGCACTTTCCATGGACGGGTTCGGGCCAGTGTGGTGGGAGGCGGGGTCGTTCTGGTCTCAGCGGGGTTGGCCGGCTTTCTCGCGTTCGGCGATATGCGGTTTTCTAGTATCGGCGAGGTCGGCGCGGTGATGGAGCGCGCGGAAACCCTCGATGAGAGGGCGGCGGCCGCTCGTGGAGGGAGCGCTTATCCGGGGTATCTTGTTCCAGCCAACGATCTCCACGCGCTGGTGCTCACGCCCATCCGGATGGGTTATCTCCTGGTGGGGCCGCCGCCATGGGAGGTGCGCGCTGCTTTTCATTTGTTTGGCATGCTCGATGGCTTGCTGTATCTGGCATTGATGGTGCTGCTGCTTCGTTATTGGCGCGATTGGTGGAGCCGGCCGGAATACCGGCTTTTGCTCGTGGTATTTCTGGCGCTCGCTGTGGTGTTCGCATGGGGAGTCAATAATTTTGGTACTGGCGTTCGGCACCGGGCCAAGTTCCTGGGGATATTGCTTGCGTTGGGGGCGGGTCTGCTGGGGCGCCGAAGGTGGCGGCTGGAACGGTTGGAGGCGCTGCGAAACCGGAGGGTCTACGGCGGGCGTAGGACAGATGGCGAGGGTTCCGCACCTTCGCGTGCGAGCACGCTCCTACGGCGCGTGGGATGGGTTCAGTAACTAAGGAATGGATATGAAGGACTTTGAGGATGTGCGCATTGCGGTGATCGGCCTGGGCTACGTGGGCCTGCCGCTGGCGGCGGAGTTCGGGCGGGTGTTGCCCACGCTGGGGTTTGATATCGACGCGCAGCGGGTGGACGAGCTGAACCGGGGGCATGATCGCACGCGGGAGGTGGAGCCGGAGGAGCTGGCGGCGGCCGCGCAGCTGGGGATGACGGCGGACCCGGCGGCGCTGGCGGGCTGCAATGTGTTCATCGTGACGGTGCCCACGCCGATTGATGCGCACCGGCGGCCGGACCTGGGGCCGCTGCTGGCGGCCAGCCGTACCGTGGGGCGGGCGCTGAATGATGGCGACGTGGTGATCTACGAGTCCACGGTGTATCCCGGGGCCACGGAGGAGAACTGCGCGCCGGTACTGGCGGCGGAATTCGGCCTGACGGTGAACGAGGGGTTCTTTCTGGGCTACAGCCCGGAGCGAGTGAACCCGGGGGACAAGGCGCATCGTATTCCGGACATCGTGAAGGTGACCTCCGGTTCCACGCCGGAGGTGGCGCGCTTTGTGGACGAGCTGTACGCGCGCATCATCCGCGCGGGCACGCATCCGGCGCCGAGCATTCGCGTGGCGGAGGCGGCCAAGGTGATCGAGAACACCCAGCGGGATGTGAACATTGCGTTGGTGAACGAGCTGTCGCTGCTGTTCGACCGGCTGGAGCTGGATACCGAGGCGGTGCTGGCGGCGGCGGGCACCAAGTGGAACTTTCTGCCGTTCCGGCCCGGGCTGGTGGGCGGGCACTGCATCGGGGTGGACCCGTATTACCTGACGCACAAGCATATCGGAAAGGACGTTACTGTATGAAGGTTCTAGTCACCGGCGCAGCCGGCTTCATCGGCTACCACACGGCCTGCGCACTTCTTGAGCGCGGAGACACCGTGGTCGGCCTCGACAACCTCAACCCCTATTACGACCCGACCCTTAAGGAAGCGCGCCTTGCGCGGCTGCGGGCGTACGACAACTTCCGGTTCGTACACATGGACCTCGCTGACCGCGAGGGCATGGCGGAGCTCTTCCGCAAAGAGGGCTTCCAGCGGGTCATCCACCTGGCCGCCCAGGCCGGCGTGCGCCACTCGCTCACCGACCCGTACAGCTATGTGGATAGCAATGTGATGGGCACGCTGAATGTGCTCGAGGGGTGCCGCTACAACGACGTGGAGCATCTGACGTTCGCATCAACCAGCTCCGTCTACGGCTCCCATACCGATATGCCCTTCAGCGTCCATCGGCACACCGACCATCCGCTGGCCATCTACGCCGCCACCAAGAAGGCCACTGAGCACATGGCGCATAGCTATGCGCACCTCTATCGACTGCCCTGTACCGGGCTGCGCTTTTTCACCGTGTACGGGCCGTGGGGGCGACCGGATATGGCCCTCTTTCTCTTCACCCGCAGCATGCTCGCTGGCGAGTCGATTGATATCTACAACCACGGCAACCACCGGCGCGACTTCACCTACGTCGATGACATCGTCGACGGCGTTATCCGGGCCTCGGACCATATCGCTACGCCGGAGCCCGGCTGGGATCCGACGCAGCCCGATACAGCCACCTCGGATGCCCCCTGGCGGCTCTACAACATCGGCGCCGCCGAGCCGGTGCCCCTGATGCGTTTTGTCGAGGTCTTGGAGAAGGAACTTGGCATTGAGGCGGAGAAGCGCTTCCACCCCCTCCAGCCCGGTGACGTACCCGAGACGCACGCCGATGTCTCCGACCTCACCCGGGACACCGGCTATCAGCCTCAGGTGAGTGTCGAGGAAGGCGTGAAACGATTCGTCGAGTGGTACCGTTGGTACCATCAGGTTTAAGGAGCAAGCTGTGAGTCAGACCAAGGATTTGCGGGTCGCCATTATCGGGCTCGGCTACGTGGGGCTGCCGCTGGCGGTTGCATTCGGCGAGCATCGCCCGGTGGTCGGCTTTGATGTCAACGCGCAGCGCGTGGCCGAGCTACGCAGCGGGCGGGACCGCACGCTCGAGGTACCGGAGGATGAGCTCGCCCAGGCCCAGGGACTCCACGTCACCGATGAGCCCCAGGATCTGGCCGACTGCAACTGCTACATCGTCACCGTCCCGACTCCCCTAGACGGTCACCAGCGCCCTGATCTCACACCGCTGCTCAAGGCCAGCGAGACCGTCGGGCGGGTCCTAAAGCGCGGCGATATCGTCATCTACGAGTCCACCGTCTACCCTGGGGCCACCGAGGACGACTGCGTGCCAGTGCTTGAACAAACCTCGGGGCTGCGGTTCAACGAGGATTTCTTCGTCGGTTACAGCCCGGAACGGATCAACCCCGGTGACCGAACCCATCGGCTGGCGACCATCGTTAAAGTGACCGCCGGCTCTACGGCGCAGATCGCCGAGCGCATCGACGCCCTTTACCGCGAGGTGGTCACTGCCGGCACCCACCGGGCGAGCAGCATCCGCGTCGCTGAGGCGGCGAAGGTGATCGAGAACACCCAGCGCGATGTGAACATCGCCCTGATCAATGAGCTGGCGATGCTCTTCAACCGCCTCGGCATCGACACGCAGGAGGTGCTGGAAGCTGCCGGCTCGAAGTGGAACTTCCTGCCCTTTCGCCCCGGCCTGGTCGGCGGGCACTGCATCGGCGTCGATCCGTACTACCTCACCCACAAGGCCCAGGCCATCGGTCACCACCCGGAAATGATCCTCGCTGGCCGACGGATCAACGACGGTATGGGCGCCTACGTGGCCGGCCGGCTGGTCAAGGCCATGCTGCAGAACGGCTCCCGCGTGCAAGGGGCCCGCGTGCTTGTCATGGGGCTGACCTTTAAAGAGAACACCCCGGATCTGCGCAACAGCCGTGCCATCGACATCATCACCGAACTCGAGGATTACGGCCTGCGAGTCGATGCCTACGACCCATGGGTCCAGCCGGAAGAGGCCCAGGACGAGTTTGACCGTACGCCGATCCTTACCCCGGAGCCCGGGTCCTATGATGGCGTCGTAATCGCGGTCGGCCACCGGGATTTCGTGGAGTTAGGGGCCGAGGGGATTCGCGCCCTGGGCCGCGATCCGCACGTGCTCTACGACCTCAAGCACATCCTGCCGCGCGAGGCGAGTGACCTGCGGTTGTAGCTTCAACAAGGAGAATCCCCTTGAGGATCGTCGTCATCGGCAGTTTAGCCCGATCCCTTATCAACTTCCGCGGCCCTATGCTCCGAGAACTGCGGGCGCGCGGACATCAAGTCATCGCGTGTGCACCGGACGCACAGCAGGATGTCCGAGAGGAACTGCAGCGGCTTGACGTCGACTACCATGACATACCGCTCTCGCGCGCCGGCATGAACCCCACCCAGGACCTGCGCACATTGAAATATCTGCGACGTTTCTTCCTCGAAACTCAGCCCGATGCCGTCCTGGCCTACACCATCAAGCCGGTTATTTGGGGCCTCTTGGCCGCGCGATTTGCCGGCGTCCCTCAACGCTACGCCATGATCACAGGACTCGGTTACGCGTTTCTACAAGGGGACGGTGTACGTCAGCGACTTATTCAAAGCCTGGTCACAAAACTATATCGAAGCTCATTAAAAGGAGCCACTGGGATTTTTTTTCAGAACCCGGACGATCAGACTGAATTCCAAGAGCGAAGCTTGATCTCCTCCGAGACCTCTATTCACAGAATTCATGGCTCCGGCGTCGATCTAAAGTACTTCTCCCCCTCCCCTCTCCCGAA
Source organism: Halorhodospira sp. 9628 (assembly GCF_022228075.1). Classification (NCBI taxonomy): domain Bacteria; kingdom Pseudomonadati; phylum Pseudomonadota; class Gammaproteobacteria; order Chromatiales; family Ectothiorhodospiraceae; genus Halorhodospira; species Halorhodospira sp. 9628. Next base: position 8,857 of record NZ_JAJNRF010000020.1, read on the forward strand.
AAACAACGCTACTTTCCTTCTCATTGCGCGTCTCTTGGGCGACAAAGGGATTCGAGAGTATCAGCAAGCGGCCCGAGATTTGAAAAAGCGGTACCCGGGCACACGGTTTCTCCTCGCCGGGCCGCTGGATAACAATCCTAGCGCTATTTCCGAAGAAGAGCTAGGAGAATGGAAAGAATCAGGCGATCTAGAATATCTCGGACCACTTTCCGACGTGAGGGGCGCTCTGTCAACCTGCACGGTCTATGTATTGCCGTCATACAGAGAGGGGACACCACGCACGGTCCTTGAAGCTATGGCCACCGGCCGCGCGATCATCACCACGGATGCCCCGGGGTGCCGAGAGACCGTCGAGCCGGGTGTTAACGGCGTGCTTGTGCCTCCGCGCGACACCGCAGCGCTCGCGGAGGCTATGGAGACATTTATCCATGAGCCTGAACGCGCTGAACGGATGGGGCGCGAGAGCTTGCGCCTCGCCCGCGAGCGGTATGCTGTTGAGAAGGTGAATGCAACCATCTTAAGCGGCATGGGACTGAGTACCCCGCAGGGCCACGACTGATGGAACGGATCGCTTACCTCATCAAGCACCGGTTCCCCTCCGTTTTCCGGTTCATCGAGACGCTCGCGCGCATGGTGACGGCGCTCCGCTATGGCCGCTCGGCACAGCGAGCCCTCAGCCAGGCGCGAATTGAGGGGCAAGTCCGAGGGGCTCCCGCCGTGATCCGCCCGCTAAACCTGTCGGATGCGGTCACACTTCACGAGTTCCTGAACAGGCTTCCGGAAGAGCATGTGGAGCACTTTCATCCCCATGGGTTCGAGCAACAGGTGCTTGGCTCGATCATTCAGTCTCGGGCCTACATGACCTACGGGTTGTTCGTTGACGAGGAACTTGTCGGTTATGCGCTGCTCAAGCTGGCACCCACTGGCTCCGCCTACATTGGGCGTTTACTCCACCCCCAATACGCAGGCATGGGACTGGGTTCTTTGTTAGCGACCTACCTCTACTGGCAAGCAAGCACGGCCGGGCTCCGTCCTCGCTCGACGATCAGCAAGCAGAACGAGGCTTCTCTGGGCTCCCACCGAGCGGCAGGCAGCTTTCGAGTGGTATCGGAGTTGCCGAACGACTACCTGTTGATCGAGTTCCCGTCCGAGCAACGAGACGCGCCGGCTCTGGACATCCAGTAGCCTGGCAACTCGGTGGTTGCCATCTTCCGATCATAGCAGCGACAGGTTTGCCCAGTGCACGAACCACTTCAAGAAACGATTCGCAGCCTCTACGGCAACGGCTTCATCCCCCTCCACCGCCCCCTTTTCGAAGGCGACGAGAAGCAGTACCTCGTTGAGTGCATCGACTCCAACTTCGTCTCCTCCGTCGGGGAGCGGGTGACGGAGTTTGAGGAGCGGATCGCCCGGTTCGTCGGGGCACGACACGCGGTTGCAACGGTTAACGGCACAGCAGCGCTCCACGCCGCGCTAGTCGTCGCTGGCGTTCGGCCGGGGGACGAAGTGCTCACTCAGGCACTGACCTTCGTCGCTACCTGCAACGCCGTCGCGTACACCGGTGCCCATCCCGTCTTCGTGGATGTGGATACCGACACCCTGGGGCTCTCACCCGAGGCCGTGCGGCGCTTCCTGGCCGAAGAGACGGAGCGTGGGGCGGATGGCACCCGGGTCAATCGCACCACCGGCCGGCGTGTTGCGGCCTGCCTGCCCATGCACACCTTCGGGCATCCGTGCCGGATCGATGAGCTGGTCGCGGTCTGTGACGAGTACGGAATCCCGGTGGTCGAGGACGCGGCCGAGTCGCTGGGCAGCTGTTCGGGGGAGCGGCACACCGGCACCTTTGGCCGGTTGGGGACACTGAGCTTCAACGGCAACAAGGTCATCACCACCGGCGGCGGCGGCATGATCGTCACCGACGACGACGAACTGGCCGCCCGCGCCCGGCACCTGACCACCACCGCCAAGGCGCCCCACGGCTACGAGTTCTACCACGACGAGCTCGGGTACAATTACCGGATGCCGAACCTCAACGCCGCCTTGGGCTGCGCACAGATGGACCGGCTGCCCGACATCCTCGCCGCCAAGCGCGAGGTGGCGCGGCGCTACGAGGCCTTCTTCGCCGATCAACTGGCGACGTTCATCAAGGAGCGGGCCGGGACCACGGCCAACTACTGGCTCAACGCCATCCTAGTCGGCTCCCGCGATGAGCGAGACGCGCTGCTTAAGGCCACCAACGATGCCGGCGTCATGACCCGGCCCATCTGGCAACTGATGATCCACCTGCCCATGTACCAGCACTGCCAGCACGACGGCCTCGCCAACTCCCGCTGGCTGGAGGATCGCATCGTCAACCTGCCCTCGTCAGTTCCGGCGGGGTGGTTGGCCTAGTGGCAGTCGAAGGGCGATCCTAAAGGGGTACCCGGACTCCGCCGACATCATCGGGCGGCACCGGGCCAGCGCAAAGGGCTGGCGGCGAAGGCCGTCAATATAATGTAGGCTGATGAGCCAATTCTCCATTGTTCCGATGGAGTTTGGTGCAGGAGCTGTCTGATGAGTGTTGCCGCGCTTCCAAAAGTGGATCAATTACAAAACGACTGGCTGGCGGAGCTTCCGACGGAGCGCTTCTGGCAAGTTCAGGGCGGGCACTTTGCTGGCAAGAGCACCCTTCTACGTCGGCTCGCGGCATCGGCCAGTGATGAAGGGTATGTCGCGGTTCTGGTTCAGCCACCCGAGCGAGCTCCGGATGCGGGTATGGCCGCGATGCTAGATGTGGCACACGGGCTCGCGGCCGCCGAACTGATCGACGAAGATGATCTCGCTCACGTTCGTGACGGGGGGCGACCCTGGGCCGACAAGCTAAATGATCTGGAGCGATGGCTGAAGTCGGACCCCGAGCGTGTGGTTCTGCTCTGTGATGATCCAGCGCGCTGGTCATACAGAAGCAACAAGGATTCGGATCACTTCCGCAAGCAGACCGACGAGGTCGTGGAGCGGTTGATGTCCGCCCCGTGCCGCACGGTGGTAACCGGCAAGCCATACCATTCCCGGCAGCCGGGGAGACGCCGCTGGTCCCTCCCGACTGCATCGGCCGGTGTACCGTGGCTGCGGGAAGGAACCGAATGGGGTGAACTAGCCGGTGTTGCCAAGGAACTGGCCGCGCAGGACTTGTCGGGTTTGGCCGAGCGATCGGCGTTGGAGGTGCGGTTACTGGTGGCGCTGGCCGCCATCCGTTCGCCCGAGGAGGTTAGGCGCTGGTGGGGGACGGGGCGCGAGCGCCGCAGGCTCACCGAGGAACTGATCGCGGCGCTGGAGAACACCCAGGAAGCGCGGGCGTTACTGGAGACTTGGGGTCGTTTGGGGCTTGTACGCCGACCTTTGGATGAGCCGATGCTTGAGGCGCTTGAGGCCCCGACGGATTGGTGGGGTCAACTGCTCCGGCACTGTCTGCTCTTCGAGGAACAGGGGGTCTATCGTCTTCATGAGTTGTTGAAGGCGGATGCTCGCAACCATAACTTGTGGCTGGATTCGGAGGGGGTACGCGAAACCCACGCGCGGTTGCACCGGATCTATCGGGACCGCTTTGAGGCGCGAGAGACTGGAGACGGCCAGGCGCTGGTTGAGGAGTGTGAGGCCTTCCATCACGGCATGCACTCCGGCGATAGGCAACTTATGGAGGCAGCCCGGCCCTTTTTTGCCACTCAGCTGGATATCCTGGGCCGAACGCTGTCTCGTGACCACGAGGATTTCGAGGGCGCGGCTCACGTATTCGAGCGGGCGTTGAACTGGGAGCCGGAAGATGATTACGCCCACCATTACCGGGCTTACAACCTGGATATCGTGGCCCAGGACCCCGCGATCGTGGAGTATCACTACCAACGTGCCATCGAACTCGAGCCGGACAACGTTTGGTGGCATTCGCGCTGGGTCAATTATCTGATCACCCGGGGGCGGATGCAGGCGGCCCAAGGGGCGTGGAGACAGGCCCTGGATCAGTTCGAATTGCCGGATCCGGACGCGGATCCGGTTATCTACGGCAGCCTGCATATCTGGGTGGCCCGACTGTTGCTGCATCGCGGTCAGTTGGACATGGCGCGGGAGGTGCTTGACGGGATCCCGGCGGGGGAATTCCGCGACGATCCGGCCAAGACGGCCCTCAAGCGGCGCCTTGATGCCCTGATTCAGGCGCGACGGGGCGAGGTGGTCTTCCCGCTGAACATTCCTTTGGAGCATCAGTGGCAGGGGCCTCATGTGGCCCCTGCTTGCCACTCGGATTGCGCGCTGGTCCGCTGGATTCCAGCGCGTGTGGATGCGGTCTCTGAAAGTGCCGTAATACTGCAGGCGGCGGATGTTCCACAGCACAGCCAGGAGGCGCCGGTCATTGGTAAACTGGAATTGAGTGTAGAGCAGTTCAACACTTTTTCGGATGATCTGGCGGCGAATGATCTGGAGGCCGGGCGCTTCCTGGAGCTAGCGTGGTATGAAGGTTCGGAGCAGCCGCTGATACGGGCGTATCCGGCTGAAGGCTGGCGGGATCCGGATCTGCCGCCGCTCTTCCCGGACCCGGCTCGCTACCTGCGCGCGTCCGGCTGGGTAAGATGACACTTGAGCTGAGGGATAGTCTTCTCTATTGCATTGTTTTCGGGCCCGGATATGGGGAGAGCATCCTGCTGCGCACTCCGGACCAGCAGTGGATCGTGGTGGATGGTTGTCGTCAGCCAGGCGCGGGAAGTGCTAGCAGTCCGGCCGAGCGGCTCCTGAGTGAAAAGGGGGCGCGCTGGTCTGCCGTCTTACTCACTCACCCGCACGAGGACCATGCCGTGGGGCTCGATGACGTCCTGGCGATGGAAGATGCCAGCGGGCCGGTCGGATGTTGCCCGGTCGCGCTGACGCCTTCCTCGCCTTGGATGAATTCCATGGACGCCGAGGAGCATCTTCGCCGCGGGGCTATGGAGCAGGTTCTGGCGGCAATCCATGATCGTTGGGAAACCGACCCCGAGTGTCGTTGGGAACTGTACCGGGGGGGACAGCGCCAGTTTGGTGATGTGAATCTGACTGTCCTCCATCCGGACGAGCAAGAGTGTCTGTCGGGGAAAAGCCCGAACCAGCTGGCCTCCGCGTTGTTGATCGAGTGGCGAGGGTGCCGGATCTTGTTGGGGGCCGATGTGGAGCATGATGGCTGGGAGTCGATCCGGAGGCATTTCTCGGAACTGGGCCACCATGCCGCCCTGAAATATCCTCACCACGGATCTAGTGGCGCCTTTCACACCGCATTTGCGGAAGGAGGGGGCCACCGCACCTGGGTCATAACACCCTGGAATCGGGGGGCAGGCCTGCCACGGTACGATGATGGTGAAGGCCTGGATCAGGCGCTAGCTTTTTGCCCGGAAATCCATCTGACGGGGCTACCTATTCGGCATGATCTCCAGGGGCACGTACCGTACCATACCACCCGCGAAGCGCTTCGGGATGGACTGGACCCCTCTCCTGTCGAGCGGCAGTTGGCCGGGGGGCTAACCCTTGCCTTTCATCACGACGCGGGGCCATTGAGCCACTATGTTGCCGCCGGCTTCGATGAGAATGGGCGGCGACAGGATATCCAGCACGGAGCGGGTACGGTCGTAGTAACTGGGGAGCCATCGGGGCCCGGGGAAAGAGATGAAAGATAGTGGCGGCCCCGGACTGTCCTGCATCGGAGCCGACGGGAGCGGTGGTTGAGGCGTTCAATTATCACCGCCTACTATGCACTGTTCAATCTTTTGGCGAGATTGTTTTGAAACTTCGACCCATGGTTTTGTGTTGAATGGATGTATTGTCACTCATCGGGCGCGATGCGCCCCTGTTCGATGAAGACGTAAGTGCCAATGAGGCCGCACTCTCCGGGCGGGTCAGCGGCGGCCGCTTTCTGGTGATCGGTGGTGCCGGGTCCATCGGCCAGGCGGTGGTCCGAGAGATCTTCCGCCGCAACCCGGCCGCGCTGCATGTGGTCGACATCAGCGAGAACAACCTCGTCGAGCTCGTCCGCGACCTGCGCAGCACCCTCGGCTACATCGACGGGGACTTCCGCACCTTCGCCGTGGACGCCGGCTCGGCCCCCTTCGATGCCCTCATGCGCGATGTGGACGGCTACGACTACGTGCTCAACCTCTCCGCGCTCAAACACGTGCGCTCGGAGAAGGACCCCTACAGCCTGATGCGCATGGTGGCGGTGAACATCGAGAACACCCTGCGCACGGCGCGCTGGGCCCGGGAGAAGGGGGCGAACAAATACTTCTGCGTCTCGACCGACAAGGCCGCCGCCCCGGCCAACATGATGGGCGCAAGCAAGCGCATCATGGAGCTCTTCCTCATGCGCGAGAGCGAGACCCTACCCGTCTCCATGGCGCGCTTCGCCAACGTGGCCTTCTCCGATGGCAGCCTGCTCCACGGCTTCAACCAGCGGCTGCTCAAGCGCCAGCCCATCTCCGCGCCCAACGACGTGCGCCGCTACTTCGTCACCGACCGGGAATCCGGCGAGCTGTGCCTGCTCTCCTGCCTGCTCGGCGAGAACCGCGATATCTTCTTCCCCAAGCTCAGCGAGCGGCTGCATCTGACCACCTTCTCGGAGATTGCCGAGCGCTACCTGGCCGCCCTGGGCTACGAGGCGGTGCCGTGCGCCAGCGAGGACGAGGCGCGGGCCAGCGTGGAGGCCCTCGCCGCGCGGGGGCAGTGGCCTTGCTACTTCTTCGCCAGCGACACCACCGGCGAGAAGGACTTCGAGGAGTTCTACACCGAGGATGAAGACCTGGACTGGGAGCGCTTCGAGCGCCTGGGCGTGATCCGCAATCCGGCCGAGTACGAAGCCGACAAGCTTGACCGCTTCCTGCAGGCCATCCACGACCTGCGCGCCGCCGGGCGCTGGGAGAAGGCCGACCTCGTCGCCCTCTTCCACGAGATGGTCCCGGAGTTCGCCCACAAGGAGACCGGCCGCTACCTGGACAACCGGATGTAGTCCGCCTGTTACCACGATGGTAAGATTGAGGAATGTTAGCCAGTACCACGGCACGCCACCCGAAGAAGGCGATGATCGGCGCATACGGTGACTTGATCCTGCTGGTCTCCTGCCACTTGTCCAGAGGGTGACGAAGATGACGAACGAGCACGACAAGCAGCTCTGCCCGATCTGCGGTGAGGGACACCTCACCGAGCACTGGGACGAGTGCGAGATCGAGCACCGGGGGCATTCACAAATGCGCCCCTCCTTCTTCTCGGTCTGCGACGCCTGCGGATCGGAACAAACGACCGCCGAGCAGGCGCGGCGTAACAAGCGGGATGCCATTGCCTTCCGCAAGCAGGTAGATGGGCTACTGACCGGGCAAGAAGTGCGAGCGGTGCGTGAGAAGCTGGGGTTGAGCCAGCAGCAGGCTGCGGAGCTCTTCGGGGGCGGCCCAGTGGCCTTTTCCAAATATGAGAACGACGAGGTAGCGCAGTCCGAGTCCATGGACCGGTTGCTGCGGCTGGCCAGTGAGCTCCCCGATGTAGCGATGTGGCTCTCCGCCTATGCGGGAGCGACTGCACAAACGGCGCCAGCGCAGCGGAAACACACCATCCGCTTCCAGGTCAATGTCAGCAATCGGCCGCCCCTCCTAGAAGATATTTTGACGCGCGGCGTGGTTACTAACAGTCTAGAAAGTGTTGCCAGTATGTGGTAGCGTGTCTAGATGAAATGTAAACGCT
>NZ_JAJNRF010000021.1:0-15969 GCF_022228075.1 Halorhodospira sp. 9628
GGGGGGGGGGGGGGGGGGGGCGGCGGGGGGGGGGGGGGGGGCCCCCCCCCACGGCCGAGCAACTCAGTAGCGCTGGTGTGAGAGCGGACGCTGCAGGGTACCCTCAACCTCGGCCGCCTTCTCGTCACCGTAGACAACCTCGATCAGGCGCAAGGCGAAGTCCATCGCCGTCCCCGGCCCGCGCGAGGTGATCAGGTTGTCGTCGATGACCACCGCGCTATCCTCCGGCTCAATGCCGTGGCGCTCGAGCTGGGTCGGGAAGGCAGTGGCCCGGCGCCCCTGCAGGACGCCTGCCTCGGCAAGCACGCGCGGGGCAGCGCAGATCGCCGCGATCCAGCCGTCGCTCTCATTCTGCGCCTGCAGCATGCGGACGATGCGGGCGTCACTCTCCAGCCGCTCGGCGCCGCCCAGTCCGCCGGGCAGCACGATCAGGTCGAAGCTCTCCTCGGCGACGCGGTCCAGGTCGGTATCCGGGACCAATTGCACGCCGCGACTGGCGCGCACCGTTCCCGATTCCAGGCCGGCGACCACCACTTCGGCTCCGGCCCGGCGCAGCAGGTCGATCACCGTGACCGCCTCCAGCTCCTCACAGCCTTCGGCCAGCGGAACCAGAACTCGTACACTCATCGTCGATCTCCCTTGATTGGATCGGTGGCCGGTTCATCAACCAGCTCGCCGGCGGGGACGAGAGTCACACCCCGCTCGCGCAGTCCGGGCAATTCCTCCTCCAGCAGATCCAGGGTCTCGGGGTAGGGATGGCCGATGGCGATCACCCCCTGACCCTGTTGCGCCAGGGCCACGAAACGCTCGAACTGCTCGGCGATCACATCGGCATCGCGCTGCGGGTCCAAGAAGACGTGGCGCACGGCGTTATCCACGCCCTGCTCATCGGCCATCCGCTGAGCCACCGAGCGCGCCGAGGTACGACTGTCGATGAAGTACAGATCGTCGCGCGCCGCCAGTTCCTCCATCAACCACGTCATGTGCCCGGGGTGGCGCGTGATGAGGCTGCCCATGTGGTTGTTGACGCCGGCGGCGTGGGGAACCGCCTCCAAGGCACGGGCCACAGTCTCGCGCACCTGCACCTCGTCCATATCGAGGAACAACGCACCGGGGCCAGGATCGGCCCCGTTCTTTGCCTCCATGGGAAGGTGCAGCATCACCTCGCGACCGCGCTCATGGGCGCGCTCGGCCAGGTATCGGCCGTGGGGGGTGTGCGGCAACACCGAGAGCGTCACCCCCGCATCCAGGTCAATGGCGCGCCGCCCCGCGGCCCGGTCGTCGCCGACGTCGTCGATGATCAGCGCCGCCGGCTGGCCGGCCGGCGTCTCCGCCCGCGGTTCGGGGAACGACATCCAGTCTGTGCCCGCCGGCCCATGCGCGGCGAGCGGCGCACCCCAGACCGCCAGGACGCCGGCCGCGAAGAACCCTCGATAACCCTTCGCCATGCTCAACGCCCCTCGAACACGCGCAGCCCCTTGAGCAGGTTCAGCGCCTCGCTCAGGACATAGTCATCCTGGGCCAGCTCCGCCGCCTGCTCGGCGTCATCGGCATCCGCCGGGGTATCCGGAACGACCTCGGCCTCCCGCTCCGCGGCCTCGGCCAGACGCAGCTCCTCGACCACGATATCCGGCTGGATCCCTTCGTCCTGGATCGAGCGGCCCTGCGGGGTGTAGTAGCGGGCCGTGGTCAGTTTCATAGCGGCCCCGCCGAGCGGCATAACGCTCTGTACCGAGCCCTTGCCAAAGCTCGCCCGACCCATGACCACGGCGCGTCGATGATCCTGCAGCGCGCCGGCGACAATCTCCGAGCCCGAGGCCGACCCGCGATTGATCAGCACCACCATCGGGGCACCGCGGGCCCGGTCCACCGGCGTGGCCTCGAAGCTCATGCGCGCCTGGGGCATGCGCCCTTCGGTGTAGACAATCCGCCCCTCGGTGAGAAAGGCATCGGCCACGGCCACCGCCGGATCGAGCACCCCGCCGGGATTGTTGCGCAGATCGAGGATGAGGCCGTGGAGACCGCCGCCGGCCTCATCGAGCAGGCGGTCGAGGGCGGGATAGAGGTCACTGGCGGTGCGCTCCTGGAACTGACTGATGCGCACGTAGCCGTAGCCCGGCTCGAGCATCCGGGCGCGCACGCTCTCCACCTGGATGGTGTCGCGCTCAAGCTCGAAGGTGCGGGTCCGGCCCTCTTCGTCCGTGCGCCGGATGGTCACCTCCACCGCGGTGCCCGGCTCACCGCGCAGACGCTGCACCACATCGTTGAGGCTGTTGCCACGCACGGGCTCACCGTCGATGCGCAGCAGCACGTCACCAGCCTGCAGGCCGGCCCGAGTTGCCGGCGTGTCGTCGATGGGGGCGACCACGCGGATCTCGCCATCCTGCCGGCTGAGTTCCAGCCCGACACCACCAAACTCCCCACGGGTACCCTCGCGAAGCTGCTCGAGTTCGCGCTCGTCGAGGTAGCTCGAGTGGGCATCGAGCTCGGAGAGCATGCCGCGGATGGCGGCGCGGAATAGATCCGCATCCTCCACTTCGTCGACGTAGTCGCGCTTGATCCGGCTGTAGACCTCGGTAAGCAGCTCCAGCTCGGCCATGGGCAGGTCGTCATCGACCTCCGCCGGCGGCGCGGCGGCGGCACCGCCGATACACAGCGCGAGCAGGGCAGCGGCCAGGGTCAGGCTCCAGGATTGCATTGCAGCTCCTTCATCGGGCCGGCGGACTCAGCGTAGCCAGCTCAGCGGATTGCGCGGCTCGGCCCCCTCGCGGATCTCGAAGTAGAGCCCCGGATCCCGACGGCTGCCGCTGTTGCCCACGGTGGCGACCAGGTCACCGGCCTCGACCCACTCGCCGACGTCCACATAGAGCGATTCTGTATGGCCGTAGAGCGTCAGATAGCCATCGCCGTGATCAATAATGGCCAGCAGCCCGTGGCCACGCAACCAATCACTGAAGACCACCCGGCCCGGCGCCACGGCGTGAACCTCATCGCCCGTATCGGCGGCGATCACGACGCCGGTGCGCTGCAGACCACCAGCCCGGGCCTCGCCGAACGCCTCGGCCACCTCGCCCTCCACCGGCCACGGCAGCCGCCCCTGCGCCTCGCTGAAGGCCTCCACCTCGGCAGCCTCTTCCGGCACGTCGGCAAGGCGTTGGCGCAGATCCTCAAGGAGCGCCTCCTGCTCGGCCACCTCGGCCTCCAGGGACTCCGCCTCGGCCCCCCGCTCGGCGATGCGCGCCTCCAGCTGCTCGCGCCGGGCATCGCGCTCGGCGCGTTGCTCGGCCAGGGCCTGGCGCTCCTCGCGCGTCGCCTGCTCCAGGCGTTCAAGCTCGGTCAGTTCGGTGCGGAGCTCCTCGCGCAGGGCCGCCAGACTCTGCAGTTCCGCCATGGCCGCCTCGATGTGCCCGGCCCGCGCCTCGTTGAAGTAGTCGTGGTAGACCAGCAGACGCTGGACTGCGGCCGGGTCCTGCTGGTTGAGCAGCAGGCGCAGGGGATCGTCGCCACCACTGACATAGGCAGCAACGATCTGCCCGGCGAGGGTCTCGCGGTGGCGGCCGAGGCGCTCGGCCTCCGCCTCGTAGTCCTCGCGCAGCTCCGCCACCCGCTCGCGGGCATGGGCGCGCTCCTCACGCAGGCGTTCCAACTCGCGGGCCGCCTCCGAGACCGCCCGCTCCAGCCGCGACAGCTCCTCCTCGACCTCGTCGCGCGCGGCCCGATCCGCCGCAAGCTGCTCCTGGATCGTCTCGAGATCGTCGCGCAGGGCCTCGAGCTGCTCGCGCTCGCTTTCGTAATCCGCCGACGACGCACCGGCGAGCGCCATCAGTACGACACCCATCGCCAGACCTGTGCGCGGTCGCCTTGCGGCCATGCCCTTCTCCACTGCCTTACCACGGATCGCCCATGGTAGCGCGATCACGCCGTCCGGACCTGCAGGCACCGCGGACGGCTGGTATCATCCCCGCCTTGATCCCGGTGACAGAGGCACGGCAGCGTCCATGCAGGAATTCCTCGAATTCGCACAAAACAATTGGGGCCTGGTGCTGGCCTTCGTGCTGATCCTCGGCTGGTGGATCGGCGGAGAGCTCTTCCACTGGTACAGCGGCGTAAAGATGATCGACGCCGAGACCGCCACGCGAATGTACAACCGTGAGTCGGCCCGGTTCATCGACATGCGCCCGCGCAAGGAGTTCGACGGCGGGCACCTGCCTGGCGCCTTTAGCCTGCCCGAGGCCGAGTTCGATCAGCTGATCGACAAGCTGCGCAAAGAGGCCGACGGTGATCCGCCGCTGATCGTCTACGATGATCAGGGGCCGCAGGCGGCACGGGTCGGACGCAAGCTGCGCAAGGCCGGGTTCTCCCGCGTCTACCGGCTCAAGCACGGGCTGCGGGCCTGGCAGGGCAGCGGGTACCCGATGGAGAACGTCAAGAAGGGGTAAGGGACGATGGCAGAGAACAACGGCAACGGCAGCACCGGCGCCACCGACGCGGGTCAGCGGCAGCGCTTCCAGATCGCCAAGATGTACCTGCGCGATGTCTCCTTCGAGGCGCCGAGCGCCCCGGAGGCCTTCCGCGACGAGTGGAAACCGCAGCTGGACGTGGAGCTGGGCACCCGCCACCAGCCACTGGGCGAAAACACCTACGACGTGGTCCTGACCGTCACCGTGACCGCGCGCAACAACGAGCGCACCGCCTACCTCTGCGAGGTCAAGCAGGGCGGGGTGTTCCGCCTCGAGGGCTTCCCTGAGGCCGATATGGAGCGGGTGCTCGGTGCCTACTGCCCCGCGCAGCTCTTCCCCTTCGCGCGAGAGGCGATCAACGACCTGGTGGTCAAGGGCGGATTCCCGCAGCTGCTTCTGGCCCCGGTCAATTTCGAGTCGCTCTACCAGCAGCAGAAGCAGCGCCGTGAGCAGGGCAACGCCGACAGCGCCCCGGCCGGCGAGCAGGACGGGGGGAGGGCGTAACGCCGTGGCGACCATCGCGGTACTGGGCGCCGGGGCCTGGGGCACCGCCCTGGCCTCGGTGCTGGGTCGCAATGGCCACGCGGTTCAGCTTTGGACCCGCGACGCCGAGCACGCCGCGGCGATCAACGCCGAGCGGGTCAACCGCCGCCATCTCCCCGACTGTCCGCTGCCGCAGAGCCTCGCTGCTACGGCCGATCTGGACACGGCCCTCGCCGGTACCGAGTGGCTGCTGATCGCCGTCCCCAGCAGCGCCTTCCGCGGCCTGATCGAGCGCCTTGCGCCCTATCGCCCCGGCAAGGTGGTCTGGGCCACCAAGGGGCTCGAATCGGAGTCCGGCGGCTTCCTGCACGGCGTCGTCGAGGGCGTCCTCGACCCGACCCCCGCTATGGCGGTCATCTCCGGGCCGAGCTTTGCCGCCGAGGTTGGACGCGGCCTGCCCACCGCGATCACCGTAGCGGCCACCGATTCGGACCTGGCCGCCGAGGTCGTCCACGCCTTCCACAACGACCGCTTCCGGCCTTACTCGAGCACCGACATGATCGGCGTCGAGCTCGGCGGGGCGGTGAAGAACGTGCTCGCCGTGGCGACCGGCGTCAGCGACGGACTCGGGCTCGGCGCCAACGCCCGCGCCGCGCTCGTCACCCGGGGGCTGGCCGAGATCTCGCGCCTGGGCGCCGCCCTCGGCGCCGATCCACAGACGCTCATCGGTCTGGCCGGGATGGGGGATCTGCTGCTGACCTGCACCGACGATCAGTCGCGCAACCGGCGCTTCGGCTTCGCCCTGGGGCAGGGGGCCGACGTGGATCGTGCGCTGGCCTCGGTGGGTAGCACCGTCGAAGGCGCACGCACCGCCGCCGAGCTGCACACCCTGGCGGCACGGCACGGGGTGGAGATGCCGATCTGCAACATGGTCTACCGGGTCGTCGGCGGGGATACCCCGCTTGAGCAGGCCGTACGCGAACTCATGGAACGAACGCCCAAGGCGGAGTTCGATGACTGAGCGGCCACCGCCGAGTCAGTCCATGCCGAGTTCCTTGATCTTGCGCGTCAGCGTATTCCGCCCCCAGCCGAGCAGGCGCGCCGCTTCCTGACGGTGGCCGCCGCTGCGGCTCAGCGCGGCACGGATCAGGGCGCGCTCGAAGCGCGGCAGGGCCTCGTCGAGCAGGTGATCCCCGCCACCGTCCAGGGCCTGCTCGGCCCAGCGGGCCAGCGCTGTCTCCCAGTCCCCGCCATCCGCCGCCCCGCCGTCACCACCGCCAGTGCTGCGCGCCCCGCGCAGGTCCGCCGGCAAGTCCTCAGGGACGATCTCCTGGCCGCTGGCCATCACCGTCAGCCAGCGGCAGGTATTCTCCAGCTGCCGGACGTTGCCCGGCCAATCGAGCTGCATCAGCTCGCGCTCGACGTCCGGATGCAGCGCCTTCGGATCAACGTTGAGTTCGCGCGCAGCGGCCGCCAGGAAACGCCGCGCCAGCGCAGGAATGTCCTCGCGCCGCTCGCGCAGCGGCGGCAGCTGGATGCGGATTACGTTCAGGCGGTGGTAGAGATCCTCGCGGAAACGCCCCTCGGCCACGCGCTGCTCCAGATCCTGGTGGGTGGCCGCGATGATGCGCACGTCCACCTTCATCGCAGTGTGGGCGCCCACCCGATAGAACTCCCCGTCGGCAAGCACCCGCAGCAGGCGGGTCTGCAGGTCAGCCGGCATGTCGCCGATCTCGTCGAGGAACAGGGTGCCGCCATCGGCCTGCTCGAAGCGTCCGCGCCGGGTCTGCTGCGCCCCGGTGAACGCGCCCTTCTCATGACCGAAGAGTTCCGACTCCATCAGGTCGTGGGGGATCGCGGCCATGTTCAGGGCCACGAAGGGCCCGCCGGCGCGCGGACTGTGCCGGTGCAGCGCACGCGCCACCAACTCCTTGCCGCTGCCCGATTCACCGGTGAGCAGTACGGTCACGCTTGAGCGGGACAGCCGGCCGATGGCCCGGAAGACCTCCTGCATCGCCGGCGCCTCGCCGAGGATGTCGGCCGAGCCCTCGGTACTGGCTTCCGCGGCCGAACCCCTGCGCCGACTCGCCACAGCGCGGCCAGCCAGATCCACCGCCTCGTCCACGTCGAACGGCTTGGGCAGATACTCAAAGGCGCCGCCCTCGTAGGAGCTGACCGCCGCATCCAGGTCCGAGTAGGCGGTAATCACGATCACCGGCAGCTGCGGCGAGGTGCTCTGTACCCGCTGCAGCAGATCGTGACCGCCGATTCCGGGCATGCGCAGGTCGGTGATCAGCACGTCGGGCTCTTCCCGGTACAGCGCCTCCAGCGCCGCGTCGCCGCTCTCGAAGGTGTGGACCCCAAAGCCGGCGCGGCGCAGCGCCTTCTCCAGCACCCAGCGGATGGAACGGTCGTCGTCCACCACCCATACCTGCGATTCGGCCTCAGTCATTTTCCGTCTCCATGGGCAGCCAGATGGTGAACACCGTACGCCCCGGCTCGCTAACGCACTCGATCAGACCACCGAGGCGACTGATCAAGCTCTGGGCGATGGGCAGGCCCAGGCCCGTGCCCTCGGGGCGCGAGGTGACCATCGGATAGAAGATCTGCTCCTGCTGATCCAGGGGAATCCCCGGTCCGTCGTCGATGATGTCGATGCGGGCCACCAGGCGGTGGGGCTTGTCGGCGATGGTGAACTGGCGCTGTGTGCGCGTGCGCAGGGTGATGGTGCCACCCGGGCCGGCAGCCTGACGGGCGTTGCGCACCAGGTTGAGCACCGCCTGGACCAGATGGTTGTGCTCGGCGCTGACCGGCGGGATGCTGGGATCGTAGTCGCGCTGAAGCACAATCGGGCCACCATCCTCGCGATTCTCGGCGTCCTCGGCGATGACCAGGGAACGGACGCGCTCGAGGACCTCGTGGATGTTCACCCACTCCGCCCGCGCCGGCGCATTGGGGCCGAGCAGGGCATCAACCAGCTGCTGCAGGCGGTCGGCCTCGCGGATGATCACCTGCGTATACTCGCGCTGATCGCGCTCGGGCAGCTCCGCCTCGAGCAGCTGCGCCGCGCCGCGCAGGCCACCGAGCGGATTCTTGATCTCGTGCGCCAGCCCACGTATGAGCTCTTGCACGGCTCGATTCTGCGACAGCAGGTGCTGCTCGCGCGTGATCCGGGCGTGCCGGTCAACCTCGGCGATCTCGATGAGCACCCGATGCGCCGACAGCGGCGTGATGGTGCAGTCGACGGTCACCGGGTGATCGTCGCGCACTGGCAGGCGGCGCTCGCGCTGGGTGTAGGCACCGCCAGTGCGCTGGGTCTGGCGGATGAGTCCCTCGAGCAGCTCCGCACCGCGCAGGGCCGAGGCAAGGGGCTGGCCCAGCACCTGCCGACTGCTAACCCGGAACAACGTCTCGGCGGCGTGGTTAACGTGGAGGATGCGCACCTGATCATCCGCCAACAGCACGGCGGTCGTCAGTTCCTCGAGGATCTGCGAGTGGTCGCGCTCTTGTTCGTCCATGTCCATCCCTGTGCAAAGGCCGGGCCACCCCGACGGTCCCGCGTGGACCCGGTGCGGATGCGCCCATGATCAGGCAACCATTGCACCATCCTGGTGCAATGCAATAAAAAAGGGCGGCAGCCATCCGGCCCCGCCCCATGGATGCAGCATCCGCCCGAAGGGCTCAGACGCTGTAGTACATGTCGAACTCCACCGGATGGGTGGTCATGCGCAGACGGGTGACGTCGTCCATCTTGAGGTCGATGTAGGCGTCGATCAGGTCGTCGGAGAAGACCCCGCCCTGCTTGAGGAACTCCCGATCGTTGTCCAGCGCCTCCAGCGCCTCGTCGAGCTGGAAGGCGACCTTGGGGATCTCCTTCTCCTCCTCCGGCGGCAGGTCGTAGAGGTCCTTGTCCATCGCCTCGCCGGGGTG
The DNA here is from genome assembly GCF_022228075.1 of Halorhodospira sp. 9628. Taxonomy (NCBI): domain Bacteria; kingdom Pseudomonadati; phylum Pseudomonadota; class Gammaproteobacteria; order Chromatiales; family Ectothiorhodospiraceae; genus Halorhodospira; species Halorhodospira sp. 9628. The sequence continues at coordinate 8,874 of NZ_JAJNRF010000021.1, forward strand.
GATCTTGTTGCGGATGCCGTCGAGACCGGCCATCAGCATGGCGGCGAAGGTCAGGTACGGGTTACCGGTGGGATCCGGGAAGCGTACCTCGATACGCCGCGCCTTGGGGTTGGCCACGTAGGGCACCCGCACCGAAGCGGAGCGGTTGCGCGCCGAGTAGGCGAGCAGCACCGGCGCCTCGAAGCCCGGCACCAGGCGCTTGTAGCTGTTGGTCGAGGCGTTGGCGAAGGCATTGATCGCCTTGGCGTGCTTGATGATCCCGCCGATGTAGTAAAGCGCCTCCTCAGAGAGACCGCCGTACTGGTCGCCGGCGAAGATGTTGTTACCGCCCTTGGAAATCGACTGGTGGACGTGCATACCGCTGCCGTTGTCACCCACCAGGGGCTTGGGCATGAAGGTGGCGGTCTTGCCGTAGGCGTGGGCAACGTTGTGCACGCAGTACTTGAGCGTCTGCAGCTCGTCGGCCTTCTTGACCAAGGTGCGGGCGGCGACACCGATCTCGCACTGCCCGGCGGTGGCCACCTCGTGGTGGTGGACCTCCGGCTCCAGGCCCATCTCTTCCATGGCCTGGCACATGGCAGCGCGGATGTCGTGCAGCGAGTCCACCGGCGGGACCGGGAAGTAACCGCCCTTCACGCCGGGGCGGTGGCCGATGTTGCCATCCTTGTAGACCCGCTCGGAGTTCCAACCGGCTTCCTCCGAGTCAATCTTGTAGAAGGTGCCGCTCATGTCGGCGCCCCAGCGGACATCGTCGAAGACAAAGAACTCCGGCTCGGGACCGAACAGCGCGGTGTCCCCCAAACCGGTGGAGGCCAAATACGCCTCGGCGCGCCGGGCCACCGAGCGCGGATCGCGGTCGTAGCCCTGCAAGGTGCTCGGCTCGAGGATGTCGCAGACCAGGTTCAGGGTGGGCTCATCGTAGAAGGGGTCGAGGGTCGCGGAGTCGGGATCAGGGAGCATGATCATGTCCGACTCCTGGATCCCCTTCCAGCCCTGGATCGAGGAGCCGTCGAACATGGAGCCGTGCTCGAACAGATCCTCGTCGACCTGGGAGGCGGGCAAGGTCACGTGCATCTCCTTGCCGCGAGTGTCGGTAAAGCGAAGGTCGACGAATTTGACGTCTTCGTCCTCGATCAGCTTGAGGACATCTTCTCCGGTACGCGCCATAAGCTCACAGCCTCTGCGTGGGAAACAATGGGGCGGGGCGTGCGCCCGGAGGGTGCATCAACCCCGCAGCCGCGCCTTATTGTGGGGCATTTCGCGCCCCGACGCACCTGTGGCGTGGTGCTACGGCCGGCATGGGCTTCACGCCCCACCGACCCGGATGCGGATCCGGTGCTCATCGCCGCTGGGCTCGGTGGCGATGACCTCATGACCGTGGACCCGGCACCAGGCCGGGATGTCCTCGAGGGCACCAGGGTCGGTGACCACCACCTCCAGCTCATCGCCGGCGACCAATCGTGCCACCTGGGCCTGGGTGCGGATCACCGGCAGCGGGCAAAGCAGATGGCGGCAGTCGAGCTCGTTATCCGTCGCCATGATCGCCTCCCACGTACCACGCGTCGGGAACATTCTCCGGCGCCATCGGAGGCACGGCGAGCGATTGCACGTTGCCCTCGGTATCCTCGAGTTCCAGATCGACTCGTTCGGCATTCCGCCCGGAAGAGTAACGAGCCACCAACCGTGCCGCCAGCTCCAGGTCGTGCTCGTCCCAGGTGCCGTCGATCAACGCCACCGGACCGCCGTGGCTGATCGTGCGCAGGTGCGGATAGCGGCGCTTGTAGCCCTGCAGAAAGCGGGTCTCACCGGCCTCACGGGCGATGATGAGCTTGAAGTGCTCGCGCGGGCGCAGATGACGCCCCACCTTGAGTAGCATGATGTCGTCCAGGTCGTACTCACGGGAACCGCGCGCCTGCCAAAGATCGGCCAGCTTGGCCGAGTAGCTGGCATCGGTCAGAAAACAGCAGCCGCCGGCGGGCTGCGCCCAGGCCTCGATGCCCAGGCTGCGCGCCAGCGCGAACTGGGGCTTGCGCGAGCGGCCATGAAGGTCGTGGAGGCGCTCACGATCCACCCAGCCCTCGCGCTCGGGCCGCGTCGGCTCCAGAAGCTTCGCCGAGAGCGGACGCAGGAGCAGGTCCTCGACCTCGGCATCCCGGGTGATCACCGGCAGCTTGTCCCGGGTCTGGGACTTGGGCCGCTGGCCGATCACCTCGCCGGTGACGATGAAATCGAAGCCGTTGGCCTCGATCCACTCGCGGGCCTTGCGCACCATGAACACCTTGCAGTCCAGGCAAGGATTGAGATTAGCGCCGTAGCCGTAGCGGGGGTTGGTGAGGACCTCCTTGTACTCCTCGATGACATCGACGATGTGTAGCGGCATACCCAGCTGCTCGGCCACCCACAGGGCGTTGTTGCGCTTGGGCCGTTGCTGATCCTTGCTGCGAATGGCGTGGGTGTGGCCCTCGACGCAGAAGCCGGTGTAGAAATTGATCCCCTCCACGTGGACACCCTGGTCCTGGACCACGCGGGCGGCCAGCATGGAATCGAGACCCCCGGAGATGAGCGCGACGGCTTTCGGTTGCTCGGGCATGACACGCAACTGTATCGGAGTGGAGGGAGAATTCTACCAAAACGGCCGTTGAGCCCGTGCAAGTGCCCGGACCGGATCGCTATACTGCGCCGCTACTGCGCACTAAGCCGACGGGATCAACGGAGGCGAGCTTGGCCGAGCTACCGCGGGATTTTCAGGAACTCATCCTCAACCTGCAGCAGTACTGGGCCCGACAGGGCTGCGTGGTGCTGCAGCCACTGGATATGGAAGTGGGCGCGGGGACCTTCCACCCGGCGACCTTCCTGCGCGCCGTGGGCCCCGAGCCCTGGCACGCCGCCTACGTCCAGCCGTCACGCCGGCCTACGGACGGGCGCTACGGTGACAACCCCAACCGCCTGCAGCATTACTATCAGTTCCAGGTGGTTCTTAAGCCGTCGCCGGCGGATTTTCAGGAGCGCTACCTCGGCTCGCTGGAGCAGCTCGGCATCGACCCGCAGATCCACGACATCCGCTTCGTCGAGGACGACTGGGAGTCACCGACCCTCGGGGCCTGGGGCCTGGGCTGGGAGGTCTGGCTCAACGGCATGGAGATCACCCAGTTCACCTATTTCCAACAGGTGGGCGGACTCGACTGCCGGCCAGTGATGGGCGAGATCACCTACGGGCTCGAGCGCATCGCCATGTATCTGCAGAACGTGGAGAGCGTCTACGACCTGATTTGGACGCACACCGATGCGGGGCCGGTCACCTACGGCGACGTCTTCCTGCAGAACGAGCGCGAGCAGTCGGCATACAACTTCGAGCAGGCCCCCGTGGAGGCGCTGCTCGAGGCCTTTCGGCACCAGGAACAGGAGTGCCAACGCCTGGTCGAGGTAGGGCTGCCGCTGCCGGCCTACGAGCAGGTCCTGAAGGCCTCGCACACCTTCAACCTGCTCGACGCACGGGGCGCCATCTCGGTCACCGAGCGCCAGGGCTACATCCTGCGGGTGCGCAATCTGGCCCGCACCGTGGCGCAGGGCTACTACCAGTCGCGCGAGGAGCTTGGCTTTCCGCTGCTGCAGGATAAGGAGTCCACCCATGGCTGAACGCCGCCCCCTGCTCATCGAAATCGGTACCGAGGAACTGCCGCCGAAGGCCCTGCAGCGGCTGATGACCGCCTTCCGGGATGACCTCGCCGGCGCCCTGGAGGAGCAGCGCCTGCAGCCGCAGGGGGTGCAGGCGTTCGCCACCCCGCGGCGACTGGCGGTGCGCATTGAGGCCGTGGACACCCGCCAGGCCGATGAACGGATCGAGCGGCTCGGGCCCCGGCTTGACGCCGCCCAAGATGCCGATGGCAATCCCACCAAGGCTGCAGAGGGGTTTGCGCGCTCCTGCGGCGTCAGCGTCGAAGACCTGGAGAGCGTTGACACCGACAAGGGCCCACGGCTGGTCTGGCGCGGGGTCCAACCGGGCGAGGCCGCCGAGGCGATCATCCCCGGGCTGGTGGAGACCGCGCTCGGAAGACTGCCGATTCCCAAGCGCATGCGCTGGGGCAGCGGCGAGGTCGAGTTCGTACGGCCCATCCACTGGACGGTGGCGCTGCTCGGCGAGGCGGTGATCCCCGGTAGCATTCTCGGCATTCCCACCGGGCGGACCACATATGGCCACCGCTTCCACGGCCGGGGTCGCAGCGGGATCGACCTCCCCGAGCCCGGCGTCTACGAGCAATTGCTCGAGGAGCAAGGACGGGTCGTGGCGGACTTCGCCGATCGTCGGCGTCGCGTCGAGGCGGGTGTGCGCCAGGAGGCCGAGCGTGCCGGCGGCACACCGGTGGGTGACGAGGCGCTACTCGACGAGGTGACGGGCCTTGTGGAGTGGCCGGTGGCACTCTCCGGCGACTTCGACCAACGCTTCTTGGCGATGCCCGAAGAGGCCCTCATCTCCAGCATGCAGGGACACCAACGCTGCTTCCCGGTGCGCGGTGCCGAGGGCCGACTGCTGGCAAGCTTCATCACGGTGGCCAACATCGACAGCCGCGACCCGCAGCAGGTCCGCCACGGCAATGAACGGGTGATCCGGCCCCGCCTGGCGGACGCCGAGTTCTTCTGGCGGCAGGACCGGCGCCTGCCCCTGGGCGAGCGGCTCGAGCAGCTGCAGCACGTAGTCTTCCACCGCCGCCTGGGCGATCTGCGCGCACGCAGCGAGCGAATCAGCCGTCTGGCGGAGCGGGTCACCGGGCAGATCGGTGCGGATGCCGATGCGGCAGGCCGCGCCGGGCTGCTGGCCAAGTGCGATCTCGTCACCGAGATGGTCGACGAGTTCCCTGAGCTGCAGGGGATCATGGGTGGCCACTACGCGCGGGCCGACGGCGAGGGCGAGGCCGTGGCGGCGGCCATCGGCGCCCACTATCGGCCGGCCTTTGCCGGTGATGCCCTGCCTCACACGCCGGAGGGGCAGGCTGTCAGCATCGCCGACCGCATCGATACCCTAGTCGGCATCTTCGCCGCCGACGGCCCGCCCTCGGCGGACAAAGATCCCTTCGGCTTGCGCCGGGCGGCCATCGGCCTGCTCCGCTGCCTGATCGAGGGCGGCCATGACCTCTCGCTGCGCGAGCTGCTGGACACCGCCGCCGGGATGATCGCCGACGAGTGCGGGGTGGCGACCGACGGCATCGCCGAACAGGTCGCTGGCTTCTGTCACGAGCGGCTCCGGGGCTACTACGCCGAGCGGGGCTACGCCGCCGAGGTGTTCGAGGCGGTGGCCGCCGTCGAACCGGCTTCGCCTCTGGATTTCCACCGCCGCCTGGCGGCCTGTTCGGCGTTCCGCGAGCGCGCCGAAGCACAGACCCTGGGCGAGGCGAACAAGCGCATCGGCAATATCCTGCGCCGTGCCGGACTCGATCCTCAAACGCGGCCGGAGGCCGTGGCCGCCGGCGATGAGCCGGCCGAACAGGCACTGGCCGAGGCCCTGCGGGGGGCGTGGGCGGAGGCTCAGCCATGCATCGAAGCGGCCGATTACGGCGCAGCGCTCACCGCTCTGGCAGGCCTGCACGAGCCCGTCGACCGATTCTTCACTGATGTCATGGTGATGGCCGACGACGAAGCGGTGCGCCAGCGCCGGCTGGAGCTCCTCGGGGCCGTCCGGCACGCCTTCCGCGCGGTGGCCGACCTCTCCCACCTGCCGGGCTGAAGCCGCCGTTATGCCGTGGCTCATCCTGGATCGGGACGGTGTCATCAATCGCGACTCCGAGGCCTTCATCCGGACCCCGCAGGAGTGGGTACCGATCCCCGGCAGCATCGAGGCCATGGCCCGGCTCAGCCGGGCCGGCTGGCGGGTGGCCATCGCTACGAACCAGTCCGGTCTGGCCCGGGGACTGTTCGACGCAGCGACCCTGGAAGCCATCCACGCTAAGCTCGAGCAGGCCGTCTCTGCAGCCGGCGGCTGTATCGACGCGCTAGCGTACTGCCCGCACGGTCCTGGGGACGGGTGTACCTGTCGCAAGCCGGCCCCCGGACTGTACCGCGAACTGGCCGAACGGCTGGAGGAGCGGCTCGAGGGCGTACCCGTGATCGGCGACTCGGCGCGGGACCTGGAGGCCGCCGCCGCGGTCGGCGCACGACCGATCTTGGTACGCACCGGCAAGGGCGAGGAAACGTTGGCGCGGGGCGGGCTGCCGCCGGGGACGGAGATCCACGCCGACCTGGCCGCAGCGGCGGCGCGTCTGCTCGAGGAGGAGGAACCATGACAATCAAGGGCGGCACTCCACGCGAGTGGCTGGGCAGCAGCCTACACCTGGCCTTGATGGCTGTCACCGCCCCGATCTGGACCGTGCTGGGGCTGCTTACGTATCCCCTCGGCTACCGGTCGCGCTACCGCTTTCTTAGCGCCTGGGGGCTGGTGGTCATCGAGTCGGCGCGCTGGTTGTGCAGCCTCGATTATCGGGTGCAGGGACTGGAGAACCGCCCCGAGGGAGCCGCGGTGGTCATGGCCAAGCACCAATCGGCGTGGGAGACGCTAGCCCTACTGAAGTGGTTCTCGCCGCAGACGTGGGTGCTCAAGGAGTCATTGCTGCGCATCCCATTCTTCGGCTGGGGACTGCGGCTGCTCGAGCCGATCGCCATCGACCGCCAAGCCCGCGGCACCGCACGGCAACAGGTGATCGAACAGGGCACGGATCGGCTGCGGCGCGGGCGCTGGGTCATTATCTTCCCGGAAGGAACCCGGATCCCGCCAGGGCAGAAGGGCCGCTACCGCAGTGGCGGTGCCGAGCTGGCCATCCGGGCCGGGGTCCCGGTGGTGCCGGTGGCGCACAATGCCGGCTCGTTCTGGGGCCGTAACAGCCCGCTGCGGCGCAGCGGGCGAATCGAGGTTGTCATCGGTCCCCCTGTGGCCACCCAGGGCCGCAGCGCCGAGGAAATCACCGCGGAGGTCGAGGCCTGGATCGAGCGGCAGATGGTGGAGCTGGAGGGCCGGCCCCCGGACGGATAACCGCGCCGGGGGCGGCAACGCCCCGGCGGGGGCGCCCCCCCCGGGGGGGGGGGGGGGGGGGGGGGGGGGTGGGGGGGG
>NZ_JAJNRF010000022.1:0-7623 GCF_022228075.1 Halorhodospira sp. 9628
CCCCCCCCCCCCCCCCCCCCCCCCCCCCCCCCCCCCCCCCCCCCCCCCCCCCCCCCCCCCCCCCCCACGGCCGGATCAGCCCTCGCCGTCCGGCAGCTGCCGCAGGTTCGACTGGATCGCCTGCGCCTCTTGGGAGTTCGGCGGTACGACGTCCAGAAGCTCTTCCCAGTAGGATCGGGCCCCCTCGTAGTCCGCGTTGTTGTAGGCCGCGGTACCAGCCAGCCACAGCGCGCGGACGTTCTCCGGATCGATCTCCAGGGCGCGCTGGAGATACTCCATGGGTTCACCCTGCAGGTTGCCGGTGGTCGCCGCCAGGATATCGGCGTACTCGGCGAGAAGGTTGGGGTCGTCGTCCGCACCCAGATCCAGCGCCCGCCGGAAGGCGTTCTCGGCCTCGTCGAGGTTCTCCAGGTAGATCATGGTGCGGCCGTAGAGGACCCATCCGGTGGGGTCGTCGGGGCTCTGCTCCAGCCGATCACGCAGCTGTTGTGCCATGGCCTCGATCTCGTCCGGGTCGTGCTGTTGCGGCTGCCCCGGTGCGCCAGACTGCTGCTGGCGATCCGGCGTGGTCGGAGTGCCAGCCTGGGTGAAGGCGCGCTCGTCGCCAAGGGAGTGGTACATGGACAGCGCCAGCACCGGCACGGCCACGGCACTGACGGTGGCCGCCGCGATGACCACCCCGCGGCGGGCCCGCGGCAGATAGCCGGCTTGCTCCTCCTCGCTGTCGATGGCCCCGCTCTGGACCAGGTCCCGGTCCAGGTCGGCGACCGCCGCGTCGTACTGCGCCCGGCTCAGGGTGCCGTTCTCCAGATCCTGGTCCAGCTCACGGATACGGTCCCGGTGGATCGTCGCATTGACCTGCCGACGCGACTGGGTCCGCGTCCGCGCCGCATCCCGCAGCAGCGGGAAGAGCACGAAGATCAAGGCGAGGGTGCAGAGGACCACAACGGCCCCTACGAAGGCTCCACTCATCGATTCCCCCTTGGGTTAGTCGCCGCGCCGGAAACGTTCCAGCGCCCGCCGCTCGGATTCGGTCAGATCAGTCTGCGCCGCCTTCTGCTGACGGTGGCGGATGACCTGCAGCCACGCCACGCCGCCGATGACCAGCAGCAAAAAGGGGCTGACCCAGAGCAGGGCTGTGTTCATCTGCAGCGGCGGGTTGTAGCGGACGTAGTCGCCGTAGCGCGCCGTCATGAAATCGACGATTTCGTCCTTGTCGTAGCCATCGACGGTCATCTCGTAGACGCGGCGGCGCATGTCCCCGGCCAGCTCTGCCGGCGACTCGTAGATGGTCTCGGTCTGGCAGACGGTGCAGCGCAGCTGCCGGACCAGGGTGTAGTACTGCTCTTCCTGCTCTTCGGTCTCGAAATCCAGCGGCTCGCCAATGGAGACCGCGCCGGCCGGCGCGGCCACCGCCGCCCCGGCGAGCAGGAAAAGCGCCACGAGCAGCCCTCGAAGACGCTGCCCGGTGGTGTCGCCGCGGCGCGCCTGCGACGCTGCAACCAGAGTTACGCTCATGACCGCTCCGCCTCCAGTTCCTCGATCAAGGGCAGGATGTCGTTGCGCAGTACCTCGGCGTTCACCGGCCCGATGTGCTTGTGCCGAATGACGCCTTGGGCGTCCAGCAGATAGGTCTCGGGGGTGGCGTACACGCCCCACTCCATGCCCGCCTCCGCCCGCGGATCGTAGGCGATCTCGCGGAACGGGTCGCCGAAGAGATCCAGGTAGCGCTGGGCACTCTCCCGGCTGTCACGGTAGTTGAAGGCGTGGATGGCGATGCCCCGCTCAGCCAGCTGGCGCCAGTAGGGGTGCTCATGGCGGCAGCTCTCGCACCAGGACGCCCAGACGTTGACCAGGGCGATCTCGCCCACGAAGTCCTCCCGGGTCAGGGTGACCCCGGAGTCGCGCAGCGACTCCAGCTCGAAGGCTGGTGCCGGTTGGCCGACCAGCGGCGAGGGCAGGCTGCGCGAGTCCAGGCTCAGGCCCACGTAGAGCAGGCCGAGGACCGGCAGGGTCAGCAGCAGCGGCAGCAGCAGTCGCTTGTTCATGATGACGGCTCCTGCGCCGAGGCCGGTCCCACCACGCGGTTGTCGTTGCTGTCGACGTGGGCCTCGGAGACCGTGCGCCGGTCGCTGGCCATGCGGTAGCGGCGATCCGCGGCCGCGAGGAAGCCGCCGAAGGCCATCAGCAGGCATCCGGTCCACATCCAGAACATGTACGGCTTGTAGTAGAGCCGCATGGTCCACGCCCCCTCGCCCAGATCATCACCCAGCGATACGTAGACATCGCGGGTCATGCCGCGGTTCAGCGAGGCCTGGTGCATGGGCATCTGCGGTTGCGAGTCGTAGAAGCGCCGCTGCGGGTGGAGGACGTCGATGACCTCGCCGTCCTGATTGAGGACCTCGACGGTGGCCTGCTGGCCGTCGAAGTTCGGCCCGCGGACGACCTCACTGTCGAGCATGCGGAACTGGTACGCCCCGGCGGTGGCGGTCTCGCCCGGGGCCAGGCGTACGTCCCGCTCGACCTCATAGGTGTTGACCATGGCGATGGCCATGACCACCAGGGCCAGGCCGCCGTGGGCCAGGTGCATGCCGAAGAAGCTCGGGCGCAAGGCCGCCTGCAGCGCCTTGCCAGCCCCCTGTTGACGCCGCCGGCTGAAGCGCCGGAACAGGTCCACCGCAGCGGTCAGCAGGATCCACGCCGCCAAGCCGAGGCCGAGGGCGGTGAGCGGGTTCCAGGCGCCCATGGTCAGCGGCCAGACGCCGCCGATCAGGGCACTGACCAGCAGCACCCAGCGCAGCTGGCGGACCGTCTCCATGGGGTCCGACTGTTTCCAGGAGATCACCGGCCCGATGCCGATCAAGAACAGTAGCGGTAGCATCAGCGGCATGAACACCGCATCGAAGTAGGGCGGGCCCACCGAGATCTTGCCCAAGTCGAAGGCGTCCAGGGCCAGGGGGTAGAGGGTGCCGATGGCGATGGCCGCGCAGGCGACCACCAACAGCACGTTGTTCGCCAGTAGCAGCGATTCCCGCGAGTACCAGCCGAATACACCGCCCAGTCCCACTTTGGGGGCACGCCAAGCGTAGAGGGCCAGGGACCCCAGCAGGGTGACCGCCAGGATAGCGAGCAGGAAGACGCCGCGGTCGGGGTCGGTGGCGAAGGCGTGGACCGAGGTGATCACGCCCGAGCGGACGATGAAGCCGCCGAGGACGGTCAGCGCGAAGCTGACGATGGCCAGCATCACGGTCCAGACCTTGAAGCCGCCGCGTTTCTCGGTCACCGCCAGTGAGTGGATCAGGGCGGTGGCCGTGAGCCAGGGCAGCAGAGAGGCGTTCTCCACCGGGTCCCAGAACCACCAGCCGCCCCAGCCGAGCTCGTAGTACGCCCACCAGGAGCCGAGCCCGATACCCAGGGTCAGGAAGCCCCAGGCGGCTGTGGTCCACGGCCGCGACCAGCGCGCCCAGGCGGCATCGAGGCGACCGCCAATGAGCGCGGCGACGGCGAAGGCAAAGGCGACCGCCAGGCCCGTATAGCCGATGAACAGCAGCGGTGGGTGGATGATCATCCCCGGATCCTGGAGCAGCGGATTCAGGTCCGTGCCCTCGGTCGGTGCCGGGAAGATGCGCTCGAACGGGTTGGAGGTCAGGGCAGTGAAGGCGATGAACGCGACGGCCACCATGCCGAGCACCGCCAGCACCCGGGCCAGCATCTCCCGCGGCAGGGCGCGGCTGAATACCGCCACGGCCACCGTCCAGGCGCTGAGGGTCAGGACCCAGAAGAGCATCGAGCCCTCGTGGCCACCCCAGACACCGGTGATCTTGTAGACCAGCGGCAGCGCTGCGGCCGAATTCTCGGCCACGTAGCGGATCGAGAAGTCGTTGGTGACGAAGGCCGCCGTCAGGATCAGGTAGGCGACCAGCAGGAAGACGAATTGCCCGACGGCCAGCGAGCGGCCCGAGTTCATCAGCCGGGCATCCCCGGTGGCCGTGCCGACCAGCGGGAGGATCGACTGGATGACGGCCAGGCAGAAGGCCAGGATCAGGGCAAAGTTGCCGAGCTCACCAAGCATCGTTAATAGTCCCCGGCTTCATCGAAGGAGTGTTCGACCCGGTCCAGGGCCTCCTGCGCCTCGGCCGGCATGTAGTCCTCGTCGTGACGTGCCATGACATTATCGGCCTTGAACACCCCGTCGGAGGTGATCCGGCCCTCGACCACGACGCCCTGACCTTCGCGGAAGAGGTCGGGGAGGATGCCTTCGAAGTCGACGGGTACGCTCGCCTCGGTGTCGGTCACGTGGAAGCGGACCCGGGTGGAGGCGCTGTCACGCTCCACGGAGCCGTCCTCGACCAGTCCGCCGATGCGAAAGTGCCGTTCCGGCATATCGGACTTGGCCATCACCTCGGACGGCGTGATGAAGAAGGTCATGTTGTCACGGAAGGCATTGAGCACCAGCGCCGTGGCAACGCTCACCCCGGCGACCACACCGAGTACCAGGAACAGCCTCTGGTGTCGCTTCTTCATCGTTCACTCCCCCTGCGATTGTGCGGCGGTCGTGCGCCGCGACTGCCGCTGAAGCATGGTCTGCAGGTGACGGCGGCGGCGGCTGACCAGCAGCCACTCGACGAGCAGTACCGCGGCCACCATGCCGAACGAGCCCCAGACGTAGGGCGCGTGTCCGCCCATGGCCAGAAAATCACCGATTCCGTCCCACATCAGGCTTCTCCTCCGGACTCCGCGATGCGCTGTTCACGCGCGGTCTCGTCAGCAGCCCGCTCGCGCTGGTCGCGGGTGAGGGTGCCGGCGGCCGCCGCCCGGGCCCACTCCTTGCGCGACTCCCGGCTCATGGCCTCGGCCTGGGCGCGTCGCAGCACGATGGCCGCCGAGTAGATCCAGAAAGCCGCGGTCATCAGCAGCAGCGCAGCGAGCATCGAATCGGCCATGCTCGGCCCGTCCGTCCGGATGACCGAGGCGCCTTGGTGCAGGTTGTACCACCACTCTACGGAAAAGTAGATTATCGGTACGTTGACCGCGCCGACAATAGCCAGCAAGGAGGCGGCCCGACCGCCTTTCTCGCGGTCGTCCGAGGCGGCGTGCAGCGCGATGTAGCCGAGAAAGAGGAAGAGCAGGATCAGCGTCGAGGTCAGCCGCGCGTCCCAGACCCAGTAGGTGCCCCAGGTGGGCGCGCCCCACAGGGCGCCGGTCCACAGGCCCAGGAAGGTCATCAGCGCTCCGGTCGGGGCGATGGCCCGGGCCATGATGTCGGCCATCTTGATCCGCCAGATCAGGTAGATCGCCCCGTATAAGGCCATCAGTAGATAGAGGAACATCCCCATCCACGCCGCCGGGACGTGGATAAACATGATCCGGTAGCTGTTGCCCTGCTGGTAATCCGGGGGTGCGACAAAAAACCCCACGTAAAGGCCTGCCACGGCGAACAGGGCAGCGGCCGCCCAGAGCCAGGGCACCAGGCGCTGGGCCAGCACGTGGAAGTTGGCTGGTGCCGTGTACTTGAGCCAGGGAATGGGTCGAGCGGTCATGCAGTTATCCCGTCGTTCTCCGTAACGCGTCTACGTCACTACGCCTTCGATCCCGGAAACGGGTGTCAAGTTCCCGTTACGCGGATGCTCTCGTCTCAGTCCAGGGCAATGCGCAGCGCCCCGGCGATCGCCAGGGGCACCAACGGCAGCGCCAGGGCCAGCATGGCACCGAGCAGCGACAGGTGCGCCTGATAAGAGGCGTCGAACATCGCCTCTGAAACCGCCCCCGCGCCCAGCACTAGGACCGGCACATATAGGGGCAGGATAAGCAGTGCCATCAGCGCCCCGCCGGCCCGCACGCCCAGGGTCATGGCGGCCCCCACCGCGCCAAGCAGGCTCAACACCGGGGTCCCGAGCAGCAATGATAGCGCGAGTACCAGCAGTTCCGCCCCCTCCAGACCCAGCGAGTAACCCAGGGCCGGGGAGAGAATCACCAGCGGCAGCCCCAGGGCCAGCCAGTGAGCCACGACCTTGGCCAGCGCCACCAGGGCCAGGGGCTGTGGCGACAGGGCCAGTTGCTCCAGGGTGCCGTCGCGCCAGTCATCGGCGAACAGCCGGTCCAGCGAGATGAGGCTGGCCAGCGCTGCCGCCACCCATACCCCGCCGGGCGCTAGCGTGCGCAGCTTGTCCGGCTCGGGGCCGATGGACAGGGGAAAGAGGGTGATGACGATCACGAAGAAGGCAACGACGGTCAGTACGTCCTGACGGCGCAGGACGATGAGCGAAACGTCGCGCCGCAGGAGTGTCCAGAGAGACCTCACCATGGTGTCGTTCTAGTCCAGATCCAGGATGCGCGGCTCGGGCAGGCCGTCGATGGATTGATGGCTGGTAGTGATGACCAACCCCCCGTGCTGCAGGTGGCCGGCGATGCGCTCGAAGAGCCACGCAACGGCGCGCCGGTCCAGGGCGGTCAGCGGCTCGTCGAGGATCCACAGTCGCGCCGGCGAGAGCAGCAGGCGGGCCAAGGCTGTGCGTCGGCGCTGGCCCTGGGAAAGGTAACGGACCGGGATGTCCTCGCGTCCGGCGAGGCCGGCCTGCTCGAGGGCGTCGAGGCGTTCGTCCAGAGAGCTCGACTCACCGCGCAGCCCCTGGTGGACCTGCAGGTTCTCCAGTGGGGTCAGCTCGTCCTTGACGGCGTCGCGGTGGCCAACGTAAAGCATTTGCCGGCGGGCCCGGTCATCGAGCCGGCGGATCTCCTGATCGAGCCAGTGGATGCGGCCACGGACCGGTTCGGTCAGGCCGCAGAGGGTGCGCAGCAACGTCGTCTTGCCGCTGCCGTTGCGCCCGCGTACGAAAAGTAGCTCGCCGGGGCCGAGGGCGAAGGAGACCTCCTCGAAGAGGAACTCCTCGCCGCGGCGGCAGGCCAGGTGCTCGACGCACAGGCGGCTGGCCGCAGCGTCGGTCTCGCCGCGGGTGTACTGGTTGTTCGGTGTATCGCTGCGTAGGGCGTCCATCGTCGGTCCTGGGTTGCCTCCGATGCCCTGTGGCGATCGCGCTCAGGGTATAAAAAAGGGAGCGCCAGCCGGCGCCCCCTCGTCGTTCCGCCAGGCGGGCGGAGCTGCTCGCCTAAGTGCGAGCAGCTTACGCCGGGGCGTAGACCGAGCACCAGCCCTCACCGCGCACCAGCACGTCGGTGAAGTTCGGGTGCTCGCAGTAGCCCCAGTCGCCGTCCACGTAGTCGACCCAGAACTGGCAGTTCTCGCACAGCTGCCCTTCTTGGAAGCGGGCGTGGTCGGTGTCGGCGGCGTCGTTCACGTAGTCGTGGGCGTGGTCATCCTCCGCCTTGGGCAGGTCTTCCACGCCATCGGGCAGGCCGGCAACGGCGGTGCCCTTGGTCACCAGCGTGGCCAGCGGAATGGCGGCCACGGCCATGGCACCGTTCTTGAGGAACTTGCGGCGGTCACCGTCGATCGGGTTGCTCATGCTCACCCTCCTGTCGGTTTTTCTCTTGGGTGTCACGGTGGGACACGGACTTTATCATTTGGTTCCGCGCCGCCCCCCGGGGCGCCGTTTCAAGCGGGGGGGGGGGGGGGGGGGGGTGGGGGGGGGGGCCCCCCAAGGGTAACCATTAATGGGCCTTGCC
>NZ_JAJNRF010000023.1:0-3207 GCF_022228075.1 Halorhodospira sp. 9628
TAGGGGCCTGGCGATGACCTACTCTCGCACGACAGCGTGGTCGCACTACCATCGGCGCTGAGCGGTTTCACTGCCGAGTTCGGCATGGGATCGGGTGGTTCCCGCTCGCTATGGTCGCCAGGCAAAGCGGTGTGGCGTTTAGGCCACTTGTGTCTGGGAAGTTGCCGTCACGCGCTTACGGCATGTCGGTGCTCAATCCGCTTGGGTGTTATATGGCCAAGCCTCACGGGCCATTAGTACGGGTTAGCTTAATGCATTGCTGCACTTCCACACCCCGCCTATCAACGTCCTCGTCTTGGACGGCCCTTCAGGGACCTCGCGGGTCCGGGGAGACCTGATCTTGAGGCGGGCTTCCCGCTTAGATGCTTTCAGCGGTTATCCCTTCCATACGTAGCTACCCGGCTGTGCCACTGGCGTGACAACCGGACCACCAGCGGTATGTCCACTCCGGTCCTCTCGTACTAGGAGTAGAGCCTCTCAAGTCTCCGACGCCCACGGCAGATAGGGACCGAACTGTCTCACGACGTTCTAAACCCAGCTCGCGTACCACTTTAAACGGCGAACAGCCGTACCCTTGGGACCTGCTACAGCCCCAGGATGTGATGAGCCGACATCGAGGTGCCAAACTCCTCCGTCGATGTGGACTCTTGGGAGGAATCAGCCTGTTATCCCCGGAGTACCTTTTATCCGTTGAGCGATGGTCCTTCCATACAGAACCACCGGATCACTAAGGCCGGCTTTCGCCCCTGCTCGACTTGTAGGTCTCGCAGTCAAGCACCCTTCTGCCTTTACACGCACTGCGCGATTTCCGACCGCGCTGAGGGTACCTTCGCGCTCCTCCGTTACTCTTTGGGAGGAGACCGCCCCAGTCAAACTACCTACCACGCACGGTCCCCGACCCGGATCACGGGCCCAGGTTAGAACCCCAAACATGCAAGGGTGGTATCTCAAGGATGGCTCCACGGGAGCTAGCGCTCCCGCTTCATAGCCTCCCACCTATCCTGCACAAGCATGCTCGAGGTCCAGTGCGAAGCTGTAGTAAAGGTTCACGGGGTCTTTCCGTCTTGCCGCGGGTACACAGCATCTTCACTGCGATTTCAATTTCACTGAGTCCCGGATGGAGACAGTGGGGCCATCGTTACGCCATTCGTGCAGGTCGGAACTTACCCGACAAGGAATTTCGCTACCTTAGGACCGTTATAGTTACGGCCGCCGTTTACCGGGGCTTCGATCAAGAGCTTCGCCCCAAAGGGCTAACCCCATCACTTAACCTTCCGGCACCGGGCAGGCGTCACACCCTATACATCCTCTTGCGAGTTAGCAGAGTGCTGTGTTTTTAGTAAACAGTCGCAGCCCCCTGGTCACTGCGGCCCCCCTCTGCTCCGCCCGCAAAGGGCTTCACATAACGGAGGCGCACCTTCTCCCGAAGTTACGGTGCCATTTTGCCGAATTCCTTCACCCGGGTTCTCTCAGGCGCCTTGGGATTCTCACCCTGCCCACCTGTGTTGGTTATCGGTACGGTCTCTTGCTGCCTGAAGCTTAGAGGCTTTTCTAGGAAGCCTGGCATCGGTCACTTCCGCTCCGTAGAGCGTCGTGTTCGCGTCTCGGCGTATGAACCCCCGGATTTGCCTAAGGGCTCCGCCTACACGCTTAAACCGGGACATCCGTCACCCGGATGACCTAGCCTTCTTCGTCACCCCATCGCAGCAACAAGAGGCACGGGAATATTAACCCGTTTCCCATCGGCTACGCCTTTCGGCCTCGCCTTAGGGGCCGGCTAACCCTGCGTCGACTAGCGTTGCGCAGGAAACCTTGGGCTTTCGGCGAGCGGGATTTTCACCCGCTTTATCGTTACTCATGTCAGCATTCGCACTTCCGATACCTCCAGAGGCCCTCACGGGTCCTCCTTCAGCGGCGTACGGAACGCTCCCCTACCATGCTCAAAAGAGCATCCGCAGCTTCGGCGCGTGGCTTGAGCCCCGTTGAATCTTCCGCGCAGGCCGACTAGACCAGTGAGCTATTACGCTTTCTTTAAAGGGTGGCTGCTTCTAAGCCAACCTCCTGGGTGTCTCTGCCTTCCCACATCGTTAACCACTTAGCCACGACTTGGGGGCCTTAGCTGGCGGTCTGGGCTGTTTCCCTCTCGACGACGGACCTTATCACCCGCCGTCTGCCTCCCGTGATTGCACTTCCCGGTATTCGGAGTTTGCCTCGGTTTGGTAAGGCACGGATGCCCCCCTAGCCGAAACAGTGCTCTACCCCCGGGAGTGAGACACGAGGCGCTACCTAAATAGCTTTCGGGGAGAACCAGCTATCTCCGAGCTTGTTTAGCCTTTCACTCCGACCCACAGCTCATCCCCTAGCTTTTCAACGCTAGTGGGTTCGGGCCTCCAGCAGGTGTTACCCCGCCTTCACCCTGGCCATGGGTAGCTCGCTCGGTTTCGGGTCTACTCCCAGCGACTGAACGCCCATTTAAGACTCGGTTTCCCTACGGCTCCCCTAAACGGTTAACCTCGCCACTGAAAGTAAGTCGCTGACCCATTATACAAAAGGTACGCGGTCACCCGGACGCACCGGGCTCCCACTGCTTGTACGCATACGGTTTCAGGTTCTATTTCACTCCCCTCACCGGGGTTCTTTTCGCCTTTCCCTCACGGTACTGGTCCACTATCGGTCGGCAGGGAGTATTTAGCCTTGGAGGATGGTCCCCCCATCTTCAGACGGGATAACACGTGTCCCGCCCTACTCGATTTCACGATCAGCGCCCTTTCGTGTACAGGGCTGTCACCTTCTATGGCCGGACTTTCCAGACCGCTCCACTAGAACACTGACCGCTTAAGGGCTAGTCCCCGTTCGCTCGTCACTACTAAGGGAATCTCGGTTGATTTCTTTTCCTCCGGTTACTTAGATATTTCAGTTCACCGGGTTCGCCTCGTACGCCTATGAATTCAGCGCACGATGACCACCTGACGGTGGCCGGGTTGCCCCATTCGGAAATCCCCGGATCGAAGCCCGTTTGCCGGCTCCCCGAGGCTTATCGCAGGCTACCACGTCCTTCATCGCCTCCTGCCGCCTAGGCATCCACCGTATGCGCTTAACCGCTTGGCCATATAACCCCAAACAGACTGGAGCTATACCGCGGTCAATAACACGCGAATGCGACATGCCATATGCTGTGTACGGCAACTTCCCAAATTGTTAAAGAAC
>NZ_JAJNRF010000025.1:0-1264 GCF_022228075.1 Halorhodospira sp. 9628
ATCTTCTGCGTCGGCCGGCGCCTGCCCATGGCCCTGGCCCCGGCGCTGCGCCCCCGCTCCATCGGGGTCGTGGAGCTGCCGGACCGCTTCGTGGTCAGCTTCATGGAGTCGCCGATGCCGCTGGCCAACGAGCTCATGACCCAGTGGCTCCACGAGCTGGCGGAGGAGGCGGAGCCGGCCTCCTGACCGGCCGCCCGCCGCCCGTCCTCCGCCTGCGCCGCCTTCCATTCGCCTGCTGCCAGGGAGGAGCACGACCATGTGGTCCATCCTCTACGCGATCCAGAAGCGCCTGACCTGGGCCATCCCGGCCATGCTGGTCCTGGGCTTCCTCTACGGCGCCCTCCTGCCCTCGGATCCGCTGCGGTGGCTCGTCCTGCCCCTGACCTTCCTGATGGTCTACCCGATGATGGTCACGCTGCGGGTCTCGCACCTCACCGGCTGGGAGGATCTGCGCGCCCAGCTGCTCACCCAGGGCGTCAACTTCGCCGTCATCCCGTTCATCGCCTTCGGCCTGGGCCTGCTCTTCTTCGCGGACCAGCCCTACATGGCGCTGGGACTGCTGCTCGCGGGCCTGGTCCCCACCAGCGGCATGACCATCTCCTGGACCGGCTTCGCCGGCGGCAACCTCGCCGCAGCGGTCAAGATGACGGTCATCGGGCTCCTGCTCGGGGCCCTCGCGACGCCCTTCTATGTGGAGGCCCTGCTCGGCGCGCAGATCCACGTCGATCTCTGGGCCATCGCCCAGCAGGTGCTGGTGATCGTGGTGCTGCCGCTCATCCTCGGCGTGCTCACCCAGCGTGCACTGGTGCGCCGCTACGGCCAGGAGGACTTCCGCAACCGCTGGGCCTTCCGCTTCCCGGCCCTGTCCACGCTCGGCGTCCTCGGCATCGTCTTCATCGCCATGGCGCTCAACGCCGAGACCATCCTCGCGGCGCCGGAGCGGCTGCTCTACATCCTGGCCCCGGTGGCCCTGCTCTACGCCATCAACTTCCCGCTGAGCACCCTGCTCGGCAAGGCCCTCCTGCCGCGGGGCGACGCCATCGCGCTGGTCTACGGATCCGTGATGCGCAACCTCTCCATCGCTTTGGCGATCGCCATGAACGCGTTCGGCGCCGAGGGGGCGAATGCCGCCCTGGTCATCGCGATCGCCTTCGTCATCCAGGTCCAGGCGGCCGCCTGGTATGTGCGCCTGACGCGCAAGGTCTTCGGCCCACCCGAGGATGAGATCCGGCAGGCCCGCCAGACGGATACGGCCGAGTCCGGT
>NZ_JAJNRF010000026.1:0-1043 GCF_022228075.1 Halorhodospira sp. 9628
CGAACGACGGCCGCGCGACAGACAAGTCGGCGGCGCATGCCCTGCGAATGCAGGCGATCAAGGCGGTTCGCAATGGTCGAACGGTCGCTGATGTGGCCGACGCCTACGGAGTCAATGAGCGCACCCTGTACCGCTGGTTGTCGCGCTACGCCGAAGGGGGTCAGAAGGCGCTCCACTCCAAGCCCAAGTCCGGACGGCCTCGGAAGCTGACTCCGGAGGAGATGCGCTGGGTCGCCCGCACCGTCCGTGACGAGAACCCGCAACAGCTGAAACTGCCTTACGCGCTCTGGACCCTTTCGCTGATTCAGGAACTGATCGAGCGCCACCTGGGCAAGAGCCTGTCCCGGGCGTCGGTCCACAACCTGATGAAGACGCTCGGCTTCTCAGCGCAGAAGCCTTTGTACCAGGCGTGGCAACGAGATCCAGAACTCGTTCGTCAGTGGGAGACGGAGACCTATCCGGAGATTCGCAAACAGGCCAAGCGCGAGGGGGCGACGGTCTACTTCGCCGACGAGTCGGGGTTGCGCTCGGACTACCACACCGGCACCACGTGGTCGCCTGTTGGTGAGACCCCGGTCGTGGAAGCCACTGGCCGGCGTTTTGCGGTGAACATGATCTCTGCCGTCAGCCCACGCGGCGAGATGCGCTTTATGGTCCACCAAGGCACCGTGAACGCCCAGGTCTTCCGCGAGTTCCTCAGGCGACTGCTCGTCGGCGCCGAGCGCCCCGTATTCGTCATCGTGGACGGGCACCCCGCGCACAAGGCGAAGCTGGTCCGCGAGTTCGTCGAATCGACCGATGGCATGCTCAAGCTCTTCTTCCTGCCGCCGTACTCACCGCAGCTCAATCCGGACGAGCAGGTCTGGGCCCACGTCAAGCGGGATATCGGCCGCCGCGGAGTGCAGAACATCGAGCAGATGAAGCGCATGGCCCGCTCGGCGCTCTGGCGCCTCCAAAAGCTACCCGCCTTGATTCAGTCGTTCTTCCGTCAGCCGGAGTGCCAATATGCTCGGGCATGACAATACTTGCTGAAATCTTAGTAA
>NZ_JAJNRF010000027.1:0-984 GCF_022228075.1 Halorhodospira sp. 9628
TAGCCCCGATGATGCGCTGCGGCCGGCCCGGGCCGCACGCGCACCCCGGGGGATCGGTACGCTACTCGGACCGGAGCTCGCGCAGGAGCGCCTCCAGCTCCCCCGCGTGCTCCCGGATCGCGTCCTCGTCGAGGCGCTCGGAGCCGAGGTGGATCGCCTCGACGTGCTCCGCCATCCGGTCCACGTCGCCCTGGATCCGCTCGACGGCGTTCTCCAGCGTATAGCTCATCTCGTGGATCTCGTGGAACGCCTCATCCGCGAGCGCATCCGCCGCCAAAAGCTCCTCGAGCCGCTCCTGGCGCTCGGCGAGCAACGTCAGCGCCTCTGCGAGACCCTCCGGCTCCTCGCCTTCGTAGTGCTGGTGATCATGGCCATTCGCCAGCGCACCCCCGGCAGCCAGCGCCAGGGAGAGCGTGAGGGCCAGGCCGATCATCATCCTGCTCATGGGTGCAAACCTCCTCTATTCAACCCGCGATCCGGACCGCCACCCGCCTGCTGCTCGCCGGGCAAGCGCCCCGCCGTCTCTGCGACACCACCGAAACTGCCCTTGTCAGGCGCGCTTGGCAACAGCCGACGGCCAGCTCATGGCCTCGCCGGCCGGGTTGACAGCGCACGCCCTCTACCACACTCTATTGATTCGTTGAATATCATTCAATTGGCCGGCACATACAGGGCTGCAGGCGGACGCCCTGGGAGCGGGCGAGGCCCGGGCAGCCCCCGCAGGTGCCGGTCGCACCACGAGGAGGATCAGACATGAGCGATCTAGCAAGGACCTGGCTCCAGGACACCTATCCGGTGCGCAGCCTGGAGCTGCCCAAGGGCGGCCGGGGGCCGAGCAACGCCGACGATATCGTCGCCGGCCTGCGCAGCCGCATCGACCGTGATGAGCGCGCCGCCTACATCGCCACCTTCGACCACTACGCCCACACCCAGAGCCTGCCCGACGGCGAGATCGCCGACGAGATCGAGGATGCGAAGAACGTC